>JAZQWK010000001.1:0-3316 GCA_045632325.1 Eubacteriales bacterium
GGAAGGATTCGGGTGCAGGGTTGCCGCCTGCAAAGGAGATGGCACCGGGCGTACCGAGGCTCTTGAAGATCTCACGGATCGCCGAGGGCTTCATCTCGCGGAGTTTATCGGAAAATTGGAATTCCATGGCGTACCTCCCGATTACTGATGATTCCAACCCATGTCAAACGCCATCAGATTGACATCGAGGAACTTCGGCGGGACGGTGGTCTTCAGAACTTCAACCCATGTTTCGTAGGGGATGTTCGTGCGGTGTGCGAGAATACCGATCAGAACGACGTTTGCCGCCTTGATGGTGCCTGCTTCCTTTGCCATGGCAATGGCGTCTGCGGAGATCAGATTTGCCTGTGCGGCGATCTTTTCGCAGAGATTTTCGGGATACTTTGCCGCACCCGTGATGACGGGCATCGGATCGATACACTGGGTACCCGTGACGACAACGCCGCCGTCCTTCAGATAGGGCAGTGCGCGGTACGCTTCGAGCTGTTCAAATGCGAGGATGATATCAGCTTCACCTTCGCCGATGATCGGGGACCAGACCTTGTCGCCGTATTTGACGTAGGTAACGACGGAACCGCCGCGCTGGCTCATGCCGTGGACTTCGGAGACCTTGACGTCGTAGCCTTCGTGAATGAGGGCATTGCCGAGAATACGGCTGGCAAGCAGAGTGCCCTGACCGCCGACACCGACGATCATAATGTTCGTAGTAGTCTTCATTTTTGCCGTACCTCCTTAGTCTTCGATCTTGTTAATTGCGTGGAACGGGCAGACGCCGACGCACAGACCGCATCCGTTGCACTGGTTTTCATCGATGACGATCGTGCCGTCATCCTTTTTGGAGATGGCGGGACAGCCGAGCTTCAGACACATACCGCACTTGCGGCAGTCGTCGGAAATTTCGCAGTGACCGGTATACTTAACGGTCTTGAGCAGCGCGCACGGACGCTGTGCAATGACGACAGCGGGTGCTTCGAGTGCGCACGCTTCCTTGACAACGGCTTCAAACGCCTTGGTGTCAAACGGATCGGCAACCTTGACCCAATCGATGCCGCATGCATGGCAGAGTGCTTCCAGGTCGACCTGACGAGCCGCCTCGCCGCGGATGGTCTTGCCTGTGGTGGGATTATCCTGGTGACCGGTCATACCGGTGATGGAGTTGTCGAGAATGATAACGGTGTTGATGCCCTTGTTGTAGACGATGTCGATCAGACCCGTGATGCCGGAGTGCATGAACGTGGAGTCACCGATGACGGAAACGAGCTTCTTTGCAAAGTCGTTGCCGCGTGCCTTTGCCATGCCGAGTGCCGCAGAAACGGACGCACCCATACAGATGGTCGTGTCAACGGAAGCAAGCGGAGCAACGGCACCGAGGGTGTAGCAACCGATGTCGCCGGAAACGGTCAGGCCGAGCTTCTTGAGGACATAGAAGGTGCCTCTGTGCGGACAGCCTGCACACATGACGGGCGGTCTCTGCGGGATGGCATCGATGGATGCGTGCGCGGGCATATCCTCACCGAGAATTGCCTTTGCAATCATTGCGGGCGTATATTCGCCAAGCAGCGTGAAGACGTCCTTGCCGTGGACGTTCAGACCGAGCGTCTTGCAATGGTTTTCGATGAACGGATCGAGTTCTTCGATGACGTAGACTTCATCGCACTTTGCGGCGAAGTTCTTCAGCAGATCGACGGGCAGCGGGTAGACCATACCGAGCTTGCAGTAGCTGACGTTGTCGCCGAGTGCTTCATGTGCGTACATATCGGAGACACCTGCAGTGATGACACCGATCTTCTTGCCGCCGACGGTCTTGTCGGTATAGGTGACGGTGTTGAGGTCGGAGGTTTCCGCAAACTTGACGAGGGAAGCGATTCTATCTTCCACGACGACGTGACGGCCGCGTGCGTTTGCGGGCATCATGACGTATTTGGGGATGTTCTTTTCGTAGTCTTTCAGCGGTGCGTTTTCGCGGTCAGATACCTCAATCAGGCTCTGGGAGTGAGAAACGCGGGTGGACAGGCGGAGCAGGACGGGCGTGTCAAACTGCTCGGACAGTGCGTAAGCAGCCTTGGTGTATGCCAGACATTCGCCGGAATCGGCAGGCTCCAGCATCAGAAGCTTGGACGCTTCTGCATAGTGGCGGGAGTCCTGTTCGTTCTGGGAGGAGTGCATGCCGGGATCGTCCGCAACGGCAATGACGAGACCGCCGCCGACACCCGTGTAGGATGCGGTAAAGATCGGGTCTGCCATGACGTTCAGACCGACGTGCTTGCAGCAGGTCATCGCGCGTGCACCGCCGATGGATGCACCGATGGCAACCTCTGCCGCGACTTTTTCATTGGGCGCCCATTCGACGTAGACGTCTTCTGCAGGGAAGGTCGCCATAACTTCCGTAATTTCCGTACTCGGCGTGCCGGGGTACGAGGATACGACGCGGACACCCGCTTCGTATGCACCGCGTGCGACCGCCGCGTTGCCGATCATAAGCTGTTTCATATATATATTTCCTCTCTGTATACGGTATTGACGTAGGGGCGATTCACGAATCGCCCGCTAAATCTTTTCAAAACCGATGATGCTTTAATTCTTAATCTGCTGTTCAACCAGCGACGTGCCGCAGTAAATCTCACGCAGCTTCGGCTTTTCGATCTTGCCGGTGGGATTTCTCGGAACCTTTGCGAAGATGTAGGTGCGCGGACGCTTGTAGCGCGGCATGGAGGAACAGAAATCAGCGATTTCTTCCTCGGTCAGCGTCATGTCCTCGCGGACTTCAATGATTGCCGCCGCGATTTCACCGAGTCTTGCGTGCGGCAGACCGATGACGGCAACGTCCTTGACCGCTTCATGACGGCGGATGTGGTTTTCGATCTGAACGGGATACAGGTTTTCACCGCCCGTGATGATGACGTCCTTCTTTCTGTCAACCAAATAAATGAAGCCGTCTTCGTCTTCTTCTGCCATATCGCCGGTATAGAGCCAGCCGTCGTGCAGCGTCTCCGCAGTTGCCTTTTCGTCGTTGTAGTAGCAGATCATGACGCCGGGACCCTTGACGCAGAGTTCGCCGACATCACCCTTTGCAACGGGATTGCCGTCTTCATCGACGATCTTGACTTCCCAGCCGTAGCCTGCTTTACCGATCGCACCGACCTTGTGGATGTTTTCCACACCGAGGTGGACGCAGGCGGGACCGATGGACTCAGACAGGCCGTAGTTGGTGTCGTATGCCTGACCCGGGAAGACTGTCTGCCAGCGGCGGATCAGAGACGGCGGGACGGGCTGTGCACCGATGTGCATCAAACGCCACTGGGACAGCTGATAATCC
>JAZQWK010000002.1:0-1920 GCA_045632325.1 Eubacteriales bacterium
CGCCGATGTCGGTGCGGATATCGGACAGCGGTCCGACGATCCAGATACCGCCTGCTTTGACCCATTCTGCAATGCGCGCGGGAAGGTCGCCTTCTTCCAGCGTCATCATGAGCGGCGATACGAGCACCTTGTAGGCGTCGAGCGGTTCTTCACCATCAATGACGTCAACACGGACACCGCAATCGGACAGTGCCTTGTAGAACGGCGGAATACGGTCATTGCCGGCACCTGCGACCATCGTCTGGGTGATGTGCATATTCCAGTTCAGAGATGTATAATGCATTGCAACTTCCGATTTGACGCGGGTGTTGTTCAAAAATTCTGCGTTGTCGGCAAGCAGCTTGGACGTGTCCTGTACCTCGCCGAACGACATCATGGGTCTGCCGGAGGCATCGAGGACGGAGCCGTGGGACAGCTCGTGACCTGCCCAGTGGGTGCGCCAGATCCAGTACATATTTGCCTCACCGCCGAGCGCGACGGGCAGGAAGGAGTTCACGCGGCACCAGCCGTCGGGCTTGATCGACTGACCGATGTCGGTAGAGCCGTTCCAGCAGGTCTGCGTTTCGGTGTTCCAGAACGGGTGCTCGCGCATACCGCGCAGATAATCAAACCACAGACAACATTCCCACTCGTTGTGGATTTCGTTGTAGTGATTGAACTGGACGATATCGAGCTTTTCGTTCAGACGGCGATAATTCATGCCGTTGAAGGGCATCGTGTCGGTACCGATCGGTGCGCCCGTCGTGACGTATTTGTGCAGGATATCTGCCTGCATATGAACGTAATCGATGTGGCTGTTGTTGGCGAAATTGAGCCATTCGAGCTTCAGATGCGGGTTGTGCCATGCGTTGATCGGTGCGGGAATTTCGGCGAAATCCTCGTACGCCTGGCTGAACAGATTCAGGTTCCACGCTTCGTTCAGTGCATCAATCGTGCCGTACTTTTCGCGCAGCATTTCACGGAACAGACCGAGACAGTGCGGGCAGCAGCAGCCGTCCCATGCATAAATTTCGTTGTCGATCTGCCATCCGATGATGTTTTCATCGCTGCCGAATTCCTTTGCCATCGCCTCGACGATGCGTGCGGAGTAGTCTTGGTAATGCGGATTGTTGGAGCAGCAGTGGCGGCGACCGCCGTGGGATGCGGGGATACCCTGTGCGTTGACGGACATGACGTCGGGATAGAGGTTCGACAGCCACTTCGGCGGCGTTGCGGTCGGTGTACCCATAACGGTGGCAATGCCGTTTTCCGCAAGCGCATCGACGACGCGATGCAGCCATGTGAAATCGTACTTTCCGGGCAGCGGCTCCATCTTCTTCCACGCAAATTCGCCGATGCGGGCGACGGTGATGCCTGCTTCCTTCATCATTTTGATGTCGTAGAGCATTTCGGATTCGGGCCAGTCCTCGGGATAGTACGCAGCACCGAGGTAGGGCGGGTTGTATTTGTTTTGCATTGGTGTTCTCCTCTCATAAACGAGCGTTGTATTCGTTTCATTATAACACGCCCGGGCAGAATTGTCAATGAGGTTTTGGGAATTTTCAATCATGTTGATGTTACGTATTGATGTTACGTGTTGATGTCACAAAACGGTGTAGGGTCGATTCACGAATCGACCGCAACCGCATTTAAGATACCGTTTTTAGGTGAAGCATTTGTTTTCTGTATATTTGTCTCAATGGTGGTCATTCGCCGCAATAATATACAAATGCATTTTTTTAATCGGCGGGCGATTGGTGGTTCTCCCCTACAAAAAAGGAGAGCATTGCATCATCGGGCAAAAAAAGACCCCGCTCATGAGAACGGGATCTTTGAAAAATTCAATCAGAATTTTTGAAAAAGTTCATTAGAACTTTTTGCCAGCCTTATAGGTGGTGTGCAGGTCGTGGTGAGCCTTGTGGCAGCCGTAGCCATCCTTGT
>JAZQWK010000003.1:0-3172 GCA_045632325.1 Eubacteriales bacterium
CCATGTATTCTTCAACAACTGCAGGAAGTGCATCGTAGAACTTGTTGCAAGCTTCTCTGTGCTGGAAGAAGATGTCGCCGTTTTCAGCGGAACCGCGGAGAGCGGGATGTTCGGGGTTGAGGGAGTGTGCACGGAATGCAGCAACTGCATCCATGTCGGTCATTTCCTTCAGGTCTTCAAAGTCCCAAGCTTCGATCTTCTGGATTTCATGAGAAGTTCTGAAACCGTCGAAGAAGTTGATGAACGGGACGCGGCCCTTGATTGCTGCCAGGTGACAGACAGCACCGAGGTCCATGACTTCCTGCGGGTTGGAACCAGCCATCATAGCGAAACCGGTCTGGCGGCATGCGTAAACGTCGGAGTGGTCACCGAAGATGTTCAGCGCGTGGGATGCAACGCAGCGAGCGGAAACGTGGAAGACGGAGGGAAGAAGTTCACCTGCGATCTTGTACATGTTCGGGATCATCAGAAGAAGACCCTGGGATGCGGTGTAAGTGGTAGTCAGAGCACCTGCAGCGAGAGAACCGTGAACGGTACCTGCAGCACCTGCTTCAGACTGCATTTCGACGACCTTAACCTGAGTGCCGAAAATGTTCTTCAGACCCTGTGCGGACCACTGGTCTACGTAGTCAGCCATAGGGGAGGACGGAGTGATCGGGTAAATACCTGCAACTTCAGTAAACGCGTAGCTTACGTGAGCGGCAGCCTGGTTACCGTCCATGGATATTTTCTTTCTTGCCATGTGAGTGTATCCTCCTAAAAAATATTCAGTATAAATATCTGATCGGAAAAGCATCCGCAAATATTTATCCGGATTCCTAATTATTATATCATATTTCCACCCGATTGTAAAGGGAAAAACAAGATTTTCTTTTGGAAAAATCGGATTTTCGTGATGATTTTATCAGTTTTTTCCTGTTTCCGTTTTCTTATCGGTGCGATGCGATAAAATCAGCCACGGGCGTCGGATCGTCAACGCTGTGCGGATGGTGGTCACAGCCGGGCTTTACGATTTCCATGTAATCGTAACCTGCGGAATACAGTGCATCGCACAGCCGTCTGCCGTTGCGGCGGAACTCAACGACAACATCGGAGTCTCCTGCGACAAGTGCAACAGCAACGCCGGTATCCATCAACGCATAGATGCGGTCAACGGGCTGCAGATCGCGGCGTGCAAAAAATTCCTCGCGCGTCATGCCGTACTGCTTCGGGCATTCGTTGTAGTCAAAGCCGCCCTCGTACCGATCGTCGCACGGCCAGTCGCGCATATCAAGCACGGGCGCGTCGAGATACAGCACGGAAACACATTCGGGATGCGCGCAGGTAAAGTTGAACGAGTAAAGACCTCCGCGAGAAAAACCGAAAATATCGCACTTCGCGTTCAGACTGAACGCGGGAACAACAAAGTCGTAAAATGCCTTCATCAGCGCGACCGAAGCAGGTGAACCGAACATATTGGAGATCGAATAGTGGACGAGATACCATCCGCGGCGCAGCATTTCGACGTCTACGGAGTCAAACGCACCGAGAAATTCCGCACGCCAGACCCACGCGCCGTCCGCACGGGCTTCCTTGGGGAAGATCACAACGGCATTGTGACCGGCAAATTGAAAATCGATTCTTTCGTATCCGCGATAGTCGGACACGGAATATTCCTTGATCATCATGGTTTTGTATTTCCTTTCTTTTTGTTGTTCCATATTCAGAGACGCGCCAAAAACGCCTTGAATGCACTCGGGATGCTGTAGACGTCACGGATTTCCTCCACATCTGCCCAAACAAACGCGGGCAATTTCTCCGTGACACGCACGGCATATCCCCGCATCTGCCACTCAATGTGCGTAAAAATATGCTTGGCATCGGGGATCCGCTCAATCGAATCGACGGCGAAACCGCAGTCCCGCAAATAGGTTACCGCTTCCTGCTCGTCCAACACCGCATCCGTCGACGGAAATTCCCACAGGCCCGATAACAGCCCTTTGTCGGGACGCTTGCGGATGGCATAACGGTCGCCGCACAGCAAAAGGAAAACCGTTTTGTCGACGATCGTTCTTCCCTTTTTCGGCGGCTTGTTCGGATAATGAAGTTCGTCTCCGTCAGCGTGTGCACGGCACAGTGATGCCAGCGGACACTCCGCGCAGTGCGGCGCACCGTTCGGGACACAGACAGTCGCACCAAGCTCCATCAGCGCCTGCGTCATCATTGCCGCTTCCTCGGGTGTCCGCGGGTAGATCTCGGCAAGTGCAGACGTGACGTCATCTTTGGTCGTCTGCTTCATAATGTCGGAACCGTCGGCGCACAGACGTGTCACGACGCGCAGCACGTTGCCGTCCACGGCAGGTGTCGGAAGCCCGAAGGCAATCGAGCCGATCGCACCTGCGGTATACGCGCCGATGCCGGGCAGTGACAACAGTGCCGCATGATCAGCAGGCAGTTCGCCGCCGAACGCTTCGACCAGTCGGATTGCCGCTTTTTTGAGATTCCGCGCACGGCTGTAATAGCCAAGACCCTGCCAGACCTTATTGAGCGCATCATCATCGGCTTCCGCCAATGCCTGCACGGTCGGGAACGCCTCAAGAAAGCGCGCATAATAGCCTTTGACCGCTTCCACGCGTGTCTGCTGGAGCATGATTTCCGAAATCCACACATGGTACGGTGACGGGTCTCGCCGCCACGGCAGATCTCGTGCCGCTCCCTGATACCAGTACAGAAGCGGTGCTGTAATTTCGCTTAAAATTGCTTGATTTTTCATAGATATTTCAATATGTTTCGTTGTGAGATCGGAGTTTGCTTCTGACATTATTATAACGCAGGGAATCCGTTTTGTCAAGCGGACAACTCCTCTGATTTTGCCTGATTTTTCCTTTTTTGCCGAATATTGTGGGTTGCATGCTCGTGTGAAATGCTGTATAATGGAAACCGAAGTGTTCACTTCCATCCACGACAGGAAATTTGGCAGTTCGTTCATTCCGTCACTTCTCTGCCATCCGACAAACGAAAAAAGAAAGGAACCAACGATATGAAAACAAAGCACACAGATATCCGAAAACGACTCCGACGACGGATCACCGCGTCCGTCGCCGCAATCCTGATTCTCCTTGCTCCCACCGCACAGGCTCGCGCGGCAGAAGCCGATGCTGCTCCCGCCGTCACCGCCGAGACCCGTGCACAT
>JAZQWK010000004.1:0-3816 GCA_045632325.1 Eubacteriales bacterium
ACGAGATCGTAACGGAAAATGCCGATGGTACCCCAGTTGAGTGCACCGACAACCGTCAGAATCAGGGCAATTCGGTCAATCATATTGTTCATGCTATCTCTCCTATTCGTATTCCTTTGGGAATGCAAAAATAGGATTGCCGTATTTGCCGCCGTTTATGCATCGTGCCAGCACCGCACAAAATTTTCAAATATATTCGGAAATTTTCAAGATTTCACCAACAAATCCGATTCAGCTCCTGCTATATATTATGAATTGCAATTCAGAAACCAATGAAAGGAGAGTATGTATGGACGATTTGACACTTGCCGCCTATGCAAAAAAGATTTACGGCTTTGCTTATGCCAAAACCCACAATGTGCAGGATGCGGAGGATCTTTCGCAGAACATTCTGCTTGACCTGTTCCGCATCCAAAAAGATCCCCGGGAAATCGGTGATCTCGATGCCTATGTATACCGTGTCTGCCGCTATGCTTGGTCAAATTTCTATCGGCGCGAAAAGCGGTATTGGCAGATGTGCCCCGATGAATCCCTTTCCGACACACCCGACGGTGCCGACACGCCCGAGGAAGCCGTCCTGCAGAAAGAATTATATGCCGTGCTTCGCCGCAAGGTGATGAATCTGTCGCAATTGCGCCGTCAGATCACAACGATGTTCTATTTTGAGAACAGAAGCGGCAATGACATCGCATCGAAGCTCGGAATTTCTCCCGCAACCGTCCGCTGGCATCTCTCCGAATCCAGAAACATCATAAAGGAGCAAATCGAAATGGAAAACAACCTTTACACACCGCGTCGCCTGACTGTATATTTTTCCGGCAATGCAAACAACGGCTCGTTGTACGGTCTGCGCAACGATTTGATGACGCAGAACATCTGCATCGCCTGTGCCGATCGCGCTCTCCCCGTGGAGGACATTTGTGAAACCATCGGTGTCGCCGCCGTCTACATCGAAGAAAAGCTCGCCGATCTCTGCATGATGGGATATCTGAAAAAGACCGCAGGCAAATACCGCACAACATTCTTCATCCGCGATGCATCGTTCCTCTCATCGCAGAAGCAGTTTGAAATGCAGCTGTTCACGCCGCTTGCCGATGCGATCGATACGGTCATCACCCGCCATCTCGATGATATCCGTGCACTCGGTTTTCTTGGCTGTGACGCGGATGAAACGCTTCTGCGCTGGGATTTCATCACCGCCGCGGCTCATGACTATATGGTCGAGTACAGTCTCCCGATACACGGCACGACCCCTCTGCGCGGAGACGGAAGCCGCCATTGGATTGATGCCTCCTGGTCTGATCAAGCAATCGCGGAAGCCTGCGTCAGTATGGAGGAACCGCTGTATGACTACATCCGGTATTCCGGCGGCTGTGCGGGAAAGCACTTTGGATGTGATACCGCCTTTCTCCGACAGTTTGACCCCCCGATTCTCACGGGTTATCGGGATTTCGATGTGCGGACCGTCGAACAGCTCTCCTCCGCCGCAAAACAGGCACGCGAGGGTGTGTCCGAAAACGAAACCGAACGCATGATGCTGACCCGTATCATCGAAATGGGTATGGCAGAGATGCGGAACGGCCACGTTCATATGCAGATTCCCTGCTTTACCCAAGTGCAGTCTGACGCTTATCAGTCGCTGACCCAAACCGTGCTTTTACCCGAGATTACGGCGATCTGCGGCGACGGTCTTGCAAAGTCCTATTATGATTTTGTCTTTCCGCGTCTTCCCGCTGATCTTGACCGTGCGGAAAAGGAATTTGCCGCATCCCGTTTCTATGCCCCCAACGCCATTCCGTATCTGCTGTACCGCGCAGGCAAACTGCCCCTGCCCGATCAGTCACAGAACACCGTCTGCACGATGCTTTACGAACGCGCATAAACAATCGGTGGGTGATTTCCCCATAACGGGAATCACCCACTGTTTTTCTGTTATGATTCTGTCTCTGTTTCAGACACCGGTTCCGTCTCGACGACGATCGCGTCAAGATCTTCGGTCTCGGCTTCTTTTGCAAGCTCCTCGGACAGCGCTGCAAAGCGTCCCGTCACGCCCTGTGCTGCGATGGCAATGTTGATATTGCCCGTCTCCGCGGTAAACGCCTGCAGAGACGCACTCGGCGATGCGGTATACGCAAACGGACGCTCCGTCTTCTCGTTTCCGAGATAGGTGATCGAACCGGAAGCATCGGCATCGATCATCAGACCGTATTCGGATGCGGACGCATACCCACATTCAATATCGCCTTCCATGACGGAAACCTGAAGCTCTAACGGGATCGTGGTGAGATACAGATCAGCCGCTCCGTCGCCGACGACAATCGTACCGTAGCGACAGCTCAGAGCATCTGCCGTAACGATACCCTTATTGGTGGACAGATTGACCGTGGACTTCGTTGCAATATTGCGCAGCGTAAGATCACCAGCAACCAGCGCGATGTTGTAGTCAGCCGCAAAGGACAGATTTTCAACCGTGATAGAACCGCGCTTGACGGCGATATCAAAGGCATTGAGTGAGGCGTCCTCCGCAAGGTAGATATACAGCGATTTCTCGGTGTTGGCACCCGCTTTATAGGTCAGATAATGACGCAGACCGTTAAAGCTGAAATTGCCTTCCGCAATGCGCATCAGAGAAAACAAACTGGTTTCGTTATCGACCAGCAGCATTTTGTTCTGAATCGAATAGTCGTAGCTGCCAACCTGGAAATTGCGCATTTCCATATACGATTCACCCGTTTCGGATGCGGCGATCGTCACGTGAACCTCGTCCAGATTCATTTTGATCTTATTGATCTCGGAAGCGTCGAAGATATCGGAACGAATGACGTCGCCGTCGATCATCGCAACGTCGGTCTCAAACAGCGCAACGTCCTGTTCTGCTGCCATATTGGAGCCGACCGTACATAAAACGCAGCCTGCGGCAATGACGAGAACGGAAATAATCAGAAAAATGATAGATGACGGCTTCATTTCCGATAACACTCTCCTTTCACGTAATAATAAAGATCCTGTAAAAATCCTTTAAATACACTTTGGAAACGAATAAACTGACGCAGTAAAAACGGCAGAAGACGAACCGCGACGTTATACATCAGAATACCGACGAACATGGTGACACCGATCGCGGCAACGCCGAGTCCCAGCTCGAACATACCGATGGGCATCACGATAAACAGCTGCGAGACACCGTAGATCACGGCAACCAGCGCAACGAGCGAACCGACGGCAACCTCTGCAACAAGACCGATGACGAACGCTGCCATGAGCACGGGCATCAACACGATCAGCCCAAGCGCGATCACCGCGTAAACGAGCAGAAGGGCTATGATCGGCAAAGCGGAAACGGCAAGGATGATACGGAAGCGCTTGACGCCTTCCTCCGAGCCCTCACCCCAATACGTCTTTTCCTGCAGCCACGTCACGTTGCCGCGGTCAGCATATTCGATCTTGGCTTTTTCCGTCTTGGCAGGCTGTTTCTCTGCCTGAGAACGGGCCGATCGGGTTTGCTGTCCTGCAGCAGATACGACCGTCGTACGGGCATTCCCTCCAGATCCGTCCCGGATATCGGAGGAACCTCCCCAGATCGCCTGCTGCTCTTCCTTGTATGTATCCGACGCAACGCGCGTCTGTGCGGAGGCCGTTGTCTTGGATGGCTGCTCCGCCGCGGGAACGGCAATGACTCTGGTTCTGCCGAGATCAGCTTCCGTCGATGCTTTCGGCGGCATCGGTGCTCTCGGCGGGCGCGGCACGGACTGACCTTGTGCGCCGCCGTTTTCACCGAACAGCGGGATATTGTGGACGGTCTAAGTCGGAGGCCAA
>JAZQWK010000005.1:0-14597 GCA_045632325.1 Eubacteriales bacterium
GAAAGCTCGCTGTCAAACGCAGAAACCGTTACGGTAACGGGCTTGTTGGTAAATTCGTTGGTAGAATACTGTACGATGGCTTCGGGTACGGTCGTATCAAGGATATTCAACTCGTAGACAAAGCCGGCGGTTTCGGTAACAGGTTGACCTTCAGATTCATAACTGATTTCCGTATCAAACGAGATAACCTTATGTTTGTTACAAGCATTGTCAATGCGATAAACCATTGATGAATATACACCGTCACTCAATTTCACACTATGACTATCATCAATATGGAAATCATACGTACTATAGTCTTCACTGATAAAAGCACCAGTACTATACAACTTTGTAGTTTCTATCCCGTCAGAAGATTCTGCAGGTGAGAATTCAACGTAGTATGTATATCCTTCATTAGGATCAATTGCCTCAAGGCTACTTATCGGCATCCATTTTGACATATCCGATTCACCGCTTGCAGCTTGATACAGCTGTACGTCAATGGGTGCTGCGCTGCCGAATCTGACAGCTGCATGGTAAGTATCTTCACCAATGATTTCACCGGTGTAGTTCAGATTCTTAACCTTGATGGACTGTGCATAGACGCGTCCCGTTTCATCCGCAAAGATCACGGGAACGTAATAATACGCACAAGTATCATCCTTGCTTCCGCTGAAACTGACGTTGGGATAATATGTATACGTCGTCGCCAAAACGTTGACGTATTCCGCAAATTCACTGATTTGTGTATCCGCAGAATTGTCAATTCTGATTCGCTCTTCCGTGATCGTCAGATTCGAGGGAACTATGTCCTTCAAATCAGACGGCAGAACGTAAATGGGTACATTGGTCGAAAGCTTCAGAACCGCCTTTTCATACGCATTTTGCGGATAACAGGAGATGGATCCTGTGTAGATGGTTGCCGTTGCGTTCCACAACGTCATGCCTTCGTAAAATCCGTAGTAGTTCAATTTACCGATGAGTTCTCTGGTTGAATTACCAATTGCATCTTCAGTTTTTGCGACGAGTACGTAATGATTTACATTTGAAACGTTCTCGTCCTCAGATTCCTCATCTGCATAAACCATGATATCATAGAACGTATCGGTTTCGCCGTTGTTATACTTATGAAGCGTACTTTGCTCAAGCACCTCAATCTTTCCGTTTTCCGGAAGCGGACCGAATAAGTCGTCTCCGATCTTGTTGATATCAATGATAACACCCTGCGGAGGAGCCGATGCATACGGATCGTCAGTTGTCGTCGGAACGTCTCCGATTTCACATTCAACCAGCGCAAATTCGGTCTTTTCGTCCAGTGCCTGTTCGACTGTAAACGACAGATGGTGATCCCAACGTTCTCCGGAGCTTACTTGATGATCATCTTCTGCAGTAATGATAGGCGCCTGCTTATCAATACAATCCACCACAACAGGAATAAACACCTGGTTTCCTGCCTTATCCGTCAGACGGATGGTGTGTTCGCCGTTGTCAGAGACCTCGATGCGAACCGTTCTTCCGCTCGGAACAGCGGGATCACCGGTTTCTGCAGCGGAATCACCTTCGGTGGTCTCGCCCTCGGTAGTTTCACCTTCGGCAGAACCGGATTCTTCCTCCGTCGATCCGATCAGATTCTTCGTAATATCTGTGCCGCGAATCGCACCGTAAGCATCAGAGGATACATCCCATTGCAGTTCCTCCCAAGACGAATATGCATCCGAGAAGACGAGCATACCGTCAAGATTGTTGGACGTCATCGCCGTGCCACCGTCAAGCTCGAAGGTATATTCGGGAGCCGTCGTATCGAGAATGAAAACAACGTCGTTGTTCGTTGCGATAAACTCGGGACGGATGGTGTTCGGGTCGGTATTCGGCAGAGCGAACGCCGCCTGGATCCAGATGCGGTTTTCACCCTCCTGCAGCGCGATGGGGTTCGTTGCTTCGATTCTCTGTTCCAGCTTATTGTTGTATTCCAAAGGAACGCTGCCGGACTTTTTCCACGTCGTGTAGTTGATACCGTCAGCCGAGAAACGGTAGAACAGGACGTAGTTTTCCTTCAGAATCTGCTCATTGTTTTCATCCGTGATGGTGATATTCTTAAACGGTTCAGCAACCGTCCAGGAGAAGGTCAGCTCTTCGCTGTTCGTCAGCGGGATCTGGTTATAATACTGATTGACAACACTAACCGTTCCTGCATTCGGATAACTGATCGTGGTGCTCGCCTTAATATGCAGATCGACGGTATTGCCATCCTCAACCGTAATCGGGTTCGCATTACGGATCGCGAAGACCTCGCTGACACGGGTATCGGTCTGACCGTTGATATCCGTTGCCGTTACGGTAACGTAGTACATACCGGGCTCGTCGGGTTCCACGGTCAGATTCGTTCTGACGATGGGAAGACCTGCGGACAGCTCGTTCGGATCACCGACGGGAAGACCAATCGGCGTTCCGTCCGCTGCAACACCGGATGCCTCGTACAGCTGATACGTCAGCTTTGCAATGCTCGTGATGTCGCTTGCTTCGACCGTGATCGACTTTTCCGCGGACACTGCGTCCGTGGAGTACGACATCTTGATCGTGGGAACGGTGTTGTCGAACGTGAAGTTCTGCGAGTACGTCTTGGATGCACCGTCGGGCGTGGTCACGGTATAGATCAGCGTGTATTCGCCGTTCAGCTGTACCCGCGAGCCCGTGGGAAGCATCTGCCAAGCCGCACCGGGATTGGGATACATATTCGCCGTATAGACCTGCTTCACAGTCTCGACGGCAGTGCCGCGCCAATAGAATTCCACGCGATTTGCCGCGTTGGTCTCAAAGGAGATGTTATAGCTCGGCTTACCGGGTGCGCCGTCCTCAACGATCAGCTTGCACTCTGCGTCGATGTTGTTGACCAAAACGTCGGTATAATAGTAGCCTGCTGCGTTGGTTCCCTTGTTCTTTTCATCTCGGGAATCGTTGCCCGCGCTGTCCACGGTATACCAGTACAGCGTACCCTCGAAATAGCCGCCCTTTTCAACCGAAACGACGGCAGTGTTTGCCGCACCGTTCTGCTTGATGAAGCTCCAACGGTTGTACTGGGATTCCACGGCCCCCGTATGCTCGGGAATGTCGCTGCCGGGTTCGGTCATCGTCTCACCCTTGGGAACGATGCAGTAGTACAGCGTGCCGGAGCCCGATGCATCCTCCATCGTAAAGGTATACTCGTTGCGCTTCGTATCACCGGGTGCCAGCTGTTTGAGCTGATAGCTGACGCGCGGCGCGATTGCGTCGAGCTTAATGTCCGTCGTATAGCTAAACGGGTTGTTCGCAAAGTCGCGCGCGGAGATGCGCAGCTTGAATTCACCCTCCAGCGCTTCCTTCGGTTCTACCGTATATACGGCGTTGGTCGCAAACGGTGCCTTGGTCGTCGGGGTCGTCTTATAGTTCTTCAGTGCCTTGACGGTTCTGCCGTCCTTGGTCAAAAGCTCGTAGGAGAAGTAGCCCTTCGATCTGGTGCCGTCCTTGTTTACAAGGAATATATCTTTTTCATCGTTCGCTTCTTCGAGCTTGAAGGAGTGCGTCTTCTGATACGTCGTCAGAGCAGCTTCGCCCACAATCTGCAGATTCACGCTCTCGGTATCGACCTTGTGCGTGGAGATATAGGACGAATAATCGTTAGACGCCTCGTCAAGCCAATATTTCTGACCGTTATAGTATGCATAGGCATTGTCGATCTGAACGGTAAGACCAATGCCGTTGGTATTGTTGTAACCGTCGGGAGTTTCACATACCAGATACACGTCGCTGCCCTTGCTGTATGCATCCTTCGGTATAACGTAGCCGTTGTTTTCTACACTGTCATAGTAGACTCTCGCTACAACTTTTCCGCTCTTGATGTTCGATGCGAGATCCTTGGCAATCGTCGCTGCATTGTAGTTATCCATGCTCTTGACGGGGATCTTGATCTCAAACGTACTGTACTTCGCCTCGAAATTATAGAAATTGTTATCCTTTGCGGGTACGTACGCCGTCGTTACCGCCGCTGCATCGCCAAGCTTGAAGCCTTTTCTGTAGAGCGTAAAGGTCTTGCTGTGCGAGCTGTATTGATCGTAATTATACTCATAATCCAGCGTCGCTGTCAGCGTGAGCTTGTAGATCTCGTTTTGCTGCATGTATGTCAGCAGATTTTCTTCGTTCAGTGTAATTCCGTAAGCCATACCGTTGTAGGTACTGACGGTAGCAATCTTGGGATTGTTATCCTCAAGAATGGTCATGTTGATGCCAGATTTGCCGTTGTAGGATTTACCGGACGCTGTAAAATCAATGCCGACCGCACCGGGATCCGTTTTGAGGAAATCGTAGGCAGAGTAATACTGGTCCGACGCCTTTCGGCTCCAGATCAATTTGATATCTCCGGTCGAAATCACGCGGGGATCGTAATACTTCGTTTGACCGAAGGTACTGTCAAATCCGGATAACGTTACCTGTCGGTCGGTTTCGGATAGGATACGGTAGGTCTTTTTATATTTATTGAACCACTTGTTGATGTTTTTGTCTTTGACAAACCAGTGCTCGCCCTTGTCCGTATATGCCAAGAATGAAAACTTGCTGATCTTGACGGCATCCGAACCCGATTTGTGTTCGAAACCGACCTTGTGGATCTCCCAGGGGTACAGATTGAGTTCAAAGTCAAACTCATCGGTTTCACCCCTTCTGAAGTCGTTTCCTTTTTCGTCCAAAAGCACGGAGTGCTCGTTGCCGTTGGCGTCCACGATGATGCAGTAGACGTCGTTGTTCGTCTTTGCATTCGTTTCGTCTGCGACCGAGACCCACACGCGGTATTTGGTTTTTCTCGGCGGCGTGTCATTTTCATAAGCCTCAACCGGCACCGTCAAGAGCGGCAGTGAGGTCAGAAGCATTGCCGCAGTAACGACCCACACGGTCATGCGGCGCAGAAGGTTGAATTTTGTTTTTTTGATATGCCATTCCTCCTTGTTATACAGCTTACGCATCCGTCGGACAAGAGTCGGGCGTTCTCCGCCGTCGGCTGCATGGCGCCTGTGAATGGGAATCTGCCGTCCTATTGATCCTCCGTCGGCTTACGGAGAAAAATGCGGACACGACCCCATAGTAACAAATTCATTATACATCAAATCCGCGCCAAAAGCAAGTACCTTTGCGTGAATGGGATGATTTTTTGCGCGAACGGGAAAGCGGAGGGGTTGACTTACCGTCGGATTTTTTGTATAATAGTATAAGAATAGGAAGTTTTTTTACGAATAGGAGATGATGCCCGATGAAACGACGTCTGTTTTTGCCGTTTCTGATTCTGTCTGCCGTCCTTTGTCTTTTGTTCGGCACGGTATTGCTGATCTATATATCCCCGATGGAGGATATCTCCGTCGATCTGTCGCTCATCCCGGACGATGCAGGAGAAGCGCTGGACGACTCCTTCGTTTTCGACGACAAGGGATGGACGGTATTCGTGCAGGACGGTGAAAACCGCACGGAGCTGGTCAGCAACAACTACGGCGCTTACACAGGACTGCAGCTCGGGCAGACGTTTTACTACTCCCGCGTATTGGCGGAAGAGCTGGACGCGCCGATTCTGCGGATCAGCACAGGCGAAAACAACTACGCCGTCTGGTTGGACGATACGCTGATCCACACCGATTGCCCCGACATGGATAACCGCATCGGATATCTTTCCCTGCCCATGAACAGTTGGTACCGTTCGGAGGCGATCACGATCGCTCTGCCGACAGATTACACGGGAAAAACGCTGACCGTCGCACAATCCTTCCCCGATTATACGGAAACGGGAAGCGTCCGCGCGTATCCCGCGTCGGTTCGTCTGTACTGCGGCTATGCAAACGAAAGTGCCTTGATCGCCGAAAGCTTTCAGTGTGCGTTTGGGGCATTGCTGCTGTTTTTGATCGGTCTGCTGCTCGCAGGCGGCGGTCTTCTGAACCGCGATGCCGGTCTGACGTGCCTTGCACTCAATGCGTTTCTGTACATGACGGGCACGCTCGTTGACGTCTCCTTTTTCTGGAACTATTTCGGAACGTACGAAAGCTCGGTTCTGAGCCTCCTTCCCTCTCTTGCGTCGATCTCCCTGATCACGTTCCTGGTGCAGCGCGCAGGCAGCCGCCGTACCGTTCCCGCCATTCTGACGGTACTGTACGCAGCATCCGTATCGGCGGTCGCCATCATCCTACTGACGACGAAAACGTTCACGATTCCCGCTTTGCAGTGGAGCTCCGTCGTGTTTGCGATCCCGTCTTGGCTCGGACTTCTCTGCCTCGTCGTGCTCCTTGCGATGGGCGTTGTCTTCCGAAAGAACGGCAACCGTTTTTATCGGCTGTTCCTTCCGACGATCGTCGTTCTGATCCCGCTGTATTTTATCGGATATACGTACGTTGTCGGCGCGGCGAATGTGAAAACGTATCTGCTGAACGCGTTTGCTTCGTATCAGTCGGACTATCTGCTCCATCATATCATGATACCCGTACAGGCTGCCGCCATCATCACTGCCGGCTACGACGCCGTCACGACGGTCATTCGCCGCCGTGCAGAAGCCGCCGCCATGGCAGAGCACCGCGATCTTCTGCTCGGCAGCTATGATAATATGCGCAGACAGAACGAGGAGGTCATGCGGCTGCGTCACGACATGAACGCACATTTTGAAACGCTGCGAGGTCTCGTCGGCGACAGCCCCGCAGGTGCTTATCTTGACACGCTCATCGGACAGAATCAAAAAATCCGATCCGTATTGCAGACCGGAAATCAGATGCTCGACATCATCCTCAACAACAAGCTCGGTGCAGCAGCGGATCTCGGTATCCGCTGTGACGTCATCCGTGCACAGGCACCCGAACAGCTTCCGCTTTCAGATACCGATCTCTGCTCTCTCGTCATGAACGTTCTCAACAACGCCATCGCCGCCGCGGTCGCATCGGGTATCAAGGAGCCGTATCTTCGCCTGGATATCCACGTCAAAAACGGCTTCTTTGCGATGACCTGCGAAAACTCGGCTGACCCGAACGCGCCAAAAACAGAGCAAAAAAATGAGACCGTGCCGAGACACGGTCTGGGGATCAAGATCGTCCGATCGATCGTAGAGCTGCACGGCGGTCTGATCGAAAACGAAATCGGCGAACACAGCTACGGTGTCCGTATCGCCATCCCGCTTTCAACCGCCGAGATCAGCCGGTAATATACTGTAAAAACAGCTTCTGACATTCCGAATACCGTCCCTTACCGATGGGGACGGTATTTCCGTTTTTCAGCGTAAATTCATAATGACGGATGTACGTCGTCCATGCAAGATTGACGATGAAGCCGCGATGACAAAGCAGAAAGTCGGTCTTCGGCAGTAGCATCTCCGCTTCACTGTATTTCAGCCGCGTTTCGATGACGTCGTTTGCCAAAACGAATCTCGTTCCGCGGTCGAACGCTTCCGCGTAAATGATATCCGAAAGCGGCGTTCTGCGGATACCCTGTTCGGTCGGTATCGCAATCTCCCGCTTTGCCCACCATACGCGATGGCAGTACAATAACGCCTCCCGCAGCTTATCCTCCTCCGCAGGCTTTGCAAGAAACCGCACGGCGTTGACCTCGTAGCCCCGCAGTGCCATTTCCCTGTTGGAGGAGATGAAAACGATCTGCGTTTTATCGTCTATCACCCGCAGCTGTGCGGCAAATTCCATGCCGTTCATGGAATCCATCATCACGTCCAGCAGCAAAAGCTGAAACTGCGCACCTGCCTTTATGTCGGACAGCAGATCGAACGCCGAGTGGTATGCGGTCACCTGATGGGAAATTCCTTCCGCATCCAATAATTCACCTGTCAAACCGACAATTCTATCGAGATCTTCCTCCCGATCATCACATACTGCAATCCGCAGTGTATTTCCCATCGGCACTGTCACACCTCCAGCCTTCGCTATTATTATCTATATTATACACGATATCGCAGAAAAAGTCCAGTCATCAGCGGAAATATGCTTCCAGAAAATCGTCAACCGAGCCGTTGTATTCCGCTTCCGCAAGATAGTAAAAACCGAGCTGATTACCGACGTTGTAGACGATCAAGGTCTTTCCGTTCCAGTCGCACATATCGATATCGGAATTGTTGGAGATGAAACCGACGCGCATCTGCTCGATAAATTCGGGCGTCAGATCGTATGCATACGGTGAAATTTTGCGGTCTTCCTCACCGGGCATCAGAATCGGGTTATAATATCCGACCTCCCAGGTATCGAAATCCTTGGTGCGGTAAATATAATTGGTATAGCGCTGACACGGCAGTTCCGTGACGGCAATCAGATAATAATAGCCGCGGCTGTAACGGAACCACGGACCGCCGAGATATCTGTGTTTCGGATATCCCTTTTCATAGTCCATCCATGTCCAGTGTACCATATCGGGAGACGTGGCAAAAAACGCGGTAAACGGCACGCCGACATGCTCGATTGGCGCATTGGCTTCCACCAAAAGCACATAGCCGTCGGGTCCCTTGGTCATGGAGGTATTGAACAGCTGCCATCCCGGATTGGATACCAGCTCGCGTTCCGACCAGTGATAAAGATCACGGCTTTCATAAAGAATCAGCGTATCCCCGCAAAGCTGCGGATGCTTTGATTTTGTTCCGATGACGTAAACCGTGTCATGCTCCTGATATAAGGAATAATAGTAACAGCCAAGACCGAAGCGTGACAGGATTTCCCCCGTTTCTCTGTCGCGGATCACGGCAAGCGTCGGAATATTGCTGTCCGTACCGTGGCTGGGATCGAAAAGCTCCAGACGGTACAGGCGATCGTGAAAGACAAACGGTGTGGTTTCTCCGTTCGGGGAAACTGCGCCCATCTTGCGGATCTCGGGAAAACTGCCGTGCATCAGAGTTGATTTGTCATAGTTGATCTCTTTCATTTCGTACCTCCAAATCATCAGACACGATAATAAGCTTTCAGTGCTTCGGGTTCAGCGGGACCGTCAATGACCATGACGTCATCCACGACCTTGAAAAACAGCTCCTTGTTGTGCTGATCTGCCGCCATGCGCAAAACGGAACAATCAAAATGTTTTGCAAGCGGATACGGCAGCAGCTGCGTATCGACGTTCTCAAAGTTGACGTAGACCTTAATGCGGTTTTTTCTGCAATCAATCTCAAACAGAAAATGCGTCCAGTGGTGCTTTGCGCTGTCCTCGTAGAATTCTGCCGCCACACGATTTTCGTACAGCTGTGTGCCGTCCGGCGCTTTGACGTAAATGCCGACCTTTTCCCCATACGGCGCAATCGTAAAGCTGTCATGTACTCCGTCCGCATTGGAAAACAGATCCATCCAGCGGCAGTCGGGTGTCGTATAGTACCAGAACGCAATGGAGAAAACATCCCTGTGCGTCATGCCGTCAATGCGCAGAACACCGGCACCGAATTCGCCGCTTTTGCCGATAAAGCCGTTGTTGTAGGTCTTGATGATACCCGTTTCGACCGTGGTCTGACAGTTGTGCGTGATATCCTCGACGCCGTTTTCAAACGACATCCAGAAACGAATACGTTCGGAATCCAGATAGTTTGTGATATGTTCATCACTGTCGGGTGTCGGCTGTTTGCGCTTCTGCGGTGCATACGGCTCATATTTCGGATAGATCGCCTGACGGTCAGCAATTCCGACATCCGCAAAAACACCCACAGGCATCTGTGCGGCATATCCGTCGGGATCAAACGGCGGCTGCTTGATGCCAAGCGCGTGCAGAATAACGGCAGGCAGGTCGCGGTGTCCGACCTCGCCAATCTCCCCATGCAGAACATTTTTGCCGGCTACACCGAGAAATACAAACCGTTCTCCGTCCGACCAGTCACCGTGACTGCAATGAACGGTTCCGCCGTGGTCTGCGGTAACGATGATCAGGGTATCGTCTGCCAAGCCGCGCGCCTCATATTTTCCGAGAATCTGACCGACCTGCTCGTCCGCATGCGAAATCGCTTTCAGATGACCCTCGGAGCCGTAGCCTGTCGCGTGTCCCGCGCCGTCGACGTAGTCCAGCTGTACAAAGAGCAGCTTGGGGGTATGTACGTCAAGGTAGGCAAGCAGACGCTCACAGAGCCGGTCGTCATCACCGACGTCCGACGTGTCTGCGCCTCCGTGCGGTGCAATGATCTCATTCGCAATCGGCGACCATCCCGTAAATGCGGCCGTTTCGGCATCGGGAAAGGCATCCTTGACAAGTCGAAAGATCGTCGGAATTGCGGGCGGTGTCAGCGAATGGATCAACCCGTGCACCTCGGGAATCGCACCCGTCAGCATGGTTGTCCAGCATGCGGTGCTGATCGTCGGTTTTGCGGCAAGGGAATGATAGGTCACAGCGCCACGGGCAAAAATGCGATCTATATTCGGGGTATCAGCCTTTTTGTTGAACGCGCCCATGCCGTCAATACCGATCACAAGGACACGCTGATAAGAGCCAAACGTCATATCCATCGTTCTCTGTTCTCCTGAAAATGATTACTGTAATAAGCGCGGAAGACCAAGATAAGCGACTCCGTGCTGTTTCATGTTCTCGTTCGGTGCGGATGTTTTTCCCGCGGTCAATGCAATCGCTTCGGGTGGAACGGATGTGATCAGCACCGTCTCACCTGCCCGCAGATCAGAGAAATCGAGCAGACGATCCTGCCCGCGCACAAGGATTTTTCTCTCGCACGGTGCAAAGTCCGCATCCTGTTCTGCGCGATACGTCAATACGGTATCGCGGTCGATAAACGGCGGAAGATCGAGATACAGAGGATTTCCGCGCTGTGAGGTCACCGCAATGACACAGCTGTTCTCCGATACCTCGGAAAAGACAGAGAATCCGCCTTCCGCATACAGCGCATAAGAAACAGGGTCTTCCCTGCGAACTGCGGGACAGATACGCACACAACCCTCGTGGCTTTGCAGAAGCGCATCCGACAATCCCTGCGCAATGACCGGAACCGTTTCAAAGTCGAAGTGAATGAATTCATCCTGCCGCAGCTTGGAACGATCGTCGGTCAGCGTGTTATAAACATTCAGGAACTTGCCGAGTGCCGGAAACTCGCCGTCGTTTTCCACGTTAAAGCCGCACGGAAAATGCTGGAACGCGTCAATGGCACGGTGTGAAGCCTCCAAAAATTCGTCTGCCATACCCATGCGTGCGCAGAATATCGGAAGCATTCCCCAATGCATATGCGTATAGGGGCGGATCTGAATCTGATTCTGCATCGTTTCAAAGAAATGGGTACCGCGATCCTTCAGTCCAATCACGCCCGACGGATACAGCGGCGCATACTCTGTATCGGGGAATGCATCGTCTCCGTGGTTATCGGGTTCGGGATCGGTCGTTCCGAACGTTTTGCGGTATCGCTTCCCGTCGTTGTCATAACCCATTGAGAAGACCTCTCCTCTGCCGACAGGCTTTTGACCCTTGCCGACACCGTATAAGAACCGTTCTCCGTCCCAGTCGTTGCCGATTGCCAAAGGAATCGTCTCAAAGACAGGCAGATGCGAAAGCACGTCCTCATACTTTTCGCGCAAGGCTTCATCCTCCGTATGCGGGATCAGTGCGGCGAAAAGTACACGGATCATTGCGTTGTCGGTGATGGTATCGTTGAGCAGAAGATTACCCTCGTAGCAGGTCGTATTATGCGTATGGTACAGCCCGTCCTCGCCCATTTCCAGGATATCGAGATAATATTCCGCCGCCGCATGCATAACGGGAAGTGCGTGAGAGTGTAAAAACGCCTCGTCACCGCTGTAGCGGTAATGGCGGTACATCTGCATCCCGATCTGCGACGCGCAGGACGCATTGTTCATGTGGTAGTCGGCACCGCGCGAATAACGGTCACAGACATCGTGATAGAACGCACCGTTTCTGCCGCCTTTGGCGATCTGCGCATATAGCCGTGCGACGTCAAGCCCGTTTCTGCGCATATCGTAATAGTTATTGCCAAGCTCCCCGTGTCCTGCGGCATCAAGCGGTGCATACAGATGCTGCATATTATAATGGAAATAATATACCCACGGCAGATAATCGTGATACCAGCCCCACACACCCTGTGTAAAGTGCGGGGGATACGCACCGCGGCTCTCGCAGTTCATATAGTAAAGATAGAGATAATAGAGATTTTCAAGATAATCGTCGGCAATGCGCAGATACGATTTGTTCCAGAAATCTGCCCATGCACGACTGTGCGATGCAAACAGAGCATCTTCCCCTGCCGCAATCGCATCATCCAGCGCACGGTCACAGGCAGCTTTGGCATCGTCCGTCGATTCCGCGGTTTGTACCGTCCAGTACAGCGTGATATCATATTCGTTTTTCCGCGGCATCAGCCAGAAGCCCTCATGACAGTTTTTGCGTTCCGAAAGACGCGGCGCAGTATCGCAAACCATCGCCAGAGCGACGCAGAACTTTGTCGCGTTCAGCTCCTGCGTCATATACATACGGTGTTCCGTGACAATCGACTCCGTTCCGTCAAGACCGAGCTCGGGCGATTTTTTCTGCTGTCCGTACCAACGCCACAGCGTTCTGCTGCCCCAGCGGGCAAGGCGAATCTCGGGTGCTTCTCCTTCTCCAGAGGTCACACGCAGATGCATGACGGTCGTATGTGCATCGGAGGACGCAAAAATTCGCGCGTCGACTGTCCCAAGCGGTGTATCGGCGTGCAGCTCTGCATGGGCATCGGCAAGTGCCAGACGCGCATGATATGCCTTCTGATACATATAGTCAAACAACGGCGAATCGAATCGGACGGTGATCTCTCCCGCATGCTTCTGCATCGTGTGACATTCTTCCCAGCCGGATGCATAGCAGCTATCATCGTACGTGGTATTCGGCAGCGCGTCCTGCCAAAGATCGGTTTTTCCGATATGAATATGAATCCCGTCGCGCTCCATCCAGATAAGGGAGCCTGTATCGCCGTCACCGATCGGCAGACCTGCCCACGGCTGATGCAGGGGCGTTCCGAAGTATAAATCATGTCCCGGCAGAAGGTCGGTCGTCTTTTGTACGGAATGTTTGGTTTTGAAATCATACGTTGAAAAAAACATAGTGCTGCCTGCTGTTTCTTTTGGAACAGCGATCCTTTCCGTCAATATAACATAATGAAAATCCGACGCCGGGGTGAAGATCTCTGTCACAGCATCGGATTTTCCGAATTTCATATGGGATTCTGATCGGTTACCGATCGGTATATTCCGCGCACGCACGGATATACGCAACGATGTTTTCAATCGGCACGTCGGGTTCCAAAAGATGCGTCGGCGCGACGAACAGACCGCCTTTTTTGCCTGCGATATCGAGGTTTTCAAAGACCTTCTGACGAACCTCGGCGGGTGTACCGAACGGCATGACCGACTGCGTACCGATGGTGCCGTGGAACGACAGACGCTCGCCGTATTCGCGGTGAATTTCACGGAATTCCATGCTTTCGGGCTGAACGGGATTGAGCACGTCAATGCCCGCGTCGATCAGATGCGGAATAAACTCGTTGATGTGACCGCAGGAATGATAAATGATGATAATGTCGGGCTTGATCGCACGCGCGGCATCAATCAGACGCTTCAGACGCGGCTTCAGCCAGGTACAGTAGAGGTCTTCGCTCATCATCAGGGTATGCTGCATACCGATATCGTCTCCGAAATATACGGAGTCAACGCCGGCGCGCGCAAGACTCTCCATCTGCGAAACGGCAATATCCGTCACGCGGTCGAGCAGAATCTCCGCCATGGGATCCTCGCTCATCATATCACAGAACAGGTTCTCCATACCGCGCAGATACCATGCCTGCTCCCAGATCGAGCAGCCGAGTCCGCCCTGGACGGCTTTACCCGCCGCATGGAATGCTTCGACCCGTGCCCGCTGATCTTCCGCTCCTTGTGCGGTAAAGACGGGAAACGGATAAGAGGCGATCTGTTCCTCGGAGTCAAAGTCCTCCATCGGATGACGCATATGGGTCATATGAAACGCAGACGCGGAGCCGGGTTCATGTGCGACACCCCAGCGGTCGATCGTCGCACCGGGCTTCAGCGGCTTATGCGCAAAAAACGGACGGAAGGCATCTTCATCGGCGCAGATCATCGGCAGTGAACCGACGTGCGACGGTCCCTCGGGAATGAACATCGGGTGGTCTTCGAGATACTCCTGAAATCGCTTTTGCAGGCTGGGACACATGGAAAAGTGCACCGGCATATATTCGTATCCCTGCCGTCTTGCAATGCCGAGATAGTTTTCGCGGTTGGTCATGGTGGTCATCATCCTTTCAGATCGGTTACGTTGATTATGGTTTGATTATATCACAGCGCACCCGTTTTGTCAATGCCCGATATCCTATTTCGTCCGCAGAAAAAACACTGCTGTGCATACCGAAAAGGTACACACAGCAGAATTTTGTATGGATTTGAAATCAATGAATGATGAACGGATCGCCGTGGTATGCGGGAAGCGCATGCGGACGGACGATTTCGCCGCCGTTTTCGTAGGACTCGATTGCCGCGAAGATGTATTCCATCGTTGCCAGTGCATCGCGTCCGGAAGCACGGAGGTGTTCCAGCGGAACGTTGTTGGACAGGTCTTCGTAGAATGCATGGATACGGATCGGGAAGGTTGCACCGAAG
>JAZQWK010000006.1:0-2682 GCA_045632325.1 Eubacteriales bacterium
TCGCACAAAATAACCTTCCCCAGCGGGGAAGGTGGCACGCGATAGCGTGACGGATGAGGAGAATGACGATAAATTTGATGTTGTTATGAAATTAAAGGCTCTCCTCAT
Organism: Eubacteriales bacterium; assembly: GCA_045632325.1. Classification (GTDB taxonomy): domain Bacteria; phylum Bacillota; class Clostridia; order Oscillospirales; family CAG-272; genus RGIG3925. Next base: position 109 of record JAZQWK010000006.1, read on the forward strand.
CCACCACTTCGTGGTCCCCCTTCTCCGCTGGAGAAGGTCTTGGATCGTGCGCACCATTACCGCCTACTTCTTAAGTTGACATCATTGCCTCCCCGAGGGAGGTGGCACGCGAAGCGTGACGGAGGGAGTTGACCTTGACGTTTTATTTACTGTATGCTTTTTCCTCGTCAGTTGGAATTTCTCCGTTTACTGATTCATATTCCTTAATACAAGTCTCGACAAGATATTCCAGTTGTGCATTTAATGATCGTTTGTTTTGTTTGGCAATATAGGTAATTTTGTATAATAACTCCGGCGAAAAGCGGATGCCTGTTTGAATTCTGTTGACTGCCATGATAACACCTCGATAACATTTTGTTTATATTATATCATGAATTCTATTGACTTTATACAAACAATGTGTTATCATATTGTTATCAAAGGAGGGCTGCATATGAAAAATGAGATGTATAATTTTTGTATGGTGGTAAAAAATCTTCGCTCAAAGCATAATCTCTCCAAAACCGCAATGTCAAAAATCCTCGGCATCAGCGTTTCCAGCCTGAACAAGCTGGAAGACGGCGTGATGCCGAGGATATCAAGTATGGTTGTTTTTCGGATGATGGGGTATTTCCATATCCGTGTGGAAGATGTGTTTGGGGAAGATTTGGCGGGCGATTCGTGAATCGCCCCTACAATTATGGGAGGCAGCCGCAATCAATGCCCGTCAAACCAATTCTCCCCTGCCTGCACGTCAACCGTCAGCGGGACGGACAGATCGATCGTGTTTTCCATGACACGGCGGAGCAGCTCCTTGACCTCATCCATGCAGTCGCGGTGACACTCGACGATCAGCTCGTCGTGTACCTGTAAAATCAGGCGTGCGTCAAGACCCGATGCGGTCAGTTCCTTTTCGAGGTTGACCATTGCCGCTTTGATGATGTCGGCGGCGGAGCCTTGAATCGGGCTGTTCATCGCGACGCGCTCACCGAACGCGATCAGCATTTTCTTCGATGCGGTCAGCTCGGGGATGTAGCGTCGGCGACCGTAGAGGGTTGTGACGTAGCCGTCCTGCTTTGCGGTCTTGACGATGTTCTGCAGATACGCGGAAACTGCGGGATACGTTTTCAGATAGCTGTCGATATACTCACCCGCCTGCTTTTTCGTAACGCCGATATCCATGGCAAGCGAATAATCACCGATGCCGTAGACGATACCGAAGTTGACTGCCTTGGCGCGTTTCCGCATTTCGGAGGTGACCGCTTCCTTGGGAACGCGGAAGACCTCGGATGCTGTTACCGTGTGAATGTCGGTGCCGTTTTTGAACGCTTCCGTCATCGTTTCGTCACCGGAAATGGCGGCAAGCAGACGCAGCTCGATCTGCGAGTAGTCGGCATCGATCAGAACGTAGTTTTCATCCTGTGCGACAAAGTATTTGCGCAGCCGGCGGCCGAGCTCCGTGCGGATCGGGATGTTCTGCAGATTCGGTTCGGTCGAGGAAAGGCGTCCCGTTGCGGTGACCGTCTGGTTGAACGAGGAGTGGATGCGTCCGTCCTCACCCGCGACCTTGACAAGACCGTCGGCATAGGTTGATTTTAATTTTGCTACCTGACGGTATTCGAGAATGTCGGAGATGATCGGATGGTAGGGACGCAGTTTTTCCAGTACCTCTGCGTTGGTCGAACGCTTGGCGGACGGACAGGGCAGTCCGAGCGTGTCAAACAGTACCTCTCCAAGCTGCTTCGGTGAGTTGACGTTGAAGACCACGCCTGCGGCGGCGTAGATGTTTTCCATGTACTGCTCGCACATCTCGCCGAGTATCTCACCGTAAGTCGTCAGACCGTCGATATCGACCTTGAAGCCGCGGACCTCCATGCGGTAGAGTACCTCGGCAAGCGGCAGTTCGATTTCGTCATACAGCCGCTCCATGCCGTCGGAGACGATCTTTTCGTGCAGAACCGGGTACAGACGTGCGGTCACTGCCGCCTGTGACGCTTCGTGTGCGCCGTCGGGGATGACGGTGTCTAAATACTGCACGGCGAGCTTGGGCGTGTTGTAATCGCTCTCCGACGGATTGATGACGTAGCCGGCAAGCATCGTGTCAAAGATCATATCGGGGATCGCCATTCCTGCGTTGTGAAGGGTATGATACAACCGTTTGGCGTCGTGCGTGACGAACTGCCGTGCGGCGAGGAAGGCTGCGATGCCGTCGTCCGACAGAGGGCAGGTATACAAGCTCTCACCATCGGAGACGTACAGTGCATCACCGCTTTCGCTGATTGCAACGGCAAGCGGTTTGTCGGCGGGAAGCGCACATAAGGTTGTGCTGTCAGCGGAGGTCAGTTCTGTCGGCAGAGGAGATGCCGTGCTTTCTTCCGTATTCACGGGACACGCGGGCAGACCCTCCATGCCGCAGTCGAGATTCATACGCTTGATGAGTGCGGAAAATTCCAGATTGATGAACAGCTCGCGCAGGGCGGGACGGTCCTCAAGCTCTGTGCGTTCCTTCAGCGTGGAAAACGCGTTATCCAGCGGTGCGTCGCGGACGATGGTTGCCAGCATACGCGAGAAGAAGGCGTTTTCGCGGTCGGAAGT
>JAZQWK010000007.1:0-6025 GCA_045632325.1 Eubacteriales bacterium
ACCGGGCGTTGGTGTCTGTAACGGCGGGAGGGGGTACCCCCCCCCTACGGACATAGAGGTACTTCTGCGTCCCCCATTAACGTCATCGAATTCTTAAAATTGCGATTGTTGCCTACAGGAAGCGAACAAAACAAAAAAGCCGTACCCGTGCGGGTACGACTTTTCTTTTACCGTGAAGTGAATCTTACTTAACTTCGACTTCTGCGCCAGCTTCGGTGAGCTTAGCTGCGAGAGCGTCAGCGTCTGCCTTGGAGATGCCTTCCTTGATTGCCTTGGGAGCGCCTTCAACGAGATCCTTTGCGTCCTTCAGACCGAGACCGGTAACTTCGCGGACAACCTTGATGACGTTGAGCTTACCAGCGCCTGCGGACTTCAGGATAACGTCGAATTCAGTCTTTTCTTCAGCTGCTGCTGCTGCGGGAGCTGCACCTGCTGCTGCAACTGCGACGGGAGCTGCGGAAACGCCGAATTCTTCTTCGAGAGCCTTAACGAGGTCTGCGAGTTCGAGAATAGTGAGAGCCTTAATTTCTTCGAGAATCTGAGTGGTCTTTTCGGTAGCCATTTTTCATAACCTCCTGATACTTTATCAAATATTATAGTATTTTGTTGACCGTTACGCCGCATTTTGCGGTCGGTCGATATGGGGAATAAAAATTACGCGGTAATTCTTATTCTGCAGCGGGTGCTTCTTCTGCTGCACCTTCGCCGTTCTTGTCGATGATTGCCTGAAGAGCACATGCCAGACCGTAGAGCGGGGACTGGATGGAGCCAAGCAGCTTGCCGACGAGGATTTCCTTGGACGGAATGTTTGCGAGTTCGAGAACGCCTGCCTGATCGAGGACCTTGCCTTCAACGAAGCCTGCCTTGAGTTCGAAAGAGTCGATCTTGTCTGCGTATTCCTTGAGGATCTTTGCAGGAGCAACTGCATCATCCTTGGAAATTGCGATAGCGGTCATACCTTCCAGAGCGGTTGCGAGTTCGCCGTAGCCAACATTTTCGCATGCACGCTTGGTCATGGTGTTCTTGATGACTGCATATTCAACGCCTGCCTTACGCAGTTCTGCACGCATCTTGGTATCGTTTTCAACGGTAATACCGGAGTAGTTAACGATGACACCGGAAACGGCGTTCTGCAGCTTTTCGGTCAGGTCAGCAACGATCTGCTTCTTCGATTCGAGAACCTTTGCGCTGGGCACAATATTCACCTCCTGTAAAATTCAAAACACGGATGAGTTGTAATCTTTTAGAAAATCGGTTCAGTAGTTTGGGAAAACAAAAAAGCCTTTATCCGCCGATAAAGACCGCAAACCATCGGTACAGATTCCTGCACTGACGTGTTATGGATGTCTTCCTCGGCAGGGAATCGTTTTCCGATTTTACAGAACCTGCTGTCTTTGGATTAACATTGATATTATACCACAACATCTTTTGTTTGTCAATAGATTTTTGAAAATAAATTTTAAAAAAATCGCAAAAACTGATGTGAAAAGCGGAATATTATCGCAAAGTTTGCAAAAGGACTTGAAAAATTCGTGTTTTCATGATATACTATATCATATATATCATAAAGGAGAGGTATCACTTATGAATCTTCTTTGGTACAACCGTCCTGCCTCTGTGTGGGAGGGCGCACTGCCGCTCGGCAACGGGCGATTCGGCGCGATGATCTTCGGCGGTGTCAAAAACGAATGCTTCCAGATCAACGATATCACACTTTGGTCGGGTGCTCCGACGGACGGAGCCGACCGTCCCGATGCACATACCTATCTTGACGAGATCCGCCGTCTTGTACGCGAAAAGGATTTTGCCGCGGCGCAGGAGATGATCGTTGCGCACTTTACCGGCATCAAGGACGATACCTATTACGGTTCCCATACCACGATGGGCGAGATCGGAATCACGATGCATCACGGCGAGGCGTTTACCGATTACCGCCGTTCGCTGTCGCTGGAAACTGCGGTTGCCGACACCGCGTACTCCGTTGACGGTGTCCGCTATACGAGAGAGCATTTTATTTCCGCACCTGCGCAGACGTTCGTTTCCCGTTTTACCGCGGACAAATCGGGTGCTGTTTCGATGACCGTTTCCTATGACCGTCCGTGCTGTGACGTTTCTGTTGAGGGTGATGACCTTGTCGTGCGCGGCAAAGCCGATGAACACGGCGATATGCGCTTCTGCGTCCGTATCCGTGCAGTTGTCCGCGGCGGTCAGATTTCTGCGGGCGAGGATGGCAAGTCGCTGGTGATCACCTCTGCCGACGAGGTTCTGCTTTTTGTCGCAGGCGGTACCGATTACGTTCCCGATCAGAGCCAAAATTACAAGCGCGGCGATCCCGAGATGATGGTTCGTTTCACGCTTGACGCGTTGTATCCCAATTACGGCGTACTCAAGGCCGCACACATTGCCGATTACCGTGAACTGTATACCAAGGTCGTGCTTGATATTGCGGGAGAATCCCACGACGAGCTGCCGACCGACGAGCGTATCTGTGCGTTCAACGAGCGCGGTGGTGACATCGGTTTGGTTCAGCTTTACTATCAGTTTGGACGCTATCTGCTGATCTGTTCCTCCCGTGAGGACAATATGCTTCCCGCAAATTTGCAGGGACTTTGGAACAAGGATATGAAAGCGCCGTGGAATGCGGACTATCATTCCAATATCAATTTGCAGATGAACTATTGGCCGGCAGGTCCGACGGGCTTGATTTCCTGTATGGAGCCGCTGTGCAAGTACATCGAAGGACTCGTTGAAAACGGTCGGAAGACGGCACGTGCGTATTACAACGCCGAGGGCTGGATGTCCGGCATGAACAACAACGTTTTTGGTTATACGTCGCCCGGTGCAGGTGCGCCGTGGGGTCAGTTCTCCGTGGCAGGCGCATGGCTGTGTACGCATCTGTATGAATATTACGCATTCACACAGGACAAAGCCGTGCTCGAGCGCATCTATCCCGTGCTCCGCGAAAACGTCCTGTTCAGCCTGACGACACTGATTGAGGACGAGGACGGCTATCTCGTCACCTCCCCGTCGGCGTCTCCCGAAAACACCTATCAGACCGAAGACGGACTTATGGGTTGGGTCTGTGAAGGTGCGACGATGGACCTGCAGATCATCCACGAAACGTTCCGTGAGCTGCTGCTGCTCGGTGAGATCCGCGGCGGCGATGAAGCATTCCTCTCCCGTGTCAAGGACGCGATGAACCGTCTGCGTCCGCTTCGCATTGGTGCGGCAGGACAGCTGCAGGAATGGTCCGGTGACTGGGATCTGCTGGCTCCCGAACGCAATCACCGTCACGTTTCGCACCTGTTTGGTCTGCATCCCGGTACGATGATCACGCCGGAGGAAACGCCCGATCTGATCGCGGCGGCAAAGAAGACGCTGGAGCTGCGCGGCGACGACGGCACCGGCTGGTCACTGGCATGGAAGATCAACTTCCGGGCGCGGCTGGGCGACGGCGATCACGCATATCGCCATATCGAGCGTATCCTGCGCTTTGCAGGCGGCTCGGAAGGTCAATTCAACTACTTGAGCGGCGGCGGTACCTATGCCAATCTGTTTGACGCGCATCCGCCGTTCCAGATTGACGGTAACTTCGGTGCGACGGCAGGCATCACGGAACTGCTTCTGCAGAGCCACCGTGTTTATGATGCAAATACCTTTGTCCTGTATCTGCTTCCCGCACTTCCCGCGGCATTTGCCGACGGTTCTGTCAAGGGTCTGTGCGCACGCGGTGCATTTACCGTCCATATGGCGTGGAACAGCGGTCGTCTGACGTATGCGGAAATCCGCTCGGATGCAGGACGTCGCTGTGTCGTGCGCGGTACGTATACCGTTCTCTGCGGCGACACGCCCGTATCCGTCACATATGAAGACGGTCTGACGCTCTTTGATACGGAAATCGGTGCATCCTATACGCTGATTCCGCAGAATGCGTAACGGTTTTGGCTTATGAAAAAATTACTCGTATCGATTCTCAAAGCATTGCTGTACACCGGCGTTTTTCTCGGGATTCAGATTGCGGTTACCATGATCCTGTCACTGTTCTTTCTATTGCTTGGCGAACTCATGGTTTACAACATGGCGATTCCCGACGCCGATACCATATTGAATGCGAACCTGCTTCCCACCGTAACATTTTTGTCCTGTTGGCTGACGCTGCTGTTTTTCTGGATGTTCTTTGCGGTACGCGGAAAACGGTTTTCCTGTGAGGTTCGTCTGCATAAAATGCCGTCTGCAGCATCTGCCGTTCTCGGTCCCCTGGAATGTGGCTTCGGACTTTCGCTTCTTGCGTCTCTTGCGCTTGCGATGATCCCGTTTCCCGAAACATGGTACGATGCTTACGACGAAAGCATGGAGCTTCTGTTATCAGGCAATCCGTGGTTTCTGGCGGCGGCGACTGTGCTTGCGGCACCGCTGGTCGAGGAGATTGTCTTCCGCGGATTGGTCTATACCCGTTTGTGCCGCGGTATGCATCGCTTTTTTGCCGCATTGATCTCGGCGATTGTTTTCGGCTTGGTACACGGAACGCTGCTGCATCTGTTCTATACGATTCCGATGGGGCTGATTCTGTGCCTGTTTTATGAAAAATACCGTTCTCTTTGGGCACCGATTCTCCTGCATATGAGCTTCAATCTTGCGGGAAGTGTGCTTGAGTATTACAGTTGGGCTCCCATCGGCGTGATGATCGCCCTTCTTGCCGTCGGACTTTATCTGACGGTGCTTGGATTTCTTTCCATGCACTGGTATCGGAAGAAAAACGGCTTCTGCGTCAAACCTGTCAAATCGGCAGAACCCACACCGGAGCTTCTGCCATAAACACATAAAAATTATTTTTGGAGGAATAGATTCATGAAAACTCGTATTACCACATCTGCACTCGCATTGCTCATGCTCGGTGCTATGGTACTCAGCGCGTGCGGCGACTCTGCCGGCACGCAGACGGAAGGCACCGGAACGATGGCTTCGACCGAACCCGTTGTTACCGAAGAACCGACCGAAGCGGATCTCCGCAAGGCAATCCCCGACAATCTGCCCGAAAAGGACATGGGCGGCTATGAATTCCGTGTTTGGACCCGTGAAAGAGGCGACTTTGTAGAAGACGTCGGCTTCGATCTGGAAGAAACAGGTGAAGTTGTTGACGACGCGATTTATTCCCGTAACAGAGACGTTGAAGAACGCTTCAACGTCGACCTTGTCCAGCGTATCATTTCCGACGGTTCCGGTGCTGCTGCGGAAATTGTCAAGGGCATTTCCTCCGGCGAAGATACGCACGACGTTGCACTCGGTCAGGTTATTGAAATTCCGAAGCTCGGTACGGAGGGCTACTTCCTTGACTGGTATACCGAACTTCCGTATGTCAATCTTGAAGCTCCGTGGTACATCGGTAACGCGGCAGAAGCGCTGTCCGTTGCAGGTCACGCTTACGCGATGATCGGTGAATTCAACCTCGACGTTCTCCGTTTTACTTACTGTATGTATTTCAACAAGGGTATTGCCGCAAACTATGACCTCGAAAACATCTATGACGTCGTTTCTGAAGGCAGATGGACGCACGAGTATCTGCGTCAGCTGTCTACCGAAATCTACACCGACCTCAACGGTGACGGTGCAAAGTCTGAAGATGACCTGCTGTGCATCTCCGGCGACCCGTATTCCGCAGTCGTTACCTATCAGTATGCATACAACAACCCGACCTACACACTCGACAAGGACGGTATCCCGCAGCTGACGCTGGATACTGCCAAGGCGAACGATATCGTTACCAAGCTCAACGACCTGTACTGGGTCACCCAGGGCGGTTATACGCAGGGCTGGGGTACCGGTAGTACCGCATGGGCGAATGGCAATCTGCTGTTCTACACGGGTCTGTTCCAGAGTGCAAATGCTTACCGTGACCTTGAATTCGATTTCGGTATCATTCCGTACCCGAAGTACGACGAAGCACAGTCCCAGTACTTCACCATGTCCGACGGTGCACACGGCATTATGACCGTTCCGGTTACTGTTGCAAATCCCGAATACTGCT
>JAZQWK010000008.1:0-4038 GCA_045632325.1 Eubacteriales bacterium
CATCTTGCGGCACAGTTCCACGGTACCGGTGATATTTTTGCATCGGTCGTCACGGGTGCTGTCACGCGCGGAATGTCGCTTGCAAGAGCACTGACGCTTGCCGTGGACTTTACCCTTGCCTGCATCCGCAATACGATGGCAGATGCCGATCGCCGCTGGTACGGTGTGAATTTTGAGTCGGCGCTGGGTATGCTGACAGAAGCGGCAAAAACATTGCAGGACTGATATTTCCAGATCGGGAGGAACTCATGATAATTGACAATCAGGCGATGATCGCCGCACTGGACGCCTCTGACCGTGCACGGTATTATCACTGGTGTACGGATCTCTCCCTTGCGGGCGAGGATTACAAGGTCAATAAAATCGTCTGTTTTGTATGCGATGCATCCGAACCGCTGACCGATTTCATTCAGGTCAAGCATTATGATGTCGGTTTTTTGCTGATCCTTCTGTATACGGAGAATCAAAAACTGGTCGCCGAATGCATGGACTATGTGGACACGGTAAAGGACTCGTTTGAGGAAATCGAGCTTCGTACACCGTATTCTGCAGTACTGGAACTGCCGATCATCCAAAGCCGTTACACCCTGACCTCCCCGGAATATCCCGCAAGTCCTGTTTATTATATTCGTACAGCAGAGCAGCTGCTGTCACCCAAAATCAATACAGACGCATCCGTCTCCCTGTACCGCGCATCTGACAAAGACGAAATCGCCAAAGCGACTGCCGCAGGAGCGTTGGACAGCGAATCCATGAATGCCGATATGTTTGTACCTTGTACCGTCTTTTCGGATGTCAAGTGGTACATTCTGCGTGTCAGCGGCGAAATTGCCGGATATCTGCGTGCAGAGTGCGGCTATGCAAACATTTACGACATCGGATGGCTTTATGTTGAGCCGCGGTTTCGTGGTCACGGCTATGCCTGCGATCTTGTCATGTATTTTTCAAGAGATCTGTTTGCAAGCGGAGCCGTTCCGCATTACGGATATGCGATATCCGCAAGTTCCGCCCGTGTTGCGGAGAAATGCGGGTATGTCTGTGATCAAACCCAACTTCATAACTACAGGCTTCTGCCAAAAACATAGGAAAGGAATCCAACATGAAAATTCTGTTCCAAGGTGACTCCATCACCGATACCGGCCGCAATACGGAACGCGGCAGTCTTCTGAACATCGGTCAGGGTTATGCCATGCTCTGTGCGGCGACCCTTGCGGCAAAATACCCAAACATGTTCTCCTTCACCAACCTCGGCATCAGCGGCAACCGCATTGTCGATGTCTACGCGCGCATCAAGGCAGACTGCTGGAATCATCAGCCCGACGTGCTGTCCATTCTCATCGGGGTCAACGACGTTTGGCATGAAATCGGCGGTCAGAACGGCGTTGAGGCAGACCGTTTCTACCGCGTTTACAAGATGCTGGTCGAGGACACGAAAAAGGCACTTCCGGGTGTCCGCATGATTTTAATGGAACCGTTCGTGCTCAACTGCGGTGCAACTGCCGGCAACTGGGAGTATTTCCAATCGGAAACCGCGCTCCGTGCAGAAGCAGTAAAAACCATTGCATCGGAATGCGGACAGATTTTCCTGCCGCTGCAGCAGATGTTTGACGATGCATGCGCCCTTGCCCCTGCAGAATACTGGATCGGTGACGGCGTTCACCCGACGGTAGCCGGACACAAGCTGATTGCGGATGCATGGATGCGGACATTTGAGGAACAAATTCTGATTCACCGATAAAATGACACAGGCGATACAGTTATCTAAGCTGTATCGCCTGTTATTTTTTGAAGTTTTGATTAAATCGTGGCTGTAATGCGGTTTTCGCCGACATTCAGGACCTGTTCCATCTCTGCGAAACGGAACGTCGCCTTCACGCCTGCGGGAATCGTGATGACAAAATCGATCTTTCCGCCCATCTTTTCATAGGAAAGTGCAATTTCACCTGCGGGAGCGCCTCTCTTACCGGAAACAGTATCCAGACCGTCGATCAGCGCAGGTGCAATCAGAAGATCCTTGTAGCCGGCCTTATCTGCTTCCTCACGGATACCGAGGATGTAGTCAAACAGGTACGCAATGACCGCGCCGAACATCGGATGGCTGTGGGAACGGTCATGCAGGGAACGCGGCCAGTACTCCCAAAGGGTGGTCGAGCCGGCACGGCGCATACCGTCAAAGGAGATCGGATCGGTGGACATCATCAATTCTGCTGCAAGCTGTGCGTCTCCGTGCTCAAACAGCACGCGGGTGACGATATCGGTACCGAAAATACCGGTATCATATCTGCCAAGCTCGCGGTAATACTTGACGAGGTTGTTATAGGTACGCTCATCACCGAGACCCATGTCAATGGCAAACGCATTGGCCCCCTGGAAGCATCCGATGAAGTTGCCATCCCAGGTATTGAAGTACGCCGCACGGACAGCCTCGCGTCTTGCTTCCATACGTGCTTTCAGCATCGGGATTTCCGTTTTGCGTCCGATCAGCTGTGCGATTTCGATCACGCGCTGCATCGACTTGATATAGAAATAGTTGTTGACGAATGCCGCAGGAAGAACGACCTGAATCGGTGCACACCAATCACCGAGACACCATTCCCCCGCCTTGTCGCTGGAGACGAGATCGTTTTCGGAATGGGCTTCCAGATAGTCGAAATAGCGCAGCATCTGCGGATACAGCCGTTCTGCGTGGCTGAGGTCACCGTAATGCTTGTAATACTGGTACGGCACCTCGACGATGGCACATCCCCAGCCGCCGGGGCCGCCGCCGCATCTGGTATACGGTGCGGTATACTGCACGTGACCGGTATAGATATCCTGGCAATCGCCGATGTCATAAATCCACTTATCGTAGAACGCCTTTGCGGAAAGAACCGTCATTGCGGCGTGGCAGGCAAGCTGACCGTCACCGGTATAACCGCGGCGCTCGATGTGCGGACAGTCCGAGGGAATACCTGCGTGCATATTGGAGGTCTGCGTGTTGACATACGCTTCATACATCCAGTTCAGCGTCTCATTGTTGGAGGTAAACGAGGAATCCACCTTGACGTCGGTGTGGACGCGGCGGATACAGACGACCTCTGCATTGCCCTGTACAGTGAAATAGCGGAACGCATACCACGTAAACTGCGGCATGACGATACGCTCGGTACCGTCGGACACAACCGTAAATTTCTGACCGAAGTTGTAGCGCATATCCGGTGTGCCGTCTTCATTCTTTTCCTCGGAGAACAAAACGGTTACGGTTTCGCCCTTTGCCGCTTTCAGACGAAGCACGGGGTAAGAGGACATATTGCAGCCGGTATCGTAATGACGGCCGTTTTCATTCTCACAAAGAAGAACCGGGGTAACTTCCTTCTGCGTTCTATCAGCAGGACAATCCGTGAACAGATATTCCGTATCCAGCGGTTTTGCAAGCTGTGCCTGCTTCCATGCGCTGTCGTCGTAGTCTGCGGCAAAGAACGATTCATCGCACGCGGTATAATCCTGGTCTTCGTGCGTCGTGAAATTGTAGGTTTTTACGTAGCTGTCTCCGATTTTATCGTATTCCGAGGAACAGACTTCCAGCTCGCCGTGTTCGGTCTCCACGGTCAGACGGTAAATTGCCTTGGGTGTTCCGTAGCCCTCGCGCCCAAACGTATACCAACCGCCGCCGAAGTGAACTGCGAGCACGTTGTCGCCGGTTTTCAGCAGATTCGTTACATCATATTCGGGAACATAGATTCGGTGTCCTGTCAGAACTTCTTCTCTCGGCCAGTTTCCGCGGGACTCATAGTCGGTGGACAGCGGCAGGAACTGATCTTCCGTGACTTCCTGTCCGTTGATATAACAGTGGAAAAATCCAAGACCGATGACGCGGAGCGTCGCTTTTTTTACTGTACCGCAAACGGGAATCTGTCGTCTGAGGATCGGGAAATGCGGTGTTCCGTTAGCATCCGGTGTATGTGCACCGTCGGCACTTGCGTACTCCCCTGCACATACCCATTTGGCATCGCCAAAAACTTCGTACTGTTTCATAGTCATTCTCTAAGTCGGATCGTA
>JAZQWK010000009.1:0-5965 GCA_045632325.1 Eubacteriales bacterium
TGATGATCGGAATCGCCGCACCGTAAGAAACCGCACCGGTTGCCGCAAGCGCCTGCAGAATACCGACGGATGCGGAGCTGGACTGGATAACAGCAGTCAGTACAGCACCGACGATCACACCCAGAATGGGATTGGTGAACATCAAGAACAGTTCCCGGAATGCAGGAATCTCCTTCAAACCGGAAACGGCGTCGGTCATGGTTTCCATACCGAACATCAGCGTTGCAAAGCCGAGAAAGACGATACCGATATCCTTTTTCTTGCTGCTCTTAACGAACATGACGAGAATAATACCGATGAGTGCCAGAATGGGAGTGAAGGACGAAGGCTTCAACAGCTGCAAAAACAAATTGCTGCCCGAAATACCGCTGAGGCTCAAAATCCACGCCGTCACTGTAGTACCGATGTTGGCACCCATGATCACGTGAATAGCCTGCTTTAAGGTCATCAGCTTGGAGTTTACAAAACCGACGACCATAACCGTCGTTGCGGAGGAGCTCTGAATGATCGCGGTAACGCCGAGACCCGTTAAAAGTCCCGCAAGCTTACCGGTCGTCAGCTTACCGATCATCATTTCCAGCTTGCTGCCCGCACTTCTTTCCAGTGCGTCGCCCATCAGATTCATACCGAATAAGAACAGACAAAGCCCGCCGATCAACGTCAAAATATGAAAAATATCCATGTGTATAACCTCTGTTTTCCTCATTTCCAATGCAGTTCATTCCTTTGCATCTGCCAATATTTTACCGCATGTATGTAAAATCCGATATCATATCGGTGTAAAATCCGTGTAAAATTTCTCGAGATCGTTTTTTCAGAAGAATCCGTTGCTCTTTTCGGACTTGTGTGGTATAATATGACAAACAGTGCCGCGGCACTGCAAGCAACAAACGAAAGGAAACCGTCCATGAATTTTACAGAAATCGCTGAAAACAGACAATCCTGCCGTGCATACGATCCAAACCGCGCAGTGGAACAGGAAAAGCTGGATCGCATCCTCTCCTCGGCACGTCTTTCTCCGTCTGCCTGCAACGGTCAGCCGTACATGATCACAGTGTGCAAGGGAGAATTCGCCAAAAAAGTGGCAGCAGCAACCCAGGGAATGGGTATGAACAAGTTTTCCGTCGATGCACCCGTGCTTCTCGTCCTGTCGGAAATGCCGTACGTTGCAACGGCAGCACTCGGCGCAAAGGTGAAAAAGAACGATTACCGCTCCATCGACATCGGCATCGCGGCAGCATACATCACTGCGGAAGCGACGGCACAGGGACTCGGTTCCTGTATTCTCGGATGGCTCGACGATGGCGTGATCCGCGAGATCTGCGGTATCGAGGGTACCGTCCGATTGGTCATCACGCTCGGCTATGCAAGGGAGGACGACAAGCTCCGCCCCAAAAAGCGCAAGGACGTTGACGAGCTTGTAAAAATCATTGAATAAACGCAGCATACGGCAAAGCCGATCCGTATCGATTCGACCGGATGTCTAAATGCCGAAAACAAAACAAACTGCCGCAGCTTTTTTGCAAAGTACGGCAGTTTGTTTTGTTATTCAGAAATATCGTGCTGCGCAAGATCAATGGAAAAAGAGTTCCACGCAGGATCCCAAAGGAAGTCGAAGCAGGTTGTCCGTAACCGTTTCTCCGGTTCTCTGGAAGCAGTATTCCGTGTCGATACGGGTGATATCCGCATTGGCAAGGTTCACACCGCGCAGATCAAGCTCTGCCGTTTGTGCCTCGCCCGAAATATTGGCGATCAGCAGTACCGATTTCCCGTCCTTTGTTGCAGCCAGCGTGTATACACCCTCGGTATCGGAGGTGCTTTCAATTTCCATGCCCATCTGATAGGCGCGGTTGAACATCATCATCGCGTAGTAGGCAGGATAGGGCTTGAGCGTATCGGGATTGAACAATCCGCCGTAGTCGCTCGGTGCGATCCGTCCGTCGTAAAAGTTCAGCATCGAGGTCGTCTGTCTTTGCATACCGCACATCATCGCAAGAACCTTTGCGGCAGCTTCCGGCTCACGGCGTCCGTGCATATGCGGGGACGTGTTCCATTCATTGCAGACGTCCTCGGTGGCCTCAAATCCGTATCGGTTGAGCAGCCAACGGCAGTACTGTGCCTGCTCCAGTGCCATGTGCACAGGCGAATAGGAGTGCCATGAGAAGAAATCAAGCGGTGCCTTGTGCTCCTCGGAGGAAATATATTTCAAAAAGTCACGCATGAAAATGATGAAATACTCATCCAGCGTAAACGGTTCGGCACCCTCCAGCGCATTATGCCTCTCGTCGGCAGGCATCCCGTAAAAGCCCGAGCATCCATAGCCGCCGACCTTGATGGTATCTCCAAAGCAATTCTTCAGATGATTTGCGGTGATTGCGTACAATTCATAGAACTGCTCCGCCGTGCCGCGCCACATGGCGGCGTGTTCCGTCTTCAAGCAATCGTCCGGCTCATTCCAAATCTCCCAATAGGTAATACCGAAATGATAACCGTCTGCCCAGCCCTCGTTGTAATGACGCACAACGTGCTCACAGATGCGTGCCCATTTTCCGAAATCCGCAGGCGGGAAAATGCGGTATGCTTTACGAAGATGCTCATTTTCAATCGTAACGCCGAGACGGAAGACGGGTTCGCATTTGTGCTTCATCAGCGTTTCGATCAGCCAGTCGGTAAAAGCAAAGTCATAGCTTTTGGGATCGTTTTCGTCGGCATCAAAATCGCGGAACAGATTGGGGATATCGACGTACAAATCGCCGCCCAGCCAGCCGCAGACATCGTGCAGACGCGAATACGGCAAGCCCGCATCGGAAAGGTAATGGAACATACGGTCATCGTGAAAGATCATCGGCGGCTGTCCGATACCGTGCATAGGCTTGATCTTTCGTCCCGTCAATCGAGCAAAGTCGGCAGTAATTATCATACGTATCATCCCTTCGTTGTCATGATTGTTTTTCTGTATCACCATGTGCTGATGCAATGGCGGCAAGTTCGGTTATATAATCCATACACTCACCCCATGTTTGATCCAATCAATAATATTATACTCGTAATTATAATGATAGTCAATGGCTTTAGAGAAACATTCCAAAAATAATAGCAACAATATTACGATTTTAGTCAAAGCCGAAGTAATATACTTGTATTTAGATAACCATAAACGAACATTGGATGCACACAAGCACATCCAACGTTCACTTTTATGACGATGATATTATATTCTCCAACAGTTTCAGATTCTCAACTGTTCTTCCCCGTCTCCCTTGTGTCAAAAACATCGACTTCTTCAATACATCCTTAAACTCCTAAGTTTCCAAATTTGAAAGCGTATTGGGTTTGATTCCATAATCTTCACAAACAGACTCAAACATATCGTCTACATTCGACGCAAAGAATTCCTCTACCTAAATACGAAAGTAATATTCTAAAATTACCGAAAAATTTACAATTTCACACCAACAAATTTCCGAAACCTATTGAGAAACGATTCTCTTTATGTTATAATAATATTTAATCATATATCAAAATGGTGCAAATCCAAACCCACCAATCAAAAAACACCTGAAAATACGGAATTTTTTTAAGGAGATAGACCAAAATGAAATTAGGTATCGGGGAAGCCTCCCTGGATTTCATTTCTCCTTATTTCCCTTATAATTGCTGATAAATCTTGATACGGCGGCATTTTTTGAAAAACCGCTTGTGTTATAAATTCATGTATCTCTATGTATCCACACACCAAAATGGTGTCAAAATGGTGTAGAGAAATTTTTTGCAACAGCAAGAGGCAGCACAACAGACAAAAATTTTTAAGGCATGACTGTGAAACGCAGTCATGCCTTTTGGTTATCTCTAAAGGGTTCTGTCTATAGCTATCAAAATTAATGACATTTTCGATATTGAGGAAATTACACCAAATGTTTTGGTACTCCGGAAACCGAACTTGTAATTTTCTTTTTTTCGTCCTCTCGGATGCGATCTGCTATCTTTTGGATTCGATTGGTTATCCACATATATGATGAGGATCTTCCGCATATCACGACGAACTGTGCTCTGCTCCAGAAATGGGCACCTGGCTGTCTTGATCGCACGGCGGGAACAATTACAGAAACCGCTTTTGATGTTGTTTCCGTAAAAGGAGACACGATGTATTTCACCAGATTCGGCGCAGGAACAGACCGATGCGTCGATCTGATACGTGCACGTGCCACAATCTACAACCGGGAATATATCCACGAATAAAATAGTGAAAAACATTACATGAAAAACGGATGCCACCTAATCACAGGCTGGCATCCGTAATATTATATATATGTTTAGACAATTTACGCAGAAATTATATTTTATCTGTGGGATTTCTTACGAAAGCTGCTTTTTCAATTCCTGGAAGCTTTCCAAAGCGCTCTGCAAATTCTCGATAATATCATCCGCAAGCACATCGGGATCGGGGAGGTTATCAAGATCAGCGAGGGACTTGTCCTTGATCCAAAAGATATCAAGGCTCGTCTTATCGCGCTTCAGAATCTCGTCCGCGCTGAATCTACGGAAACGACCATCCGGATTTTCCTCCGACCAAGTTTCCGTGCGCTCATAACGATTTTCGGGGTTGTAACAAGCAATAAAGTCTTTCAAATCCTCATCACTCATCGGGTGCTGCTTCAAGGTAAAGTGGATATTGGTACGGAAATCGTAAATCCAAATCTCTTTGGTCTGCATTTCGGGACTTGCAGGCTTCTTATCAAAGAAAATAACATTGGCTTTGACACCGGGTTTATAGAAGATACCTGTCGGCAGGCGGAGAATGGTATGCAGATCGGTGGTATGTAAAAGTTTCTGACGCACTGTTTCACCCGCACCGCCTTCAAAAAGGACGTTATCGGGAACGACAACCGCCGCTTTGCCCGTCGCTTTCATAATCGTGTTGATGTGCTGAACAAAGTTAAGCTGCTTGTTAGAGCTTGTAGTCCAGAAGTCCTGACGGTTGTATACGAGATCTTCTTCCTCTTCCTCGCCTTCTTCGTTTGTCATAGTGATAGAGGACTTTTTACCAAAAGGCGGGTTTGTGAGAACGTAATCAACGCGATACCCGGGATCGGTCAGAAGCGAATCTCCCTGTGCTACAGGAACATTGCCGTAAATATCGCCGATATTGTGCAGATAGAGGTTCATCAACGCCATTTTGAACGTGGTCTTGACAAGCTCATTGCCGTAGAAGGTTTCGTTTTTGAGAAATTCCTTCTGCTCTCTGTCCAAAGTGTAATGATCAGGATTGGTGAGAAACTCTTGTGCCGCGAGGAAGAACCCGCCGGAGCCGCAGCAGGGGTCAGCGATTGTTTTGCCGGGTTCTGGGCGCAGACATTCTACCATCGCACGGATCAAGGGACGGGGTGTGAAATACTGACCTGCACCACTCTTGATGTCTTCCGCGTTCTTTTGGAGTAATCCTTCGTAGATTTCACCCTTTACGTCGGAGGACATCGAAACCCATTTCTCCTTGTCGATCATCTGCACAATACGGAAAAGAATTGCCGCATTGCTGATCTTGTTGCTTGCCTGCGAGAAAATCTGACCGAGGATACCGCCCTCTTTTGCCAGTCTTTCCAGAATGGTTTTGTATTTTTCTTCAAGCTCCGCGCCTTTGAGCGTATTCATATCCGACCATGTGTAGCCCTCCGGGATTCCCGTATTTTTCTTATAGGGTGGACGAGAATATTCATCCGACATCTTCAAAAAAATGAGATAGGTAAGTTGTTCAAGATAATCCCCGTAGGATACACCGTCATCACGGAGCGGATTGCACATGCCCCAGACTTTGGAGATGATTGTTGTAGATTGTTCAGACATATTTATTCCTTAGATAAAATAAAAATTTATTTGAGAAGCGTTGTTGGAATGCTTCGATGATATTTTTGATTTAACCATTTAGGTATTTTTACTGCCAAAAAAGAACCCAACGCAAAAGAACCAG
>JAZQWK010000010.1:0-5265 GCA_045632325.1 Eubacteriales bacterium
TTTCCGATAAGGACGGCAATGCCGTTTCCCTCTCCGATTTTCGCGGTAAGAAGGTCGTATTGTACTTCTATCCCAAGGACAACACACCCGGATGTACCCGTCAGGCGTGTGCGTTTGCGGCATCCTACGATGCATTCCGTGGCAATAACATTGCCGTCATCGGTATCAGCCGCGACAGTGTTGCCTCTCACGTCAAGTTTGCCGAGAAGTACAGTCTGCCGTTTATTCTGCTCTCCGATCCCGACCGCATTGCGATCGAAGCCTACGGTGTCTGGCAGGAAAAAAAGATGGCTGGTAAGGTTGGTATGGGTATCGTCCGCTCGACGTATCTGATTGACGAAAACGGCGTGATCGAAGCGGTCATGCCGAAGGTCAAGCCCGATACGAATGCTGCCGAAATTCTTGCGATGCTTGGCATTGCACAGCAGTAACACAATGAACGACAAATCCATCCCCGTCGGCTGCTGCGGACATGACTGTGCGCGGTGCAAAATCTATCTTGCAGCTATCCGTGACGATGAAAATTTGCGTCGTGAATCGCAAAAATTCTACCGCGATACATTTTCAGCCGATCTGTCGCTCCATGCCTTTCACTGTCTCGGATGCAGATCGAAAGAAATCTTTTCCCTTTGCCGCGACTGTCCGTTTACCGCATGCGCCGACAGACATGGGATAACACATTGCTCCGATTGTGAGGAATATCCGTGTTCCATGCTTGCCGATTATCAGGCAAAGTACGTCAATCGGTGCAATCAGATACCGTCTGACCAAACATCCCTATAAACACCAAGAAACCGCTCCGATTTTCGGAACGGTTTCTTCTTTTGTTATACTGTTATGCGTTTTTATCTTCCAGCCACAGCTGTCTGACGTAGTCGTAGACGGAATCGGGAATCGGCTCATCAAGCGGATAAGAGGATGCCGGCAGCAGCTGATCTCCTGCGACCTCAGGATTGGTGCAGGCGTTGTCGTTTCTCCAAGCGTCGCGCTCTTCCTTGTTGCGCAGATTCGGCACTTCCATCGGAATATTGCCGTTCAGCAGCGAACGGTGTGCCAGCAGACCGCAGATACCCATATCGATGGCGGTATAAACGTCGATCGACCAATCGCCGTCGGGTCTGCCGAGAATCTTTTCAATGAAGAAGTGCGTGGAATAGAAGTCGGAGCCGCCGTGACCGTCGTACTGCTTTGCCGCTTCTGCCGCGATCTTCGGTTCGGGCGTGTACTGTTCCCACTCACCGATACAGCGCTGATCGCCTTCCTTGTACACGTTGAGCGGTTCGAGCGGATCAAGTCTGCCCGTTTCCATCATGCCCTTGGTGCAGTACAGCTCATAGTTGACAGAGCCCGGTTCGCGCTTCATATAGCCGTGCACGCTCTTCATGATCGCGCCGTTCTCCAGCGTGACGATTTCCAAGCCCGCAGAGCCGCCGATGAGTCCCAGCGAACGCATTTCCTCGGGATGGTTCATTTCAAAGCCGACGACGCGGACAGGACGCAGACCCGTGATCGTGATCAGCGGACCGAGAGAGTGTGTGCAGTAGAAGGTCGGGGTCAGCAGATTGCGCCAATGGTTGCGTTCTCCGTAGGTAATGGACGGCCAGATCGCAGAGCAGTCGTGAATGTATTCACCCTCGCCGTACATGACATCACCGATTTCACCTGTCTTGTATCTGCGCCACATCTCAAACGTGTGCGTCATATAGCAATAGTTTTCGGCATACGCGTAAACGAGACCCGTTTCCTCAACGGTTTCGATCAGCTCGACCGCCTGTGCCATCGTTTCGCACGGAAGCACCTCGGAGAGGACATGCTTGCCCGCGCGCATACACTTGATGGCATACGTTGCGTGTTCGGTTGCGTAGTTTGCTAAAACGACCGCATCCATATCGTGCCGGATGAATTCCTCAAACGTTTCATAAACAGCAATTTCCATGCCGTTTTCCGCTGCGGCTTCCTTTGCACTGTCCAAAAGAGGCGTGAATTTGTCACAGACCGCGACCAGCTCCGCCTCCGGATGATTCAGCAGAACGTCGATCATCGTTCTGCCGCGCGCACCGCCGAAGACACCGATGCGAAGTTTTCTGTTCAGAGTCTCCATGTTGTCTTTCTCCCAAATTCTATGCAGATATTATTCCAGACCTTCGATTTCCTCAACCCACTTATTCAGTGCCTTGGTAAATGCAGAAGCCTTCTTTTCGTATTCGGACGCCATACCCTTGGACTTGTTCTGACAGACCGTATTGATGGAATCAAAGATCAATCCGAAGTTGAAGTATTCACCGAGGTCGTAGACGCGGTTCGAGAAAATGGTATCGAGCATTTCCGCAGATTCATCGTCACGGGAGCCCTTGGTCTTCAGCGCAACTTCGTAGTATGCGGGCGTCAGCGTGTAGTAAGATTCAGCGGCAAGTGCCTCAAGAATCGTACCGGTACGCGCAAGATCGGTTGCGGTCGCAGGAATGGACATCAGACCCATGATGTGCTGGGAAACGAAGCTGATATAGTTTTCCTGTGCTTCGTCGTACTTGGGCGTGGGCAGAATACCGAAGTCGGTCTCCATACCGCGCAGCGTGGTAACTTCGTCCATTCTCGTCCAGAAGAACAGACCGTGGCCGTCGGAGAACAGATCGCGGTATTCGTTGTCGTCGGTCTTTGCAAGATCCTGGGTACCGAGGTGGTGGTTGTAGAAGTTATCTTCGTCGGTCATAATGCTCTGCACTTTTTCGACGATGGAAAAGTTCTTATCGCTGCCGAGCGAATCGTAAAGAGCGCCGTCCTTATCGCGGGAAACGACGGTACCGCCGCCGCCGATATAGAAGCAAGCCGCAACGTCCGTACCGCCGAGGAAGCCCCACAGGTCCTCGCCGCCCATTTTGCCGTCACCGTTGACGTCCTTGGAAACGCCGGCGTACATCTCCTTCATCTTGTCCATCGTCCACTTGCCGTCACGAACGAGCTGATACGGGTCCTCCATATCGTTGTTTGCCGCGATCTGCTTGTTGAACAGGATACCTGCGGTTGCATTTTCGTCAGAGATGTTGATGGAAGAAGCCGCAAGATAGAGCTTGCCGTCGACGGTCAGAGATTCCACACAGCCTGCATCCCACCAGGGCTTCGTCAGGTCGATGTTCGGAATATCATAGAAATTCACGAAATAGCCGCCCGCTACCAGATTCTTCTGCTCATACAGACGCAGATAGGCAAGATCGTACGCATCGTCACCTGCGGCAACTGCATTTTTTACGCGTGTGACCAGTTCGTCAAACGGGACGTTTTCAAGAGAGATCGAGAAATTGTACTTATCAAAAACGGCAATATTACGCGTAAAAACAGCGTCGTTGATCGTTTCGCCGTTTTCTGCTTCTGCGTAAATATCATGGCAGGCACGGCTTTCCCAACCGGGATGCTCCCAATGCGAGACGCGGAATACGTATCCGCCGTAATCCGCTTCGGGCAGATCAGGCATCAGACGGGGCTCTTCGGTTTCAACGGGTGCGGTCGTACCGACAGACGCCGTATCAGCCGCAGTGTCAGCGGTGGTCGTATCTCCGCCGCCGCAGGAAGCCAGAGCAGATACCGCAAGCAGACATCCCATAAACAGAGAAATGGACGAACAAACAGATTTTTTCATGATAACGTATCCTCCTCAATCGTTTACACGATAAATTTCAATGGTAACGGGTCCAAGCAGACCGGACGGTTCAAACGCGAGATAACGGGAGAAGCCGTCACGCATTGCCCAGCCGTAATGGTTGGTTACTTCCACGACGACGGAGTTCTGACCGTCTTTGAGTGCATCCGTGATATCAAAGCGGTACGGCGGAGTGATCGCGTCGCCGATATCCACACCGTTGACGAGCAGGGATGCGCTTTCACCGACGACACCGAGATCCAGCATCACGCGCATCTGATCCAGCGGTGCATCCATGGTAAAGGTCGTTTCATACTGCATATGTCCCGAGAAGCGCGGCAGACCGTCGCGTCCTGTAATATTGAACAGCGTATCGGTAGAGCGGTACGGTGCAAAGATCGGGTATTCCGCCTGTGTCGCAAGGTAGATATCCCACGATGCTTCCAGCGGATACGATGCGACCAGCTCACCGGGCTTCGGTGCATCGGCAAGAGATGCGGGCAGATCGCCGAAGACGAGAACGGTCGATGCGTACGGCGGCAGAGACAGAGCAACGACACCGTCGTCGGAGACCGCACGGTACGCCGTATTCTGCATCGGATCGTAAACCGCATAAGCGCCGCCGTCAAAACCGACGAGCTTCAGGTCAGCGGTAATCGTGTCGTGAATCCCTTCATTGGTCAGCATATAATACTGCGTCGTGCCGACGGTGTAATGGTAGAAACGCAGATTGCGGGCTGCATCGTTGACGGAAAGCAGCGTAACGTCTGCCGTATTGCCCTCGCGCAGTGCGTCTTCCAGAGCATCCAAAGAAATCACCTTTGCCTGCGGAACGTCTGCCGTTTTTCCGCTTTCGGTCGTTTTCGGCATACCGTCGATGAAGTATACCGGGACACCGGCAGACGCCAGACGCGCAATGGCGGACAGCGTCTTCTCCGTCAGATATTCTGCATACGGAACGACGAGCGCGGGATACGTTTCTCTCGAAAGGACAAACGCATTTCCGCGGATTTCCGCCTTTTCAAGATAATCGGCGGGAACGATATCGTAATCGAGATGATGCTCGGTCAGATAGCGTGCGGGCTTGTCGGCGTACATAAACTTGCCGCCCGTCCAGTATGCTTCTGCGTCGTACAGAACTGCCGCAGATACGATATGCGTACCGCCGTCAAAGATATGGCAGACACGGTTCATATATTCCATCAGAAGACGGAATTTTGCATACTGCGGATTGGTACCGCCTGCGTACATGTGCGGAGGACAGTCGGGATCAGGGAATTTCGGCGTATAAGCGTGCGGAACGTAACGGTTGATGCCGCGAACGAGCATAAAGTCCGTCAGCCATTTCATCATTTTCAAGCCCTCTGCCCAACCGTAAGCACCGTAGATCTCGCACATTGCGCGACCTTGCTTTTCGGCCTGAATGTGGGCATGGGATGCACCGAGCTTCGGCAGGACAAAGTGGTAGAAGTCGGGATCACAGACGTCGTAGGAGCAGGGGACGGTATTGATGTCATCGGTCATACCGGGTACGATCTGACAGAGGACGACGTCGATGCCCGACATATCCTGTCCGTCCAGCGCGCGGAAGAAATGACCGCCGGAGCTTTGCGTCATCATGTGCTGGTGAT
>JAZQWK010000011.1:0-1941 GCA_045632325.1 Eubacteriales bacterium
TCTGTGCTTTGTATCTTGAAGGCAATACGTTTGCACTTCTGACCTCGGACAATTTCCTTGATTGGGAACTGATTCAGAAAATCGAAATCCCCGGTGATGCCGAATGTCCCGATTTCTATGCGTACTTCGACGTCAGCCGCTTTATCGGTCAAAGAATGGAGTTGACGGTCGAGCCGGAAATGGCAATGTCGTTCCGTGAAGCGAATGCCATTGACCGTGCCGATCTGTACCGCGAACCGTTCCGTCCGCAGTATCACTTTACCGAAAAGAACGGCTGGAACAATGACCCCAACGGTCTTGTCAAGATCGGTGATACGTATCATATGTTCTATCAGCAGAATCCCGCGGCACCGCAGTGGGGCAATATGCACTGGGGTCATGCGACCTCGCCCGATATGATCCACTGGACGCAGCTGCCCGCGGCACTGTTCCCCGATGAAATGGGCACGATGTTCTCCGGCTCCGGCATCATTGACGAGGAGGGCAGAGCAGGCTTCGGTCGGGGTGCGGCACTGTTCTTCTACACGGCAGCAGGCTGCAATTCCAGACGCTCGGCAGGTCAGCCGTTTACACAGTGTCTTGCATACTCCACAGACGGCGGCAAGACACTTCACAAGTACGAGGGCAATCCCGTCATCCCGCATATCGTCGGTGACAACCGTGACCCCAAGGTCATTTGGTGTGCGGAGCTTGATAAATTTGTCTGTGCTTTGTATCTTGAAGGCAATACGTTTGCACTTCTGACCTCGGACAATTTCCTTGATTGGGAACTGATTCAGAAAATCGAAATCCCCGGTGATGCCGAATGTCCCGATTTCTATCCGCTGAACGTGGAAAACGAACCCGGTGTGCGCAAATGGGTGCTGTCGGCTGCGTCGGCAAGATATCTTGTCGGTGACATTGTGAACGGACAGTTTGTTCCGTGCCAGGAGGTTCGCTCCATGCACACGGGCTCTCTCGGTTACGCCGCACAGACGTACTCGCTTGTCGGGGATGACCGCCGCATCAACGTCGCATGGGAGCGTGTCAACTTCCCCGGAAACGTCCCATTCTGCTCGCAGATGAGTATTCCCGCAACGCACGTTCTGCGCCGCGGAGAAGACGGCTATTACCTCCATGCGTCTCCCGTCAAGGAAGCAAAGAAGCTGCGCGGAACGGCGTATGCGCTTGACGAAACCGAGGACGGCTTTACCGCGATTCTTTTTGATACCGCAAACGAGCTTTCTCTGACCGTGCCCGCCGACGGCGGCGAGATCCGTCTGTCAATGCTTGGCTTTACGCTCGTCATCGACCGCGAAAAACTGGAAGCGCGGCTCGGTCATCAGACCATTCCGCTCGGTGTGGTGGACGACCGCATCAAGCTGCGCCTGTACACCGATACCTGCTCCCTTGAGGTGTTCACCGAGGCGTATTACGCCTGCTTTGCGGTAACCTCCGACGAGAATCTTGCGCAAATGACCTTGTGCGGCGAGGCGGATGCCGATCTTTACGTTTGGCCGATGGCACATATCGTCGGTTGATTTGCTTTGCGGCGAAACGTGTAAAATGGAATCGTTTTTTGCCAATCATGCACGGGATGAAAAATTTTTTCAAAAAATTATCAGAAATCTTGCGCTTGGGTATTGACAAAATAGAAAAATCTGATACAATAATATTAAACACCGGGGCTGATGTCATGATGACCGCACCCGGAAAAACTTGGAGGTGAAAACAATGGCTTATATCATTACCGATGATTGCATCGCTTGCGGTTCCTGCGAAAGCGAATGCCCGACCAATGCAATTGCTGAAGAAGATGGCAAGTTCGTCATCAACGCTGATGAATGCATCGACTGCGGTACCTGCGCAGGCGTTTGCCCCGTCGAGGCTCCGAAGCCCGAGTAATTCGTCAACAACCGAAACGATGGCTGCTGTGCTGTGCGTACAGCGGCCATTTTTCAT
>JAZQWK010000012.1:0-1934 GCA_045632325.1 Eubacteriales bacterium
CCGTACCAATCTGTTGCGGAAATTCTTCCGGGACTCGTCCATACGTTTTTAGCCGTTATGGAGGAAGTTGCAATTGCACTCGGTATGATCGTTGCGGCGTTCGTTCTGCTTCAGATCACGGTCTTGCACCTTTCCAAGAAGAAGCTGATCCAGATTGCCATCGGTATTCTGTATACGTACCTCGGACTCGTTCTGTTTTTGGGTGCGGTCAACATCGGCTATATGCCCGTCGGTTACCGTCTCGGCTGTGAGCTTGCAGATCAGGCACCGCAGTTTATCATCGGATTCGGCTTTCTGCTCGGTCTCGTGGTCGTTCTTGCGGAGCCTGCCGTGCACGTTCTCAAAAAGCAGGTCGAGGCAATCACAGACGGTCGTATCCGCGGCACGTCTATGATGCTTGCGCTGTCCATCGGTGTCGGCGTTTCGCTTGCACTGTCGATGATCCGTATTATTTTCGACTTCAGCATTTTCTACTACCTGATTCCGGGTTATCTTCTGTCGCTCGGTCTCTCGTTCTTCGTACCGTCCATTTATACCGCCATTGCGTTTGACTCCGGTGGTGTTGCGTCCGGTCCTCTGACTTCCGGCTTCATTCTGCCGTTTGCGGTCGGTATCTGTGCGATGCTTGGCGGTGTTGATAAGGTTCTCGAAAACGCTTTCGGTATCGTTGCAATGGTTGCGATGACGCCGCTGATCACGATCCAGCTGCTCGGCTTCCGTTCCGTCGTATCTGCTGCCGTTCGCCGCAGAATTGCGATGCGTCGGATTCTCGATGCGGATGACGACCGTATCATCGAATTCATGTAAGAGGAGGTACCGCTATGAATCATAAAAAAACAGTTTCCGGCGGCGATCTGCTCAAGTGTAAACTGCTCGTTACCGTCGTCGATCACAGAAAAGAAGAATTCTTTATGGATTACATACAGGCAAACGGTGCCAATCTGCAGATGACGATGCGCGGAGAGGGCACGGCGAAGACGGAAATGCTTCGTATGCTCGGTTTGACCGAATCGGAGAAAACGGTTCTGTTCAGCGTGATCCGAGAGGATAAGATTCGTTCACTGTGTGACGGTCTTGCTGAAAAGTTCAAAACCGTCAAAAACGGGCAGGGAATTGCGTTTACGATTCCGCTGTCCAGTGTTGCGGGCGCGCTGGTCTATCGTTTTATTTCCGATCAGAAAACAGGAGGGATTGTATCATGAGTCATCAGTACGAATGTATATTATGTATTATTAACGCCGGTTTTTCCGATGACGTCATGGATGCCGCAAAATCTGCCGGAGCACGCGGCGGTACGGTTCTTCATGCGCGCGGTACCGGTTCCAGAGAAGCGGAAACCTTTTTCGGTATCACGGTGCAGGAGGAAAAGGAGATCGTCATGATCCTCGTTGACGCGGAGATCAAGGCAGACGTTCTGCACGCGCTGTATCACGCTGTCGGTCTGAACACACCGGGTCAGGGTATCGCGTTCTCGCTGCCCGTTGATGAGGTCGTCGGGATCGGTTCTCCGTCACAAACGGAACAGCAAAAGTAAATTAGCACGTGAGGCTGCAGCAAGAGGAATCCTTGTTCAGCTTCACGTTTCTTTTTACATAGGATCGACAGGATCGCAACGTAAAGCGCTCGACAGCAGAATTTGAAACGCAAAATAACAAAATCTTCCAAACCTCTTGATTTACAAAAAAAAGTATGATATAATACCATATTAGGAATACTTATGACATACCCAAATCAAATTGGAGGAATGTTTCATGAAAACGAAAATTACCACGGCACTGCTGGTTGCACTGATGCTGGCCGGTACGGTCACACAGGTCGTCTCCTGCGGCTCTGCAGGCGGCAATGATACTGCACAGACCGCTGCTCCCGAAACGGGCACCACGACCACGGAAGCGGTCACAGAGGATACACGCTACTATGCAAACCTTCCCGCT
>JAZQWK010000013.1:0-1211 GCA_045632325.1 Eubacteriales bacterium
ATTGACAAATTGATGGTTCTGGGTACGGCAGTCACGACAGACCTCAACAGCGACGGCAAATATGATCGTGCGGACCGCGTCGGTATGCTTTCCTCAAGTGACTTTATGCTGTTTATGCCCAATAACTGGGGACATTTTTACACCTCCCGAGATGATGAAGGTATGATTTATGTTTCTGAGGTTACGGAACGTCTGATTGATATGAGCCGCAGATACAATGAAATTTTTGCGGACGATGCATATCTTGAAGTCTATCCCGATTTCCTTGACGGCACGCAGGACAACAATGTTATGACCGACAACATGATGAAAAAGTTCTGTGCGGATGAAGCTCTGTTTGTCTATCACAAGCTGGAGCTGGCGACAAAGGCAACTGCCCGCAACAAGGAAGAGTACGGAATTCTGCCCGCACCGAAGTTTGATGAAGCACAGGCAAACTATATCACACCTGTCGTCAACGAAGTCTCCGCGATTCCGAATCTGGTCAGCGATGTCGCTATGTCGGCGGTCATCATGGACGCACTTCAGTATTACACCTATACCGATGTCGTTCCTGTATACAAGGAAATTGCGTTGAAGCGTAAGGCAACCCGCGACGAGGATTCCGCGGAAATGCTCGACATCATCCTGACAACGATGCGCTGTGACTTTGCGTATATGTTTTCTACTGCAATCGGTGGTGAGCTTCGGAACGGCATCTCCCAGAAGGATTATGCTTCGTATGCCGCAAAGAACTACGAAAAATTCCAGAAGAAGATCGATCAGTTTGTTGAAGCTCTGCAGAGCATCGAATAAACGTATTTCCGGAACGGAGGGAATCAAAAATGATCAATATCGGCAGCCGCAGAGAATGTTTTTTTGACAGTTATCTGATTGATGAGGAAAAAACCACAGCGGAACGCCGCATCCATGCACCGCAGCGCAAGGAAACAGTGCTTGTTCACGATGCACCGTGGGAAGGCAACGGATGCAACTATTACAATATGTTTTACGACAACGGCATCTGGCGCATGTACTACCTTGCATGGAAGATGCTCGGCGCAAACGACGGCATCCGTGTCGCGTATGCCGAAAGCACGGACGGGATTCACTGGGTCAAGCCAAATCTCGGTATTTGCGAGTACAAGGGCTCAAAGGACAACAATCTGATTCTCGACCCGTCCATGCATATTGGTCTGAACGGGCAGATTGATAATTTCATGGTCTTCCGT
>JAZQWK010000014.1:0-15576 GCA_045632325.1 Eubacteriales bacterium
GAAGTCGCAAAGCTCTGCGAAAAGTATCCGCTGTTCAAGTAAGAAGCATGACAAACCGAGAAAAACGCTTTCTCACATATGACAATCAGATTACCCTGCTGAAACGGCAGGGTATGATTGTATCCGATGAGAATGCCGCACGTGATATTCTGGAGCAGATCGGCTTTTATGAGCTTGTCAACGGGTATAAGGCAATCTTCAAGCGTGACGGACACGGCAATTATCTGCCGGGAACGACCTTCGAGGAATTGTATGCCCTGTATAAGTGTGATGAAAATCTGCGTCAGCTGTTTTTGAAATATATGCTCCGTGTGGAGATCCATATGCGGTCGCTGCTGTCCTATGCCTTCTGTGAACGGTTCGGTCATGAACAGTCAGCCTATCTCACCCGTGAGAATTACGATACAGAAGGACCTGCCGCCGATGAAATCAACCGTCTGATCGGGGAACTGGATTACGCCGCAAACCGTGCGGATAAGGCGGTTTATGTCTGCCACCACAGAAAAAGGTACGGCAATGTGCCGTTGTGGGTGCTGTTCAAGACGCTGTCAATCGGAACGCTGGTCCGTTTTCTGCGCTGCTGTAAACCCGAGATCCGTGAGGAGGTCGCCGCACACTTTCCCGATCTGCGGGAAAAAACGTTGTGCCGTATGCTCGATCTGATGCAGGATTTCCGCAATGTCTGTGCGCACAATGACTGTCTGTATGCCTATCACGGACAGGATACGATCCCGCTGATGCCTGCTGTCAGAACGACTTCACACCCGGGTGTGAATCAGCGCGATGCCTATAACGGCAGTGATCTGTTTGCGCTGCTGGTGGTCTTCCGTTATCTTTTAACGGAGGAGGATTTTATGCGCTGCTGTGGTGCCATGGATCGTATTCTTGCGCATTTTGATTTGCAGTGCAGTACCGTCGGACGGGAGAAACTCTATGCTGCCATGGGATTTCCGTCGGACTGGAAAAAGCTTTCTCTGCAATGAAATATCTATCATGAACCGCATCGAACCGTCTTGTACACAGCGATGCGGTTTGTTTGTGTATTGACTGGTAAACTATTGACAGAATCTGTTTTTCGTGGTATAATCGGAGTGATATCAAAAAGATATCACAAAACCAAGAGGAGGAATTCATTCCATGCTTCAGATCGAACATTTTTCGAAATTTTACGGGGACTTTGCCGCGGTCAGCGATTTGTCTTTACATATTGCGCCCGGGGAAATCTACGGCTTCATCGGTCACAACGGTGCAGGAAAGACGACCACGCTGAAGGCTACATGCGGACTTCTGGACTTTGCGGACGGCGAGATCCGCATCGACGGCAAAAGCATCAAAGAACAACCGCTGGACTGTAAGCGCGTGCTTGCATACATTCCCGACAATCCCGATCTGTACGAATTTCTTCCGGGTATCAAATATCTGAACTTTGTTGCCGATATCTACGGTGTGCCTGCCGCTGACCGTGCGGAACGTATTGAACGCTATGCAAGTCTGTTTGCCATCCGTGACGATCTTGCACAGCCGATTTCCGCCTATTCCCACGGTATGAAGCAGAAGCTGGCGATCATTGCTGCACTCATTCATCAGCCGAAGCTGATTCTGATGGATGAACCGTTTGTCGGACTTGACCCGATTGCCGCACACCATCTGAAAACGATCATGCGCGAGCACTGTGATGCGGGCGGCGCGATCTTCTTCTCCACGCACGTTTTAGAGGTCGCGGAAAAGCTGTGCGACAAGGTTGCCATCATCCGCGGCGGCAAGTTGATTGCAGCGGGCGCGATGGAGAACGTCCTCGGTGACGGCTCGCTTGAGGAAGTGTTCCTTGAACTGTCACAGACGGAACCCTCCGATGCTGAATGAGAGTGGGTGACAACATGACGCAATCTTTGACGCTTCTGCGCGCACTGCTTCGCATACAGATGACCGCACTCGGCATGTGGATGACCCGTCAGACATCGAGGGCAAAAAAGAAGAAACGAAGTGCCGGCACGGTCGGCATGGCGATTTTGTGGGTGTTTGTCGGTGTATCGTTTATGTTCATGCTCGGCTCTCTTTTCGGTAGGCTTGCCGAGCCGTTTCATGCAATGGGTTTTGACTGGCTGTATATGACGCTTGCTTTCCTGATGTGCTCGATGTTCATGCTGCTCGGAACAGTATTCCTTGCCAAAAGCATGCTCTTTGAAGCAAGGGACAACGCACAGCTTCTTGTCATGCCGATTCCGCCCACTATCGTGTTGTGTGCACGCATGATCTCGCTGTATTTCATGAATCTGCTCTGGGGCTCGTTTGTAGTGGTCCCCGCACTCGTATGCAGATTTTGGACAGTCGGTTTTTCCCTCGGTCTGCTCCTGCGCGGGATTGTTCTGTTTTTGCTGCTTGCATTGTTTGTACTGGCACTGTCCTGTCTGCTTGGATGGGGACTGTCGGTCATTTCAGCTAGAATCCGGAACAAAACGTTTGTAACGGTATTTCTGTCTTTGGCATTCATCGGTATCTATTATTATGTCGTCGGTACCGGCTCCGCAAGAATGATGGAGATGCTGGTAGAAGAAAGTGAGAAAATTGCCGAAGTTCTCGGTGCAGTTGTGCCGCTGTACTGGATCGGTGACGCGGCAGCGAATGGTTCTGTTGGCGCGTTTCTGTTCACGGCGGCGATGTTTGTTGTACCGTTTCTTGCGGTATTTCTGCTGTTATCATTTACCTTTATCAAGACCGTTACAGCCTCCCACGGTGCATCCCGTGTGCAGTATCACGCAGAAAAGCATCGCGGTGCTTATCGCAGTCCCCAAGCGGCTTTGCTGGCTCTTGAAAATAAACGTCTGCTGTCCTCTGCCATCTATCTGCTCAATGCCGGTATCGGTCTGGTATTTCTCGCCGCAGGCGCTGTTGTGGTTCTGTTCCAACGGGAAACCTTGCTGCCGACGCTTGCCATGCTTGGTATCGATCTGATCCCCGCAATTTTCTGCGGTATGGCGGCAATGATGCTGTCGACCGTGCTCTTTACGCCGCCGTCGGTATCGCTCGATGCAAAGACCTTGTGGCTGGTACGTTCGATGCCTGTTTCCCCGGCGCAGATTCTGCTGGCAAAATGGAAGCTGCATCTGATCTGGTGCGCCATTCCGACTTTCCTGTTCTCAATCGTCGGCACGGTATTCTTTGTCACGTTTGATTTGTCCGCATGGATGAAAGACCCTCTGTTCGGCAATCTTTTACCGCCTGTGACGCTCTCTGCAATTGACTATCTTGTTGGCATTGCCGCAATGTTTGTCCTGCCCCAGCTGTTTTCCGCAGTATCGGGCGGGCTTGGACTTTTGTATGGTCTGCGTTTTCCGAATCTGCATTGGACCAATGAGGTGCAGGTCGTCAAGCAGGGCATGGCGGTCTTTGCGTCCATGTTCGGCAATCTGGCACTTGTCGGTGTTCCCGCGCTGACGGTGTACTTCCTGCGGATGTATGTGTCCGTATCGGTACTGCTCCTCATCTGGACGGTGGTATTCGCCATCGGTTTGTATGTCGTATACCGTCTGATCATCGGATGGGGTGTCCGTAACTATGAAAAACTGTCTGTATAAAGGAGAGATATCTCATGACCGAAGAAAAAATCGTGATTTGTGCTGATCCTGCCTTTCCCCTGAACGGCATGCTGACCCTGCCCGATGATCTGTCCGAAAAGGTTCCGGCGGTGGTCTTTGTTCACGGCTCGGGATCGAGCAACATGGACGAGAAAATCTATAAAATCACGCCGTTCCGCGATCTGGCACACGGTCTTGCGGCGCGCGGCATTGCTTCTGTACGATATGATAAGCGCTCTTATGTCCACCCGCTGAAGCTCCTTCGTGCGTCAAAGGGCAGACTGACGGTCAAAGAAGAAACGATTGACGATGTGATTGCGGCGGCAGAGCTTCTGCGCGGCGATGCACGCATTGACCCCGACCGCGTGTTTATCGTTGGTCACTCGATGGGCGGTATGCTCGCACCGCGTATCGATGCGGACGGCGGCAATTTCCGTGGGCTTGTCATCATGGCAGGAACACCGCGCAAACTGGAGGAGGTCGTGCTTGACCAGCTTGCCGCAACAGAGGAGACGGTACCAACGCTCCTTCGCGGGATTTTCAAAAAGCAGGCTGTAAAATATGAGAAGCTGTTTGACGGGCTTTATGATCTGACCGATGAGGAAGCCATGAAAAAACAGTTCGGCGGCGGCATGACGCTGTATTACTTCAAGGAAATGGGACAGCGTCAGACCGCGGAGGCTTTGCAGGCATGTCAAAAGCCGATGCTCATCATGCAGGGCGAAAAGGACGTACAGGTCAGCGCAGAGCGTGATTTTGCGCTTTACAAAAAGCTGCTTTCCGACCGCGCGGATGTGCAGTTCCGCCTTTATGAGGGTCTCAGCCATGCGTTTGTTCCCGCCATCTACGGCACGATTGACAAGGCGGCGAAGGAATTCAAGGTCGAACAGCATATCGGTGATACAGTCTTGGATGATATCGCGGACTTCATTCGGCGGCAGTAAACCCTTGACGATCGTTGGATAATAGGATATCATCAATCTTGCGTGATGTTCCGATTTTATAATGGGAGAATTCATATGAAGAACTACTTTATTGTCAGCCTGGTAAAAAACGGTATTCTGGGCGGAGGGATGACAGCGGACGAACAAGCCATCACCTATCATACGGGTAAACTGACCGTCCCGCAAGAATACCGACATCTGGTCATGCGGTATGAAGATATCCATAATGTGACAGGAGGATGGCTGTTTGTCCTGCCGACCGTCACGGTGATGAAAAAGAATGGCGATTCATACAAGTTTGCCGTCTTTTTCGGCAGAAACCGTTTGATTGAACTGCTCCGTGCGCACGGCGTGAATGCCGCATAAAATCAATGCCAATTTGCTACAACAGAGAGGGGATACTGCACAGCCTATGCGGTATCCCCATTGCATTTTATGAAATTTTCAAAATATTTCGCAGAATCTGAACCATTTTCGTTTTTCCATCGACTATATAGGTGAAATCGATTTCAAGTAAGCAAGATGAGGTGAGGCTGTGACAGAATTTGAAGCCCTATTGCAGGCACATTTTGTGCCGCTGCAGCGATATATCCGCTATAAGATTGCCAATCTGCACGATGCCGAGGATATCATGCAGGAGGTATGCATGACCGCATCGGAGAAATTTCCGACACTCAAGGATCGGGCGGCGTTCAAGGCGTGGCTGATCGGGATTGCAGGGCATAAATGCATGGACTATTACCGCAGAAAGGCGCATCTGATGGAGATTCCGCTCGATGCGCTGTCGGAATCCGCTTTACGCGTCGGCAGATGCGGTGTGACGGAGCAAAATGTGGTGCTGCAGACGCTGGATGCGCTCGGCGGCAGAGAAAAGCAGATTTTGTATCTGTATTATTTCCGCGACCTGCCGCAGGAGGAAATCGCACGACGGCTGGATATCCCCGTCGGTACGGTCAAAAGCCGCCTGCATTATGCGAGAGAAAAATTCAAGGAACAGTATCCGTATAAACCAAGAACAGAAGGAGAAATGAATATGATGAAATTACCTGAATATTTGCCGGAATATAAAATTGAGGCATCCGATCTTGCACCATTTACAGTGATATGTGAGGAACTCATGGGATTTTGCATTATTCCCAGATTAAATGAGAAAGTCACATGGGGAAGTTATGATATTCCTTCAAGAAAGATGAACGACTATACCGAGGCTTCTGTCAAAGGAAAGGCAGAAATTCACGGCATTGAGGGTGTAGAAATCATTGCAAAACAACACGACTGCAAGTCAAA
Source organism: Eubacteriales bacterium (assembly GCA_045632325.1). Classification (GTDB taxonomy): domain Bacteria; phylum Bacillota; class Clostridia; order Oscillospirales; family CAG-272; genus RGIG3925. The sequence continues at coordinate 5,807 of JAZQWK010000014.1, forward strand.
AACCGTGACCGAACGATATTTTGTTGCTCAGCTGACAGACACCCATTGTCGTTATCTTGCGGAAAGTCATATTGAAAATGGCGTACGCAAAACATTCACATTTTTAGACAGTGACATTTTTATGAACAACTGGGGATTCGGTGAGGAAAATTGCGGTTGTCCAACCGATATCACCACACAGGGTACAATCTGTCGTACAGGCAATGATATCAAGGTTTTGGAATCGGAAGAAACGGTCGATATCGTCGGAAGATATCGTGTTACCATCAATGGCAGAACCTTTGACACGGTCTGTGTTATGGATATCGGTCATTTCAACCACAGAATTGCGATTGAACAATACCTCGACCAAAACGGCCGCACCATCCTTTGGCGCCGATTCAACAAAAACGACTGGTCATTCTCCCGCTACGGTAAGCTGTGGACAGAACTGCTTCCCGACAACGAACGTCTGACGGTCAACGGAGAGACATATGTCCATTGGTATGACTGCGTGACGGATTATATTTTCTGAAAAAGACGGACTGATGCGAAAAAACTCTGCATCAGTCCGTTTGTTGATTCTTTTACGAATTCGTCCCCGCAATCCACGTCTGCGCCATATCGGGATCGTCATCGAGGTCCCAGCCGGTCGCTATCGTGTACTTGTGCATGTTGTTGTAGGAAATACCGCCCACATGACAGAGCAGATCGGGGTTTTCCGTGTTGTAGGTGTTGTCGCAGACCGACATCTGTGCTTCCGCTTCGGGCGAGATAATGGAGTAGATTGCGGCACCGATGGGCGCGGATTCAAAGGTGTTGCGTGCAATGACGAGAGAACCGCCCTCGGTCGCATGCTCGATGCGCCACAGGAAGATGTGATGTCCCATCGGCTGCGGCCAGATCTCCGAGCGGCGCGGGAGCACTTCGCCGTAGATTGGGAAGCCGCATCCTGCGTTGATACAGAGATTGTCGGTAAATTCCGAGTTGATTGTCATCTTATCGCGGTATTCAAACGCCGCCATGCCGTAGGTGTTGAATGTATTGCGGCGGCAGATGAAGTTGCGTGCGGGAATTGTCTTCTCACCCGGTCCCTGGTGGGTCACGCAGGAGTCGTAAACGCCGTAGAAATCATTGTCCTCAATCAGAATATCGTTGCCCGATTCCCAGAACTCAACTGCGTTGCCGAACCGGATGAATAAGTCATGGCTCCATACACATCCGCCGATCATGCGGAACGTACAGCGGCGAACGATCACGTTATCGGCATGGTCACCTGCCAGCGCATGAACGCCCGATCCGAAAAATTCAATGTCTTCAATGATGATGTTGCTCTTCAGCCAGCCGATGCGCCGACCGCCCCAGTGTGCAAGCTCAATGTGTGCGTATACTTCCGCAGGATTGCCAACGGAATAGAGAAGCAGCTCCTGTTCGGTCGGGACTTCCTTAGGATGGTTGGATTCGCCGAAACGGCTGTCCCAGAAGTCGCCCTGTGCGCATAGACCATCGCGTTCCCAGCGAAGCGTCGCACCGTCAAGACGGGCGTTGCGTTCGTGCGGTGCAAGCGTATTCCACGGACGGGGATCGTCCGACTTCTTTGTGAAGATGATGTTGCCGACGTCGCCCATCGTCGCATGACGGTAGCGCCAGATGTGCTCCTCGATCTCTTCCCAATCGTCGGGAGACGAAGCATCCAGCGAGCCGCAGAAGACGGGCTTGTCGCCGTCGCCGTATGCGCCGTAGGTGATCGGTGCGTCGGGCGTGCCCGCGACGGTATGGAACATCTCGCGGTAGATGCAGCCGCGGCGGTAAAGGATCGTGTCGCCGGGGGAGAGGGTGGCTTTATAAGCCGCGGTCAACGGCGTTTCGGGGCTGTGACCGTCGAAATCGGGGTTGTTCTGTGTCGGATCAATGTACCAGATTGCCATAATCAATGCCTTTCTTTTCGTTTTTCGTGTATTACAGGCTGTTTTTGTTGTAATAATGATACTATAAATCGGCGCGGAAATCAAGAGTTTTTGAGAAAAGAGCGGAAAAATTTAAAATCCTACTAATCCTATTGAAATAATAGGGATTATATGGTATAATATAGACGTAATCCAAAAGAACAGGAGCGACGTTGTGATATGATGATCTCCACCAAAGGAAAATACGCACTGCAGACGATGATCGATCTTGCCCAGCAGGCGCAGATGTGTGCCTGTGAGGACACGGAGTGTATCTGTGTGTCGCTGAAAGCCATCGCAGAGCGTCAGAATATCTCCTTGAAATATCTGGAATCGATTGCGGCACTGCTCAACCGCGGAGGACTCATCAAGAGCACGCGCGGTAAGGACGGCGGCTACCGACTCGCAAAGCCTGCAGAGGAAATTACGGTGGCAGAGGTCATGGCGATCACGGAAGGGTCGCTTGCACCCGTGTCGTGTCTGGATACCTGCGCGGACGGACAGTGTGTCCACGCCGACGGCTGTCTGACGATGCCGATGTGGCAGAAGCTTGATGCGGTCATTGACGAATTTCTGTCCGGGGTAACCATCCGTGATATTTTGGAGCGCAAGATCTGATGCGCACGGTGTTGTCACGAATTGTTTACAAATTCCTACTGTGAAAGTAGGGATTGCGTATTGACAAATCCGACACAATATGATATAATTCCTACGTAAACGATAGGAAATAAAAACCACCGTTTACAAACTGAATGAATTGAATTTACAGGAGAATATCCGATATGTACGTATATGCTGATAACGCCGCAACGACGAAAATGTCCGCGACGGCACAAATGACCATGATCGACGCGATGGGTCGCGTCTGGGGTAACCCGTCCAGCCTCCATACGACGGGGCAGGAAGCAAAGGAAGCTTTGGAGAGCGCACGCGAGACGATCGCGGCTCTGCTCGGCGCTGATTCCGCACGAGAGATTTACTTCACCTCCGGCGGTTCCGAGGCCGATAACCAGGCGATCCGTTCTGCCGCATTCTACGGCGCAAAGAAGGGTAAGAAGCACATCATTTCCACCGCGTTTGAGCATCACGCTGTTCTTCATACCTTAAAGAAGCTCGAAAAGGAAGGCTTTGAGATCACGCTGCTCGACGTTCACGAAAACGGTGTCATCACAGCAGAACAGGTCAAGGAAGCCATCCGTCCCGATACCGCACTGGTAACCGTTATGTATGCCAACAACGAAATCGGCACGGTTCAGCCCATCCGTGAGATTGGTGCTGTCTGCCGTGAAGCCGGTGTTCTGTTCCACACGGACGCGGTACAGGCAGTCTGCCACATTCCCGTCAACGTCAAGGACGACAACATCGATATGCTGTCGCTGTCTGCGCATAAGTTCCACGGACCGAAGGGCGTCGGCGTTCTGTATGCAAAGCGCGGAACGCTGCTGACCAACTTAATTGAAGGCGGTGCACAGGAGCGCGGCAAGCGTGCAGGTACCGAAAACATTCCCGCAATCCTGTCGATGGCAGCTGCCATGAAGGAAGAGATTGCCAATATGGATGCGGCAAATGCAAAGATCGTTCCTCTGCGCGATAAGCTCATCGCAGGTCTTTCCGAAATCCCGCACAGCCGTCTCAACGGTGACCGCGAAATGCGTGTTCCGGGCACCGTCAACTTCTGCTTTGAAGGCATTGAAGGCGAATCCCTGCTTCTGATGCTTGACGAAGAAGGTATTCAGGCATCGTCCGGTTCCGCTTGTACCTCCGGTTCGCTTGACCCCAGCCATGTTCTCTTGTCGCTCGGTCTGCCGCACGAGGTCGCACACGGCTCGCTCCGTCTGTCCATCACTGAAGAAAATACCGAGGAGCAGATCGACCACATTCTGAACGTCGTTCCGAAGGTCGTTTCCTATCTGCGCGATATCAGCCCCGTTTGGGAAGCGCTGGAATCCGGCGAAAGACCGCATCTGCTCTGATAGAATATCACAAAAATACGTATCGATTGAAGATTGAAAGGAATCAAATACAATGGCATTATACAGCGAAAAGGTCATGGACCACTTCAAGAACCCCCGCAACGTCGGCAAAATGGAAGATGCAGACGGTATCGGTGAAGTCGGCAATGCAAAATGCGGCGATATCATGAAGATGTACCTCAAGATCGAGGATGGCATCATCGTTGACGCAAAGTTCAATACGTTCGGATGCGGCAGCGCGATCGCAACCTCCTCCATGGCAACGGAGCTCATCAAGGGCAAGTCCATTGAAGAAGCACTCCAGCTGTCCAACAAGGCGGTCGTTGAGGCGCTTGACGGTCTGCCGACCCACAAGATCCACTGTTCTGTCCTCGCGGAAGAAGCGGTCAAGGCGGCAATCCGTGACTATTACGACAAGAACGGCATCGAATACGACAAGGAAAAGTTCTGCGACGGCGACTGTGCACACTGCCATGCACATGACGACGAAGACGAACTGTAATAACAATGCAAACGACGCTGCGACAGGGGAAACCCGATCGCGGCGTTTTCTTTTCTATATAAAATGGTAAGTCCGCTGTCCTTTCTGCTTGACTTTTTGGATGCGGTGTGCTAAAATATAGGTAAATTCCAAATCGGGAGGACGAACCGATGTCAATGCTCAGACGTGCTTTTTTATGTGGACTTTTATTTCTTTTTCAGATGTTGTTATTGACATCATGTACAAGCAGCGGAACAGCCGAGAATTCCACGGACGTAACGGGTGCTGCGGATACCGTCGTCACGGATGCCGATAACGGGCAGACGCTGACGGTGCGCGGTGTCGATTATACCGATACGGCGCTGTCCGAGGATGAGGTGGCGAAGTGGAGCCGCGAAAACAATTTAAGCGACGATGCCTGCGCAATGCCGGGTATCATTGTCTCCCCGTATTTTACAATGACGGCAAACGGTACGGAAATTCCCGTCTTTGCGGAGCGTACCGCAAACGGACCGCACAACCTTGCCTATATTGAGGTGTCGGGTGCGGCGGAGGACGGCAGCTTTGTGCTCGACGTTGCAATCGGAACGCATACCGAGCGCACAGATCCCGTGGTTCTGCCCGAGAGCAGCGGTGTGACGGCATTGGCAAGCGGTAAAACGACGACCGCACGGATCACCTCCTACGGCTGTTATACCTTCACTTTTGATAAAGGCGCGGACAACGACGGCTCGGCACTCCCCCTGACCGTCATGGTCAAGCCTGCGGAGCTGGCTGACTACAAAAACTACAAGACCCGTGAAATTGAACCGGGAACCTATGCGCTCGGTGATCTTGATCTGTCCGTACCGGGGTCGCTGTACTATTTCAAAAAGGGTGTATATGAGATCGATTGTATTCAGATCACCACGGGCAACGTCATCGTGTATTTTGAGCCGGGCACGCTGCTCGTTGCCAAGCCGCTGACCTATGACGAAAACGGCGCACCGATGGCACAGCACGTCATCAGCTCCTACGGTCAGTTCGGCGTCAAAATTCTCGGTCATGCGGCGGTCGATCTCTCTTACCGTCCGCGTACCAACGTCATTTTTTCCTTTACGAGAATGTCCCTGCTGGAGTTCGGCGGCTTCAACGTCATCAATTCCAATAACTGGACGTGCTGCTTCACGGGATGCGAGGACATTGTCATCCGCGATCTTGCGTTGATCGGTTATAAGACCTATTCCGACGGCGTCATGCTGTCCGACTGCAAAAACGTCACCGTCGACGGATGCTTTGTCCGTACGGGTGACGATGCGCTGGAGGTCAAATCGACCTCTGACGGTACAGTGCGCGCGGAAAACATCGTATTCCAAAACAATGCCGTTTGGACGGACAAGGGCATTGCCTACGGCTGTGTCTACGAATCCAATTTCTCCCAAAGCGGCGTGACGTGGAAAAACAATTCCGTCGGTTATGCGCTTGCAAACTGGTCACAGCATCTCGGATGTGCAACCGTATCCATCAACGGCTCCGACCCGACCGTGGAAGATTATGATATGCACTTTGAGGGACTTGAGGTCTACTATTCCCGCTGTCCCGTTATCACGCTCGTCATGCACAACGGCGGTAACGTCCACGATATTCATTTCAAGGATATCCATGCCAAGGAAGTCGTACTCAACCCTGCCGTTTCGAAGTCTTATATCGACATCTGGATCAAGAACGAAGATGGCGGAGCGCTTTCTGACTTTACACTGAACGATCTGTATTTTGACAATATTTCCTACAACGGAACGGCACTGAACGCAGACAACGCAGCGGAAGAAATTCGCTTCAGCGTGCCCGACGGTTATCCCGTTGACAGAACCGTTCTTCATATCAATACAAAGTAAAAAGGATAAAACAATGTTTGCAAACGAACATGAACTGAATCTTGCACTGTCAGAGCCGAGCACGGCACTGATCGCACGCATGAAAGAGATCGACGGCGATATCATAATCCTCGGTGCAGGCGGTAAGGTCGGACCGTCGCTGGCAGTGATGGCAAAACGCGCGGCGGATGCGGCAGGAACCGGGCAGAAGATTTACGCCGTTTCCCGCTTTACCGATCCGTACGTCGTTGACTTTCTGCGCGGGGAAGGTGTGGAGATGATTTCCGCAGACCTGACGGACGAGGAACAGATCAAGGCGCTGCCGAAGGTCAGAAACGTCATCTTTGCGCTCGGTCGAAAGTTCGGCACGGGAAAGGAAGCCTGTGAGACGTGGCAGATCAACGTCGGTGTGCCCGCGCTGGTTACCCGCCATTTCGGCGATGCCAATTACGTCGTTTTCTCGACGGGCAACGTCTACCCAATGCGCACATCCGAGGAGGGCGGCTGTGACGAAAATACCGCACCTGCACCCATCGGCGAATACGCTATGACCTCTCTCGGTCGTGAACGCATCTTTGAATATGCTGCAAAGCATTACGGTGCGAAGGTGCTGTTGTTCCGTCTCAATTATGCGGTTGACCTGCGCTATGGCGTGCTTTATGATATTGCCGAGCGTATCTGGAACGGTCAGCCCGTGACGCTCCACGTTCCCGCGTTCAACTGCGTCTGGCAGAGATACGTCAACGAAGCGGCAATCGGTGCACTGACGATGACTTCCTCTGACGTGGAACGACTGAATGTCACAGGTCCCGAGCAGTACTCCACGCGTGAGGCGGCGGAAAAGCTGGCGGCGGCACTTGGCAAGTCCGTCACATTCCTCGATGACGAGGGTACATGCGGTCTGCTGTCCTGCGCGGATAAATGTGTGAACGCCTTCGGTATGCCCGATAAGACCGTCGATGAAATGATCGTCATGCAGGCGGAATGGATGAAAGCGGGCGGAAGACAGCTTGACAAGCCGACCCATTTTCAGGAAACGAAAGGGAATTTCTGATGAACAGCGAAAAGAGAGAGCTTCTTGTCCGCGGTGCGTTTTTACCTGCAATGCCGCTGGCACTTGATGAAAACAGAAACTTTGACGAAGCATCCCAGCGCAGATTGATCCGCTATTATCTTGCGGCGGGTGTTGACGGTGTTGCCGTCGGTGTCCATACGACGCAGTTTGAGATCCGTCTCCCCGAGATCCATCTGTTTGAAACGGTATTGCGGGTCTGTATTGACGAAATTCATAAGTATGAAGCACAAAGCGGTCGTGCCGTGCTTGCGGTTGCGGGCATCTGCGGACCGATCGAGCAGGCAGTAAAGGAAGCACGTCTTGCAAAAGAACTCGGCTATGACGCGGGTCTGCTCAGCCCCGGCGGACTTTCCGACCGTGATGAGACCTATCTTTTAGAGCGTACCCGTGCGGTTGCGGATATCGTCGACGTCGTCGGATTTTATTTGCAGACAGCCGTCGGCGGACGCGTCTTTACCTATGACTATTGGAAGCAGCTTTGTGAGATCCCCGGTGTTGCGGCGATCAAGTGTGCCGCGTTTGATCGCTATCTCACGCTCGACGTTGCGCGTGCCATTGCGGCGACAGGAGGCAGAGTGGCGCTTTATACGGGCAACGACGATGCGATCGTCGCCGATCTTCTGACGGAATACAAATTTCATATCGACGGTGAAGAAAAATCCGTGCGCTGTGTCGGCGGTCTGCTCGGACATTGGTGCGTCTGGACGCATACGGCGGTGCAGTATTTCCGTGCGATCCGTGATCGGAAACCCGGTGCGCCGATTGATGCGGCTTATCTGACACTCGCTGCACAGGTCACGGACGCCAACAGCGCGTTCTTTGATACGAGAAACAACTTTGCGGGATGCATTGCAGGTGTTCACGAGGTGCTTCGCCGCCAGGGGCTGTTTGCAGGCATCTGGTGTCTCAACTCCGACGAAACGCTGTCGGCAGGGCAGAGCGAGGAGATCGACCGCGTATACGCCATGTATCCCGATCTCAATGACGATGCGTTTGTAAGAGAATTTCTCGCAAGTGAGGAGGCGTAACCGTTATGGATTCATCGCTTGTCTCAATGATCCGTGCCGCGGCGGAGGAGCGGAAGCCGCAGCTGCTTGAGTGGTACCGTTATCTGCACCGCTTTCCCGAAATGGCACATCACGAGTTCAAAACCAATGCCTATATTCGCGCAGAGCTTGACAAGATGGGCATTTCCTATCTTGCGCCCAAGGACAATATTACGATTGCTGTCATATCGGCAGATCAGCCGGGCGATACGATCGGCTACCGCTGTGATACCGATGCCTTGATGGTGGAGGAGCAGTCGGGACTTCCGTTTGCCTCGGAGCATCCCGGTATTATGCATGCCTGCGGTCATGACGGACACGTTGCCGTCGGACTCTGCACGGCGTATCTGCTCAAAACCTATGCCGACAAGTGGCAGGGCACGGCGAAGATCATCTTCCAGCCGGCAGAGGAAGGCGAGGACGGTGCTGACCGCGTGATTGCAACGCATTTGGTCGATGACGTTGACCGCTTCTTCTGTCTGCACTTCTGGAGTGCGTACCCCACAGGACATCTCTGCGTATCCGAGGTCACGACGAGTGCCGCGGTCAATATGTATGAATTCAAGATCTATGGCAAGGGCGGACACGGCGGTATGCCGCACGTCTGTCATGATGCGCTGGTTGCGGGTGCGGAACTTGTCGGCGCCCTGCAGACGGTTGTTTCCCGTGTTCTTCCGCCGACAACGTCGTCGCTTCTGACGATCGGAGCCTTTCATGCGGGAACGCAGGGCAATATTATCGCAGGAGAAGCGACGTTGCGCGGAACCCTTCGTACCGTCAATGAAGATGACCGCACCAAAGCAGAAGCCGCGATTGAAGCGATGGTACATCATACCGCTGCGATGCACGGCTGTACTGCGGAGATTATAAACCGCAGGTTGAGTGATGCCGTGACCAATGCACCGATCCCGACACAGATCGCACGGGCGGCAGCGACAGCACTGGCAGAGCACGATGATACGCTTTGTGTTGCCGATCAGAAAACGATGATGACGGGCGATGACTTTGCCAACTACGGCAGAATTGCACCGTACGTATACGCGCAGCTCGGTACTGCCGATGCACAAAAAGGAACCGACGCACCGCTTCATAACGCAAAGTATCGTCTGGACGAGGATATGCTCACGGTCGGTTGTGCATGGATGGTGCTGTGTGCCATGCAGTGACCTGATACCACAGAAAAATAAATGCTTTATATATAAAGGAGAATACCATGATGTTCAACAAATTAACCGATTGCTTTACCATGTCCAACGGTGTTAAGATTCCGTGCCTCGGCTACGGTACTTGGCAGACCCCGACCGGAGAGATCGCACGTGACAGCGTTCTCGCTGCACTCAACGCAGGCTATCGCCACATCGATACCGCGGCAGGCTACGGAAATGAAGACAGCGTCGGAGAGGGTATGCGCGCATCC
>JAZQWK010000015.1:0-5902 GCA_045632325.1 Eubacteriales bacterium
ATATGTTTACACCAAAGGAGGCGATTTTTTGGGTATAGAAACCCGCATCAAAGAGATGCGAAAACATCTTAATTTGACGCAAACAGAATTTGGAGATTCTCTCGGTGTCAGCCGCGATGTTATCAATTCGTATGAACGCGGCAGGGTTACACCAACACAAACATTCGTTGAACTTCTTTGCATGAAGTACGATGTAAACCCTGATTGGCTGATTCACGGGACGGGCGAAATGTTCATTGCTCCTGACACTGATGACGAAATTGCAGCGTTCCTTTCGCAGATTATGTGCGATGATGACTCCAGCATCCGTAAACGATTTATTCTTGCACTTTCAAAATTCAATGGTGATGATTGGAAAACGGTGGAAAAATTTATCGATTCGTTTACACAAAAAGAAAAAGACGATCAATGATCGTCTTTTTCTTTATTCTCTTTTAATTCCCAGCGGAATCCGCCGGCGTGTTTCTGTTTCCCTTTGATAGTGTCACTGATACATTTATTATCTATCCCTATTTCTCGTGCGGCATCAGCTATAGTTTCAAACTCTTTGATAATGTTCCCATCATCATCAATTTGCAAAACTGCTTTTCCCTTTGGTTTCTTCGGAGCGGATAGAGCGGCTTCTTTTTTCGCTATTCTTTCAGCCACCTTTTTTGCTTTTTCCTCGGCTATTTGTTTTTCTTCATCAGCTTTTATTTTTTCGTATTCTTCCCGCTCTCTGTCATGTTTAGTCGCACTGTTCAATAGTTCTGAAACATCGTCATCAGATAGTGCGGTCATGAATCGCAGTTCACGTTCTACATCCTTTGTTTCGCATTCCCTATATGATGTGAATTGCTCCAGATCATAAAGGCAGTCCGAATATTCTTTGTAAATATATTCTGCTACCGCATCCAGTTCAAACGGCGATTTGAAAAAGAAGCGTATATAATTCTCATCACCCTCGCTTTGCGAACATTTTTCCGTACGATGACCATCAGATACATAGTTCGCTTTGACGATGATATAATTTCCTTTTTTCGTGAATTTGAACCGCAGGAATCTTCTCAACAGATCATAATAACAATAGATGGTGACATAGCCGTTTCCATTTTTCTGAAATCTGATATGTTTGGCGTTTCCGCCATTTCTTGAAACGATGTCCTGTATGTATGCACATACTTCCAGTTCCATTTCATCCGGTCTGCATTCTGCAATGCGTATTTTCTCATGTTCAAACGATTCGTGAGCCGCATCCAGCAACCGAAGCATAATATGTCCGCAATTCTCTGCATCTGATGACGCTCTGTGTGACATTAGGTTTTCCATACCAAAATGTTCTTCAAGTGTTTTCTGCTTATAATTTTTCACACCTTGCAAATATTGTCTTGCGATTTTCAGCGTATCAAGATAAGAAATTTTCGCATCATACCCGAGACGGTACAGCGTGTGTCCCAAAAATCCGAAATCAAAACTTGCATTATGCGCACACATAAATGTATTTGCTGTTAGTGCATCACCTAAAAATTCAATCAGTTTCGGATATACTTCCTGTTCCGTCGGAGCGTCCGCGAGCATTTCGTTTGTGATGTGATTGACTTCCGTTGCCGCTTTCGGAATCGGTACTCCCGGATTCACCAGAGAAGAAAAGGATTGCTTCATTTCGCCGTCTTCAAAAATTACAGCCCCGATTTCGACAATGCGATCCAATGCTTGATTGAATCCTGTGGTTTCAACATCGAACGCAATGAATTTTCTTCGTATGCTTTCCTCATTTTGAAGATCGATTCCGATTGGCTTCGTTTCCACAAAATTTCTGCGCAGCAATGGTCTCGCATCAGGATTTATTTTTACATCTTCGTTTCGTTTCTGTATGTTAGATTGTTTATCCCTCTTTTTGAATATTTTGAATAAATCAAATAATTTCATACCGTTTCTCCTTTTGTTTCTATTGTTTTTGTAAAAAAAGAGAGGTAAACCCTCTCTTTTTGTGTGTCATCATACGCGAATCAGCGCCATAACAAACTTATAGATCTTTCTCAGTTTTCGTTCATCGATTGTGTCGATGATATTGTGTAACATCTCCCGCATCGGTACGTCCTCCTTTCCGAAATACTGTACCGATTATGTCACATTCGCAATCGTCGTGCCGCATTGGTTAAAATGGTTCGCATAAAAAGTTTCAAACAGTCGGGAGGTCTTGTTGGGTCGGAGGTGCGGAGGGGAACATGTCCGCGGCACATTAGTTTTCGCCTCTTTTTCTTTTTTATTCGCAAAACAGTTGATTTTTGCTGTTTTCCATGATATAATCATATCACTAACACTCGCAAATGTCAATAGGCAAATAAAATATTTTTGGAGAAAAAATGAACGCAGTTATATATGCCCGATACTCCAGCTACAACCAGACCGAGCGATCAATCGAAGGTCAGATCGAAGACTGCATGGCATACGCCGAACGGATGGGATATCAGGTCATCCGATCCTATATCGACCGCGCCAAAAGCGGCACGTCTGCAGAGCAGAGAACCGACTTTCAGCGGATGATCGCCGACAGCTCGTCAAAGCAGTTTGATACTGTCTTGGTTTGGAAATTTGACCGCTTCGCCCGGAACCGCTACGACAGCGCGACGTGCAAAAGGTTGCTCCGCAAAAATGGTGTACACGTTGTGTCAATCAATGAGCCGATTTCCGATGACCCGAACGGAATACTTTTGGAAGGTCTGATCGAGAGCTATGCCGAATACTATTCCGCGGAATTATCTCATAAGGTCAAGCGCGGCATCCGTGTTGCGTTGGAACACGGCAATTATGTCGGCGGCATCATCCCGTTCGGGTACCGCGTCGAAGATAAAAAAGTTTTGATCGACGAAACCGAGGCAGAAGCTGTCCGCATGATCTTTGAGCGGTACGATGCCGGTGATACCGTACAGAGCATCGCCGACGCGCTCAATGCGCATGGACTCCGTCCGAGGATGTCCCCGAAATTCAAATCGACCTCTTTTACTGTGATCTTAAAAAACAGAAAATACATCGGGGAATATTCCGCAAACGGTTGCGATTATCCCGATCTCTATCCGCCAATCGTCGACCGCGATCTCTTTGACCGCGTCCAGCGCAAGATCAATGCCAATAAGCGCGCGCCCGGAGCAGGGAAGGCGAAGGTCGATTATATCCTGCAGGGGAAAGCGTACTGCGGACACTGCGGCGCACCGCTGGTCGGTGAGAGCGGCAAAAGCAAGACAGGCGCAGTCTATCACTATTACGCTTGCGCCGCAAAAAAGAAGCTCCACACCTGCAAGAAAAAGAACGAGCGCAAACAGCCGCTTGAATTCTATATCGTCGAGCGCACAATGAATTATATTCTTACTCCCGAACGCATCGAAACCATCGCCGATCTGCTGGTCGAAAAGTACGCAAGCGAATTCAACGCCTCCGGCGCGGCGAATCTCGAGAAGACGATCAGCCGCCTTGAGAAAGAGATCAACGATGCCGTCGATAACCTTTTGTCGTTTACGGGCAACAAGATCGTGCAGGATAAGATCGCCGAGAAGATCGAGCTTCTGACCGCGCAGAAAACCGATGCGGAAAACGACCTTGCAACCGTCAAGATCGCCATGCGTCACGCCTGTACCAAGGATGAGTATATCAAATGGCTGTCATCCTTCCGCGGCGGCGATCCACTCTCCCCGGAATACCAAAAGCGCATCATCGATACCTTTGTCAACGCGATTTATGTCTTTGACGACAAACTTGTCACATACTACAACGTCAAAACGACGGATCAGGTATCTTTTGACGAGATGCAGGAAGATCTAACCGAAGAGGAAAAAAGTTCGGATTTGGTTGACTCTGCCCCGCCAAACCTTGCAAAAATCGAACACCTGATAATAAAGACGGTACAGATTTTTGGGGCAATATTTAGAAAGAGCGATGGTTAATACCACCGCTCTTTTTGTCATTTCTCATCGATCTTGCGCATCTTCTCCACGAGCTTTTCGCGCCGCTTCGTAAATGCCTTGCACATGATCTCACCGACACCACCTTCGCCGAATTTCTTCTTTGCGGTCTCGCACCAACGGCGCAGTTCCTCCATGCGCGTCTGCGCATCCTGCTTATGCATCTGCATAGCCTCCATATCGCCTTCGTCACGTGCGTCGATGGCATAGTCAATATGAGACTCCGCATCCTTGAACTCATCCTCGATGGTGTCCAGCATTTCTTCGATGACTTTGCTGTTGTGAATCATATCTTACACCTCCTTGATGTACTGATACAGGCGGTTGATGTCATTCTCCCCAAGCGAGATCACGCCAAGCGGTGACATATCGATCTTGATACTGCCGACACGTCGAGCCTGCGCCGCAAACTCATCACGCAAAGCATCAATATCAATGCCGTCGTTTGGATCGATCACACCGAGCATGGCAACAATCGGATTCTGCGCAAGATTGGCAATCAGCCTATCTGACTTTGACAACGCCATACCGACAGCCGCGCCAAACACGACACCTTGCCAACCGGGGATTTTTGGAAGCAACTCATGCTCCACAAACGCCCTCACACCCTGCTGTACCTGTGCCACGGATACCATGACATCAACCTCCTATCAAATATCAGCCGTTGCAACCACAGCCACAGCCGCAGTTGGTGACGGGATTGTAGAGCGTCTGCGCGGTCGTGGTCGTGCCGACGGTTACGTCTGCGACCATCTTGGGATAAAATGTCGCATTTGCGTATGTAACAATCGCATTGTCACCACAGCAACGCGCCGCACGTTCTGCCGCGATCTTGCCCTCAAGATCACCCTTGACGCACATGATGTCGTCATGGACGCGCTCAAAGCTGTCCGCAGTCTTCTGATTGATGACCGCCTGACCGCACAGGGAATCTCGGATTTCGCGGAACTGACCGTCTACGTAGTTGCGCATTGCGTTCATTTCGCCGAGCGTATACACATTGGCGTCGCGGAGCTTGACTTCGGTTTCCAGTTCTGCGATACGCGCGTCCTTGCCGGACTCATAGCGGTTGACGTAATGATCCTCGCTGCATACGGGATGACAGGTATTGCAGTGACCATTGCCACCGCCAAGCGCACCCATCAGGACTGCATAATCCGCAAGACCCATCTGCGGCTGATTTGTGCCGAGCAGACCACCGAGCAGACCACCGATGCCGCCGTTTGCCGCACCGCCGCCGCCAAGACCATTGAGCAGACCGAGAGCCGTACCCGCAATACCGAGACCGAGACCCGTGCCCGCTACACCCTTTGTTGCAAATTCTGCCATAAAATTCACCTCTGTTTTTTTGATAAAATCAGTCGGTGTGCACCCCGATCTGTTGACATTATTGTACTGCAAAAAATGCAAATTCTCCATCCGCAAACACGGTCATTTTCGTGTCAATATATGTACAAAAAAAGCGCACGGTTTTATCCGTACGCTTCTTTTTTTAGTAATCGATCATATCATCGATCAAACTCTTGTCCACCCTCCCCCACGCAGAGCACAGACGAGACACCGCCGCGTTTCTGTGACGTGACACAAATTTCGGCGACCGTTCCAGCCGTTCCGCCAGCTCCTCGTTCGTCAGATCGTCGATATAGCAACCAATCAGACACTCGCGCTCGACTTTGGATAGTGAGACAAAAGACAATGCAAGCTCTCGGAGCGGCACATAAGGTGTCCGCAGAGCCTTAATTGCAGTAACCCTGTCAAGAGGGATTATCATAGACCGCCTTTCTGCACCAAAGCGGCGATGCAGACGATCAGAGAGGCGCAGACCACCGACAGTACGGCGATCACAGCCGACTTGATACGGCTTGCATGACGCAGTGCGTTGATTTCTCGCGCGGCGATGCGTGCCGCGTTTTCGTATTTTGATAAAATGATACGGTTAAAATCTCTGCCGTTGATCCCGATCA
>JAZQWK010000016.1:0-2482 GCA_045632325.1 Eubacteriales bacterium
GCCGCAGCTTCGGTAGATGCAGCGGTGGTATCGGAGGAGGTTTCGGGCGTGGTATCGGAGGATGCATCACCGCAGGAAGCAAGCGATGCAAGCAGGATTGCGGCTAGCAGTGCCATTGTGATATGTTTCATGAAATTCTCCTTTATTTATCGTATTTTTACGCAGTAAGCGGGAACTGTTTTTCTGTGATTATTATACTATAGATTGTGATTTCTGTCAATCCATAACAGGAAAATTCCAAACGGATTCAGAGCTCACCGGCGGGAATTGACAATCTTTTGTATATGTGTTATAATATCATCAATGCATGATAAAACATAAGAAAGGAACTCGTACAATGGGACGTTTTCTCGGCTCTCACACGACGGACGAACTCGACCGACCGGACTTGAATCGGTGTCCCGAATGCGGCAGTTATTTCGCGCCGACATCGGAATACTGTCCGATCTGTTCCGCCTTCTGCCCGGATGAATACCGCGCAGGAAACCGAAAACCGGTCAAGGCAAAACGGCAGACGTTTTCCCGCTCCTCCTCACGCGTGACGTTCGTGGAGTGGTACCATTCGTGGTGGTTTATTGCACTGGCACTGCTGTTCATGCCTCTAGTCGGTGTGGTGCTTCTGATTACCAGCCCGCACAAAAAAAGTCACAAGCTGATCTTCGCTGCGATCGCAGTTTTATACACCGTACTGGTATCGTGGGGCGTCGGAGGAAGGCTGATCGGTATGCTCCGCGGTATGGAATCACCCGTCGATTCTTCACTTTCCATGACAGAATACGTTGCCGTATGCGAGACGGTCGATGCGGAAGCCTTTTACCGAACCGCGGACAGCCGCATCGGTGATAAAATTGAAGTTACGCTGACGGTGCGTGCGATCATTGCGGATGTTGAGGGTACCTACAATCATGAGCTTTATCCCAATTATTACCTCTGCTCCGATGCACAACAGCGTTTTACCGTCCTTGTGCGCGATTGTGTCAAGGAAAACCGCATCAACCTGCTGCCCGGAGACGTCGTGACGTTTTGGGGCGAATGTGTCGGCAGCGCAACGGTTACCGACCAAAATCACAGCCTGCACACAGCACCGTGTCTCAATGCCGCGTATGCAGAACTGAAAGGAGAAGAGCCGTCATGAAGCTCGGAATATTTACGGATTCGCACTATTCTTCGGCAGAGCTGACCTGCGGATGCCGCTATAATAACCGCTCTCTTGAAAAGATCAAAGAAGCGTACCGTATCTTTGAAGATGCGGGCTGCGATCTCGTACTGTGTCTGGGAGATCTGACCGACACGGAATCCACCTACGAAAAAGAATGTGAAAACCTGCGCGCGTGTGCCGCCGTCATGGACGCATCTCCGATTCCCACACTTTGCCTGATGGGTAATCACGATGCATTTGTCTTCACAGAAGATGATTTTTACGACATCCTCGGTCAGAAACATCGACCGCAAACCATCATGACGGATGCCGCAGCGCTGTACTTCCTCGATGCCTGCTATTTTGCTGACGGCACGCATTATCAGCCGGGCGGCGGTGATTGGACCGACACGTATTATCCTCATACGGCAGAGCTGCAAAAACAACTTGCCGTTACAGATACGCCCGCCTGTATCTTCCTGCATCAGAATCTGGATCTTGCCATTCCCCAAAATCACCGATTGTCAAACGACGCGCTGATCAGACAGATTCTGGAAGAAAGCGGATGTGTCACCCACGTCGTCAGCGGACATTACCATCCCGGCAAGGAATCGGTTGTCAACGGCATCCGCTATCTGACGCTGCCTGCGCTTTGTGAGCGGGAAACGGCAGATGCGGTGAGGGTTTTGGAACTTTAATAACCAAAAAACTAAAAAGCAAGGTTTTTCAACCTTGCTTCATTTTGTTTTCAATTGTAATACAAGAAGAAGTTAACATTCTGCGTATTCTGCCGCAAAGATTTCGATATTTCTTAAATGTTATCTCGTCAATACATTCGGATGAAAACATCAGCTTTAGCCAACTCTCTGTTTCCATACACTCTTTTCGTGCAATTTCAAACTTTGAAAGCATATCGGCAAGACTTTGCGGATATTGTGCCTCGGAAATGTTAGCAAAAACGCTTGATGAAGATTTTCTGATTTGATATACAGTATTGGAATCAATCTTATACTCGTTGCACAGCTTTGCGATCTCGCAAGCCAATTGCTCTGAATATTCCAGCAATAAATTCTTTGCCATATCGTTCTCCTTCCGCGTCCAACTCACGCCGAAGGCGTGTATGGAATCCGCAACTTGTTGCGGTATGGAATTGCGGCGAAGTCGCGTATGGAATCAAGTCGCAGGAAATACACCTTCGGTGATGCCATGCGCCTGTGGCGATACCATACACGCTGGCGCGTGATTCCATGCCAAGCCTGCGGCTTGGATAAAAAGATAACATCCGAACTTCAAAAGTTCGTATGTTATCTTTTTTGGTGACTCGTAGGAGAATCGAACTCCTGT
>JAZQWK010000017.1:0-6102 GCA_045632325.1 Eubacteriales bacterium
ATGCGGCCGGCGTCTTTGGTTGCCTGGCGCTGTGCGTCGGTGAAGTAAGCGGGAACGGTGATAACTGCTGCGGAAACGGTTTCGCCAAGATAAGCTTCTGCGTCAGCTTTAAGTTTCTGTAGAACCATTGCGGAAATTTCCTGGGGCGTGTACTTCTTGCCGTCGATGTCGACCTTGTGGTCGGTACCCATATAGCGCTTGATGGACATGACAGTCTTGTCGGGGTTGGTGATCGCCTGGCGCTTTGCAGCCTGACCGACGATTCTCTCACCGGTCTTGGTGAATGCAACGACGGAGGGGGTCGTTCTGGAGCCCTCGGGGTTGGTGATAACGACGGGCTCGCCGCCTTCAAAAACAGATACGCAAGAGTTGGTAGTACCAAGGTCAATACCGATAATCTTTCCCATAACAATAATCTCCTTTTAATATACAGTAAATTTATCAATAAATAATTATATGATACTTAATTGATGACTTTGACCATCGCACAGCGGATGATCTTGTCGCCGCGGCGGTAACCGCGCTGGAAGACGTCACCGAGGATGCTTTCTTCCTGTTCGGGGTCTTCCTCGTGCATGATCGCATTGTGAATATTCGGGTCGAATGCTTCGCCCTTTTCACCAAAGGCTTCAATGCCCATTTTTTCGAGAACCTGCGCGAACTGCGTCAGGATCATGTTGACGCCGTCCGACAGCTGCTTTGCGTCGCCTGCATTGCCGTAGCCTGCGGCACGCTCGAGATTGTCGATAACGGGGATGATCTGCATCAGTGCGTCGGCGTAAGCGTCGGAGTACGCAGCCTCGCGCTCCTTTGCACTGCGGCGGCGGTAATTGTCGTATTCCGCTGCCATGCGCAGATATTTTTCTTTTTCGGCAGTTAATTCTGCACGGCAGGCATCCAGCTCCGCCTGCAGAGGATCAACGGCGGTTTCTGCCGCTTCTGCTTCGACGGTCGTTTCTTCGGCTTCTGCAGCTTCCGTTTCTACCGTCTCCGCCTTGTTCTTTTCCTTATCCTTCATGACGTTTCCTTTCTATCTCATCGCGGAAATTCCGCTCTGTCATTCCATTTGATCTTTGCAGTCACCCGATCCCGGTGCAAGTCCCAGGGGTTCCCCGTCCTGTATTCCCGTGATGCGGTCTGACATTGCCTCCAGCAGCGTGACGACCTTTGAGTAATCCATGCGGCACGGTCCGATAACACCGATGGCACCGACGACCCGTCCGTTTTCCGTCAGATTGCGGAAGACCAGCGTGGAGTTCTCCATCTCTCTGACCGTCGTTTCGCCGCCGATCAGGACGTTGACGCGGTCGGACTCCGCCCTCGTCATCACAGACATGATCTCGTCCTTGTTTTCCAGCACGTCGAACATCTCACGAATGCGGTCGATGTCGGAAAATTCGGGATACTGCAGAAGCTTGTTGACGCCTTCAAAGCGGATATCCCCGGCGTCCGTCGTTCCGATCACCTCGTACACGGTTTTGATCACGGGCGAGATCAGCGGTGCGTCTGCACCCATGCTGTTTTCAAGCGCCATCATCTTCGGCAGATTGATCTGCTCCGGCGGGATTCCTGCGATACAATCGTTGAGCGCCGTACAAAGCCTGTTCAGCGCATCCCGCGTCGTGGGATGGTCGGTGTGTACGGTTTTGGACCGAACGTCCTCTCCGTCCAGCGTCATGACCAGAATGAAGCTGTGTTCATCCAGCCATACTGCGTCAAACCGTCTGACAATACCGCCGCCACCGCCTGCCGTCATCGTCAGAGACGTGTAGCCCGTCAGAAGCGATACCATCTTGCCGGCTTGCTCCAGCATTTTGTCAAGTGCATCGATCTTCTGCCGCATCAGCGTGTTGAGCTCTTCCGTTTCGCGTGCGGTCACGGGATAGCGGTTCATCAGAGAATCGACATACAGTCGGTAGCCGGCTCTCGAAGGAACGCGTCCCGCAGAGGTATGCGGCTGTTCCAGATACCCCATCTCCTCCAGCTCCGCCATTTCGTTGCGGATGGTAGCACTCGACAGGGCGATCTGCTCGTTCTGCGTCAGAAACTTCGAT
Source organism: Eubacteriales bacterium (assembly GCA_045632325.1). GTDB lineage: Bacteria > Bacillota > Clostridia > Oscillospirales > CAG-272 > RGIG3925. The sequence continues at coordinate 2,055 of JAZQWK010000017.1, forward strand.
CCGACAGGCTCACCGAGACGGATATGCACGTCGACGATCGCTTTCAGAATCTGTTTTTTCCGTTCGCTCAGCTCCGAGCGGTGATCCATCTCCATCAGCCTCCTTTGAAGCGTTGGATTATCCGTGTGTTTTCTGCATCGGATTAGCACTCGTAATGCATGACTGCTAATCTGTATATAATTATACGCAAAATCGCGCCAAAATCAACAAGAAACCTTGAATTAAATGTTAACATTATGTAAACGCAAGCATTCCCGCCCGTTTTCTGCTAACTTTTTGCCGTTTTCCATCGCACTCTCGACCTGCATATCGTAAAATTCCAAACAAGACGAACTTGCATTGACATTTGCGCCGCCCTATGATATAATGATAGCAAATCAAACACGGAGGAAAGACCCGTATGAAAACCGAACTGCGCACCCTCCATGCAGGAGAAATGCACGACCTTTCCCGCTTGCTCAATACCGCGTTTACAGGCGATCCCGATTCCCGTCACTTTGAGGAAGGGCTTCCGAAAATGTGGGTGGACGACGAGGAGCACATGGCGCGCCACATCGCGGTCTTTGAAGACGGCGTGATGGCAGGTGCCGTCGGCATTTATCCGTACGGCGTGAAGATCGGCACAAAGTCCCTGCGCTTTGCGACCGTCGGCAACATCGGTATCTTAAAGGAATACCGCGGACGCGGCTATATGAAGCTGCTGATGGATGCGGCGATGGCGGTATTAGAAAAAGAGCGCATCGACGTCAGCCGTCTCGGCGGTCTTCGTACCCGTTACGAGCACTACGGATACGAGATGTGCGGTACCAACTACACCGTCCGACTTTCCAAGCGCAACGCAGAAGAAGCGTATCCGGGCGGCACGTGCGTCACGTTTACGCCCGTCGCCGAGGACGACCCCGCCGCACTTGCCTTCGTGCGTGCGCTGTACGATACCTCCGCCATCGCGTGTGACCGCGGCGACGATACCGATCTTTTCCGCACGCTGTGCGCATGGAAAAACCGCCCTTATCTGGCGTACCTTGACGGCAGACCCGTCGGCTATCTCTGTGCATCGGCAGACGGCTCCTCCGTTGCCGAGCACGGTGCGATCGACGCCGATCTGCACACCGAGATGCTGTGCGCGTGGGTCATGCAAAACGCTGCCTACGAGATCCGCGCGGAGATCTATCCGTGGGACATCCCGCTCTGCCGCAAGATCGGCATGATCTGCGAGACGTTTTCAGCCGTTCCCGCAACGCAGTGCAAAATCATCGCCTTTGACCGATTCGCCGATGCGCTTCTGTCACTGAAGGCAAGTCAGACGCCGCTGATTCCCGGTTCCCTCTCGCTCGGCATTGCCGGCTTTGGAACGCTCGTTATGGAGGTAAGTGATGACGGTGCCCGCGCGTATCGCTCCGATGCTCCCGCCGACGATGCCATTGACGCGCTGACCGCAGCACGGATGCTCTTCGGCATGATGCCGCCAACCCTTTGTGCACCGCTGTCGGAGAACACCGCACGTCTTCTTGCATCCTGGCTTCCGCTTCCGTTTTCGTGGAACGGACAGGATCGCGTATAAACCGTAACAATCATTTGTAAACGACAAGATATATTACCGAAAAAGGAGATTTCTCATGCACACCAAAGAACAGCTGATATCCGATCTGAAAGCGCTCGGCATCCGGCCGGGTGACACGATCCTCATGCACTCCTCCTATAAGTCCCTCGGCGGCATCGAGGACGGCGCAAAAGGCTTTTTCGAGGCGTTTCTGTCTCTGCTCGGCGAGGAAGGTACGCTCGTCCTGCCGGCACTGACCTACGCCAACGTCAACCGTGAGCAGACGCACTTCGATGTCAGAACCACACCGACGTGTGTCGGCTATCTGACCGAATACTTCCGCACGCAGGTGGAAGGCGTTACCCGTTCCCTGCACCCGACGCACTCCTGCTGTGTCTGGGGTCGTCACACCAAGTTCTTAACAGAAAACCACTACCGTGACAGAACGCCCGTCGGTACGAACTCGCCGTTTGCGCTCCTGCCGAAGGTTGGCGGAAAGCTTCTTTTCGTCGGCTGCTCCTACGACCGCAACACGTCCATGCACGGTGTGGAAGAATGGGTAGAGCCCGAATACGTCATGGACCGTACCCTGCCCGTCGTCTACACCATCACCGACGAAAACGGCAATACGTGCAAGCGCACGCATCTGAAGTATCACTTCCACCGCGACGAGGTTGACTACGAGCAGAAATATTCCCGCATGGTCGATATCATTCCGCGCGACAAGATCGTCCACGGCAAGCTCCTCGATGCCGATTGCGTGCTGATGGACTCCGCTGCCGTCTGGGAGACCGGTGTGGAAACGATGAAGCGCGATCCCTATTTCTTTGTGAACGTTCATAACCTGAAATAAAATATTTTATACGAAAGGAGCAATACCATGGAAAAAATCTGTCTGCTCGGCTGTGAGAGCCGCGGCACGATCGCACCCGAGATCTACGGTCATTTTGCAGAGCACATCGGCGGCGTTTACTACGACGGCCTTTGGGTCGGCGAGAACTCCGACGTCGAAAACGTAAACGGCTTCCGCAAGTTCATCATCGACAAATTCAAAGCGATCAACCCGCCGGTACTGCGCTGGCCGGGCGGCTGCTTTGCAGAGACCTACAACTGGCGCGACGGCATCGGTCCGCGTGAGAAGCGCCCGAAGACCTGCGGCTGGTGGTACAACTATGACCACCGCGTCGAGCCGAATGAGGTCGGCGCACACGAATTCATGGATTTCTGTGAAATGGTCGGTGCAAAGCCCTACGTTGCCGCCAACATCACCGCGCAGACCCCGATGGATATGCGCAATTTCATGGAATATCTGAATATGCCCGAAAATACAACAACGCTCGCCGCAGAACGCGCAGAGAACGGTCATGCAGCACCGTTTGACGTTCCGTATTTCGGCATCGGCAACGAAAACTGGGGCGGCGGCGGCAATATGACCCCCGAGCAGTACGCAAGAGAATATATCAAGTACGCAACGATCTGCTCCTCGGTCAACACAAACGGCGCAAAGTACATCGCCTGCGGCGCGGACAGCTGGAACATCGATTGGACCGACCGCTTCATGCGTGAATTTGCACACAGAACGTCGATCTGGGCACTGGCATTCCATTATTACTGCGGCGGTGCAGGCGATCCTGTTCATTTCACCGAGGACGAGTGGTACGCGCTGATTGACAAAGCATCCAAGATGGAGGAGTTGATCAACCGCCACGATTGGGCAATGCTCACCCACGACCCCGAACGAAAAATCAAGATCGTCGTTGACGAATGGGGATGCTGGCATCCGGGCGGATCGGGTCCGTCGAAGGGCTATAATCTGTTTGAACAGCAATCGACGATGCGCGACGCCGTCATTACCGCGCTGACGCTCAACACCTTCAACAACCACTGCGACCGCGTCGTCATGGCAAACGCAGCTCAGCTGTGCAACAATCTCCACTGTCTGTTCTTGGCAGGCGGTGACCACGCGATCGTCACGCCGACCTATCACGTCTATGATCTTTATAAGGAGCATCAGGGCGGCACGCAGGTCGGAACGGTCGTCACCGACAAGTCCCTCTCCGTATCGGCATCCGAGAAGGGCGGCGTTGTCTGCGTCACGATCGCCAATACGTCTTACGACAAGGATGCGGAAATCCAGCTCTCAGCCTTTGCAAAGGAACTCGGCATGACTGCCGAGATCACAACGCTTTCCGCCGATCCGCACGCACACAACACCTTTGAAAATCCCGACAACGTCACCCTCGCCGAGCCTGTCGTCCGCACGCTCAACGACGGCACGCTGACGTTGACCGTTCCCGCGTCAGGCGTCTGCCGGATTCTGATCTCGTAACCGATTGACACGAAAGGAAATCACCATGAAACAATTCAATCTTGAAACCTTTGCCCGCTGGGAAGCAAAATCGCTCGGCGATGACCTGTATCTGTTCCCGCAGGGCGGCTACTCCTCCGTTTACACCGATTTTGAAATCGGCACGTTCTGCGGCGAGTCCATTTCCCCCGATCAGTATC
>JAZQWK010000018.1:0-4980 GCA_045632325.1 Eubacteriales bacterium
TCGAATCCCTATATCCCAGCCAAAAATCCCGATTGCGTAAGTAATCGCGATTTTACTTTTTCACTCTTAACTTTTCACTCTTCTCTTGTCATCTCGATATTCTGTCGGGATTTTGGGCAAGGTAAGAGGTAATCGTGAATAGTGAAGAAGTATTTTTCGCAAAAACCAAAATCCATGAGATAGAAACAGACGAGATCAAACACTTCCATGAACAACAAAACTTATCTTTACAACCTACTCTTTCCCGCACTCATCTATGCAACGCTGACCGGCTGCTGCGTCGGCACCTGCATCGTCCTTTTCAAATTCTGTGCATCGCACGTCATTCACGCATCCGGCGCGGTTTATGAGCTGCTTCGTGCCAATCCGCAGTATCTCCCCATCGCTGTCGGTGTCCTTTTTGCGTGCGCCGTGCTGTGTGCCGTAATCTACCGCTTCCATTCCAATCTGCGCGGCGGCGGTATTCCGACCTCTATCGGTATTCTGCGCGGTCTGATTCCGTTCCGCTGGATCTATAACGTGGTCGGCGTCTTTGCGCTGTCCCTGCTCTCCTTCTTTATCGGGCTTCCGCTCGGCACGGAAGGACCGAGTGTACAGATGGGTACTGCACTCGGACGCGGTGTTACCCGCATCGGCTCCCGCACTGCAGGCGAAAAGCACGCCGCGTGGGATCGCTATCTGATGACCTCCGGTGCCTGTGCCGGCTTCTGTGTCGCAACCGACGCACCGATCTCCGGCATGATGTTCGCAATCGAAGAAGCACACCAGCGAATCTCCCCGATGATCATCCTCGTTTCCACGATTTCCGTCACCGCGGCGAAGATCACCTCCACGATGCTCTCTCCGATCGTCGGCGTCAACACGTATCTGTTTGAACCGATGCGCCTGATCGTGCTCAAGCCGCGTGAATATTGGCTGCCCGTCGTCATTGCGATTGCCGTCGGTCTGTTTGCGGTTCTGTTTTTGAAGTATTATCATCTGATGCGTGCGCTTTGGCTGAAGTTTACCGCATTTCTGCACAAAACCATGCCGCGTCTGATGAAGTCCCCCGTCGGCGCTGCACTTCCCCTGTTTTTTGTATTTCTGATGACGCTTGCGGCAGGCTTCTTCTCGGAAACAAACCTGTCTTCCGGTCATCACCTGATTGAAGAGCTGATGCACGGTCACCTTGCATGGTTCCTTTTGATCATATTCGTCTTTATCCGTATGACGATCATGATTTTTGCCAATTCCTCAGGTCTTACGGGCGGTATGTTCCTGCCGATCATGGCACTCGGTGCGATGATCTCCTCCATCATCGGCGGTTATCTGATCACGCATACGCCGCTAACCTCGGGCTACTATCCCGTCGTCGTCGTACTCGGCATCACGGCGTGCATCGCATCTATGATGGAAATGCCGCTGACCGCCATCGTCTTTGCCATCGAGGCACTCTCCGCGCACGAAAACATCGTTCCCGTGCTGATCGTCTCCGTTCTTTCGTACTTCCTCACCGAGGTCATTGAAGTCGATTCGATCAACGAAGTGGTACTCGAGCACCGTCTGGAGGATATGCACCGCGGCAAGGAATCCGTCAAAATCGATACCAGAGTCACGGTCGCACCGAACACCTTTGCCATCGGCAAGTCGGTACGCGACATTTTCTGGCCTGCCAATCTCATCGTACTTTCGATCCGCAGCTACGATGAGGACCGCTCGCAAATGGATGAACGCGGCGATAAAATCCTGCATGCAGGTGACGTCCTGCACGTCCGCTACGAAACCTACGACGCGGATGAAACACAGCGCGAGCTTTATGCCATCGTCGGTGCGCAGAAAACGGCGGAAACGACCGATAATTGACGGAATTTCAAACAAATTGTGGCAAAGGTATTGCTTTTTTTCCAAAAGTATGATAATATAATTTCAATGAAAAGAACAGATAGAGGTGCGGCAGATCAAAAGTCGCCATTTCCGTCCGCGTGCAGATGCACCCGGGACAGCGGTATGCAGACCGCGAAATGTGCAAAAGGGATCACCGCCGAAGAAAACGGCTTTTGCATGAGCCGCTTTCTGGGGTATCGCAGAAGATGCGATGCACTGTCACGGCATGTGGAGCGCTATCGGAAGACGGAAGTTGTGTTATCCTGTCATAAGAGAACCGCGAACAGCCATGCTCTGTCCGCGGTTCTTTTACTATTTTAACGGAGGTTTTCACTCATGCGCAACACAAGACGCTTTACCCTGTTTCTGCTGATCGTGTCCGTCGTGCTCTCCATGTCCGTTCTGCACGTTTTTGCTGACGGCGAGGACACCGCGGCTCCCGCAGAAGAAGTCGTGACAGTCGGAGACGTTTTCTCCACTGATCCCGCAGCAATGACATATGACGATGCAGTTGCTCTGCTCGAATTTGTCGATACACTTGACGACGGTTACGAAGCATACGTAGATGAAAATGCAGATGCAATCGATCGTGCAAACTATCTCATCAACAAGGAAGAGGTTCCCTTCTACGCAACCTTCTGGGCACTGCTTCCTCCCATCATCGCCATCGGACTCGCTCTGATCACCAAGGAAGTTTATTCTTCCCTGTTCATCGGTATCCTCGTCGGCGGTCTTCTGTACTCCGGCTTCAACCCCGTCGGTACGATGGAGCACATCTTCGTCGACGGTATGATCGCACAGCTGTCTGACGGCTGGAACGTCGGTATTCTGATCTTCCTCGTCATCCTCGGTGCTATGGTCATTCTGATGAACAAGGCCGGCGGCTCCGCAGCATTCGGTCGCTGGGCACATACCCACATCAAGAGCCGTGTCGGCGCACAGCTGGCTACCATCGCGCTCGGCGCTCTGATCTTCATCGACGACTACTTCAACTGTCTGACCGTCGGTTCCGTCATGCTCCCCGTTGCAGACAAGCACAAACTCTCCCGCGCAAAGCTCGCGTACGTCATCGACGCTACCGCAGCACCCATCTGTATCATCGCGCCTATTTCTTCCTGGGCAGCAGCTGTTTCCGGTTTCGTTGACGGCGTCAACGGTCTGGACCTGTTCGTCCGCTCCATTCCCTATAACTTCTACGCACTTCTGACCATCGTTATGATGATCGTCATCGCCGCAATGAAGTTTGACTACGGTCCCATGGCAATCCATGAAAAGAACGCCATCGAAAAGGGTGACCTGTTCACCTCCGGTACCGTCAAGGCTTCCGAAAATGCAGAAGAAGTCAACGAAAAGGGTCGCGTCATTGACCTCGTATTCCCGATCATTGCACTCATCCTCTTCTGCGTCATCGGCATGATCTACACCGGCGGCTTCTTCGACGGTGAAACCTTCATTGATGCATTCTCCAACTCCGATGCATCCGTCGGTCTGGTATTCGGTTCCTTCATCGCAATGCTTCTGACCGTTATCTACTACTGCTGCCGCCGCGTGCTTTCCTTCAAGAAATGTATGGCTGCGCTTCCCGAAGGCTTCAAGTCCATGGTTCCCGCAATCCTCATTCTGACCTTTGCATGGACGCTGAAGGGCATGACCGACTCCCTCGGTGCTGCTACCTTCGTTGCAGGTATCGTTGAAAGCTCTGCTGCAAGCCTGATGAGCTTCCTGCCCGCAATCATCTTCGTCATTGCATGCTTCCTCGCATTCGCAACCGGTACCTCCTGGGGTACGTTCGGTATCCTCATTCCGATCGTCGTTGCAGTGTTCGGCGGCGACATGAACAACGAAATCATGATCATCGGTATCTCTGCTTGTATGGCAGGTGCGGTCTGCGGTGACCACTGCTCGCCCATCTCCGATACCACCATCATGGCATCCGCAGGTTCTCAGTCCGACCACCTCAACCACGTTTCTACCCAGCTTCCCTACGCCATCACCGTTGCCGCTGTTTCCTTCGTCAGCTATCTGATCGCAGGCTTCATCCGCTCGGCATGGATCGCACTTCCCATCGCAATCGTCCTGATGATCGGCACGCTGTTCGTCATCAAGACCCTTACCACAAAGAAACAGGCATAACGCCAAATCCATTTCCCGCAGATCAAACGAGATCTGCGGGATTTTTTTGCCGTCACACCGTCCCCACATCCGCCGCCAAAACCGCCGATACTTGACAAAATCCCGAAAATATGGTATACTATCTGAATCAGAACAGATGATTTCCATTGAAATCACACGAAGGGAGGCGCGCAAAGGATGCAGAAAAAACAGCAGACACAAAAAAAGAATCAGAGCACAACGCTTCCGGAGTTTCTGCGTTGGCTGTACCTTCGCAGCAAAATGCGCCGCCGTTATACCACGGACACCGTCCGACGTGCACAGCGGATCGGGAAATGGAGTGCCGTCTGCTTTGCCCTCCTTATGACCGTCGTTCTCTCCTGTGCGATGACGTATACCCGTCTGCACTATACCGATACGCCGACGGTCATCACGCTGAACGCTCCCGCGCCCACGGCACCGCTTGGCAATCCGTCGCTCGTACAGGATGCCGTGACCTGTGACGTCACCGTAACGATTGGTAACGGTACGCCCGTCCACTGGAACACCGCCGCCATGACCGTCGCCGACGTACTTGAGGACGTCGGTTATCAGGCAAACGCCGATGATATCGTCACACCCGCGCCCGAAACCGTCATAACGGATGATATGGCGATCACCGTCGTCCTCGTCACCTACGAGGAAAGTGAGGAAATCGCCGCGATTCCCTACGGCACGAATTATCTCGACGTTCAGACCATTCCGCGCGGCACGACAGCCCGCGTTTCCTACGGCGTGGAAGGCGTCGCACGGCAGCAGCAACGCCGCAGATACGAAAACGGCGTTTTAGCCGAAACCGAGATTTTGTCCTCGGAAACCGTCACAGACCCTGTCAATGAGGTATTGCAGCGCGGTGTCGGCGGTGTCGTATCGGGCAAGCACGGCAGCTTCAATTTTTCTTATTATATCGACGTTACCGCAACGGCATACGGCGACTACGACGAGCTCCGTTATACCTACTCCGGC
>JAZQWK010000019.1:0-2668 GCA_045632325.1 Eubacteriales bacterium
AGAATTTCAAACAGTTTTTTATAAGTAGGATCGTCTGCTGCGTATGCGGGAAGCTTTTTACGGCAGGAGCCGAGTGCCGCCGCCGGTGTATGAGCCAGCGCTTCCAGTGCCGCATCGTCCGCAAACTGCGCGTCCAACGCCGTAATACGCTCCTCCAAAATACCTTCAATGCCGTTGACCGCACCGTAAACGTGCTTGATCTGCGGAGCATTCAGCGCTCCCTTGATTACGCCTGCAAGCGTTGCGTTGATCGCCGCCGTCGGTCCGCCCGATTGGCCGATGATCGCATTTCCAAAAATCTGCTCCATATATCCTATTCTCCGTATTTATCATCTGAATTACAGTCCCATCGAATTCTGTCGACGGTCCGCGTATACAGTATACCACATCAGAGGTGTTCTTGCAAGAATCCCGCGTCACTTTTTTGAAAAAAATTTTTCGTACGCAAAACTTTTACATTTTATTCACACACCGATGACAATCATTTGATATACTTGTATTATCATCACCAAACCAAAAGAAAGGACGGCTTTCATAAATGAAAGCCATGGTAATTTCCATGAACCGTAAAATATGCTTTGCCGCATTTCTTCTTGCATCGGCGCTCCTGTTCAGCGCCTGCAATCAACCGAAAAACGATCCGTCAAGCACGGATTCCGATACGGCACCCGTTACACCGGAAATCATCGAAACCGCACCGAACGTGCCTGACGTGCCCGACATTCCCGTAATCACAGAGCCGCAGACCGAGCCCGTGCAGACAGAACCTGCCGTCGTCCCCGACGAAACGGAGCCGCTGCCCGAGATTACCGAGCCGATTCCCGAACTGCCCGTGGAAATGCCGACCGAGGGCACGACCGATGCCGTCACCGAACCGACGGAAGTCACAGAGCCTGCCGCACCGGCACCGATCGTCATCGTCAAGCCGACGATCGATCTTACCGCACAGCTGATTCCGGGCGGAGATCCCGTCAGAGGACAGACTGCCTCGGCACAGTCGGAGAATATCCGCCTGCTTCTTGATTATACGGCAGCACAGGCAGAGGACGGCAGTGTCACGCTGACGTTCGACGTCGGTCTTTCCTGCTACGAGCTTTGGTGCAGTGCCAAGACGGATATGGGAACGATCACCGTCAACGGCGTTTCCCGCACCTTCTCAACCGACGCCATCGACCATATGGTACATGAAAAAACGTACGTCCCGTTCTTAACGCAAACATACAACGCCACCGGCAGCCAAAGTGCGTCCGTTGAGGTCAGCTGGAACTTCAACGGCGTCTACGGCGGTACGGAGATCGGCACGCTCACCACGGGTGTGATCCTGCTGTTTGACAGCGAGGGAACCGCATCCGCACCGTCTGCAGAACCGTCCGTCACGGAACCGATTCCCGCAGAAACCGAGCCTCCCGTCGCACCGATCCCGCCGACTGACGAAGAACCGACTGATGAAACGCAGCAGCCGCAGACGGAGCCCGTTACACCTCCTGCCGACCCTGCCGTACCGGAAGAACCGATCGAACCTACCGATCCCGCAGAGCCGATCGAGCCGACCGACCCGAATGCTCCCGTGTCCCCGGAACAGGAACCGACAGGTGACGGAAATCCCGTCGTTGAATACGTGATTCCGCCTTCCAATGAAATGGGAACGCCGTAACAATCCAATAATTTATCGAAAAAACCGCAGAAAACTGCGGTTTTTTCTTGACTTTTTTCGTGGCATGGCGTATAATATATAATATTGTAAACCAAATAATATACCATTTCCAAAAGGAGTATGATTTTCATGAATCGAAAGAATATAGCATCTCTGCTTGCGCTGCTGACGCTTGCAGGTACGGCACTCGCCTCCTGCGGTGATGCTGCTCAGATGCCCGCTGCAGATACCTCTGCACCGACGACGGAAACTGCTGTCGTTACCGAAACCACCGAACCCGATCCGTTTGAAGAATTTGACTACGGCGGAGAAGAAATCCGCATCTACACCAGTATCAACATCGCATCCGGTGTCGGCAACTCCAACTACTTAATCGAAGGTCCCGAGGAAGAAACCGGTGACGTTGTCAGTGACTCCGCACTGTTCCGCAACCGTTCCGTTGAGGAAATTCTGAACGTCGATCTCGTCTTCACGCAGGTTGACCTCGACTATACCGCTTGCGGTTCCGATCTGAGCAAGATCATCATGGCAGGCGACGACGTTTACGATATCGCCATCAACGACCTGTTCCCGATGGCAACCCTTTCCATCGAAGGCAACTTCCTGAATATCGCAGACGCTCCGCACGTCGATTACAGCAAAACCTACTGGTACAAGAACTACATGGAACAGCTGTCTCTGGATGGCGGTGCACACCAGTACATCATGGCAGGTGACTTCTTCATCGATATCCTGCGCTCCGCACACGCGCTCTACTTCAACAAGAATATGCTTGCTTCCATGTACGATGACGGCGACGTTCTGTACAACGAAGTTCTGAACGGAACATGGACCTATGAAAAGATGCTGTCCTACACGGAACAGTGCTATCAGGACCTCAACGGTAACGGTCAGGTAGACAATCAGGACCAGTTCGGTCTTGTCGTCATGCAGACCTGGGGTCCGTCCATTCCGTTCATCATCTCCGCTGACCTTGATTTTGTCGAGCTGAACAGCGACGGTACACTGACGCTT
>JAZQWK010000020.1:0-7095 GCA_045632325.1 Eubacteriales bacterium
CCGTGACGGAGCAGACCTTTGCCGTATGCAAGCCGTACGTTTCCCCGATCGCAGGATATCAGCAGAAGGCGTTTGTGACGGATGACGGTGCGCTCCGTATCGTGTATCTGCGCAATACGCAACTTGTTTCGTCGCTGACGGACGACGGCGACGGCTCTGTCGTCGAAAACTTCTCGATGCGCCGTCAGAAGGCACTTCCCGTGACGCTTGCCGGTATGGACCCCGCCTACCGCGTGACGCTTTACGACCTGGAAACGGGATGTCGGACGGAGCTCGATCCCGCAGTACCGATCGGACTCGGCGTGACCGATCACGATTTCGTCCTGCTGATGGAGCGCAGATAAATGCATAAAAACACAACAGCCGCGGGCGTTTTTAAACCTGCGGCTGTTTTCTTATCTGTATCTATTATACCACAAAATTCGTATTATGTCAAGTGGTTTTGGCAAAATAAAGCGAACAGAATTTCTTTAAAACAGGTTGACAAACGCGCGAGCAGCGTGGTATAATCTTGTCACCTTGACTTGATACGAACAACTGTATTTGAAAATCACTTAAAAACGGAGGGAGCGGAAGATATGCATGCGGTATTGCTGCTGCAAAACAGCGGATTTGCATCGGGACTTCTTGTTCAGCGGCAGACGGAGGCATTGAGAAAAACCAACGACGTCACGCGGGAATACGGACTGACACTGTCGGAGGACGATATTCGTGAGCTGCTCGTCACACGCAGAGAAAGTCTGTCCGACAGTGCACGGGTCGAGTTTGGCGACGGCATTGCGGCTCGTCTCGTGCTTGCGTTTGCCGACTCTCCGTATCTGACGCAGACAAACTATGCGGAAACCATCGCGGCTCTGCTCGTACTGTTTGATACCTTCAAAAACGAACTGCGCGATGCGTACAACGACCGTGAGCTTCTGACGTTCATGCGCAATGCGTTTGACGGGGAATGTGCCGGTTCTCTGGAAATTCTGGAAACCGAAGTATTCCCAAGATTGCTCACCGAAGATACATCCTCGGGGTATCAAACTGCCGCAGACGCACGTTTCGCGGAGCATGATAAAAAGGCTGTATCGTCGATGGAAAAGACGAGAGAGGGGATCCGCCGTCAGCACCGATTGGAAGATCAAGAGGAAGACGGACGGGTATACGATACCGTTCCCGAAATATGGGAAGATGAAAACGGAAGGCAGGTATAAGGATTTGCCAAAAACACTGCAAAAACACAGTCGTATTGACGTGGGGACACTCGATCCGAATCGATACACCGAAACGCTGCTGGTCTCTGCACGAGAAGCAGGCGTGTACGACGATGAAGCCGTCATGACGGTGCAGAGTGGGGTGTTTTCTCTGCTCGCGGAGCGGCTGGAGAAGCTGACGAACGGCGAGTCCTGTTCCGTGCCCGCAGAAACGGCACAGGCACTGCTGGCGTCCGTATTGTATACGCTCGATCAGTACCTGCTCACCGCACCGACTCCGGACGATGCGGCGGGATGGCTGGCAGAGAGGAACGCATCGGAATTGTACGGGGAAGGGCTGCGCATCACAGAGCGCCGTCTGCGGGCGGCAGAGCTGCAATACCGCCGTCATCTTCCGATCTTTAAGTCCTTGCCCGACAGTGTGATGAAATCGACGGCGATCGATGGGATTGCGGGCTTTTTCCGCGCGTATCATCCCACGGGATTTGCAGACGCCGTTCCGATCACTGCAGATTATCCCTTGTATCTTGACGGCAATACCGTCAAAGACCTGCGCGGGGTGAATTTTCTCGGACGGTATTTGCAGGGGCTGATTGCCGAAGCAAGATTTTTATCGAAATTCCGCACGGACACACTCGATGCGATTTTATCTGCTGCTGATCCTCTGTACCGTGAAAATCCGTCGAATCTGTTCGCCCCCATCTTTGGAACTGCCATCGGCATGGCACTTCTGCACCGCCCGTTCTCTTCCTGGAAATTCGGTTTGCAGGGAGACGATATCACAGCACTTGTCGGGACGTATCATGACGGGATGATGCGCGAACCGCATCTGCATCAAGCGGCGGAAACGGTGATCGATCTTCTGATGACGGACGACAGTACCGCCGATTATATCCGCCGTTCTGTGCAGAAGCTCTGTGAAAGTATCGATCTTTGTATGCGTCATAAGCTTCCCACGCGCGTTTTTCCGTGTACCGATGCTTCCTGCCGACAGCCCTTCCTCGCAGAACCGCAGATAACATACCACGGCGGCAGATTGGATGCGGAATCGTTCCGTTTGCTTGATTTTGATCTGCGCGGGTGCACGACGTCTGAAGAAAAGACGGCGTTGATCCTTGCGCGTGTGAGAGGGCTTGAGGACGTCTGCGATCTTCTGACGGCGGATACCGGGGTGCTCGATGCAGAGGAAAAGACGCATTTGCTGGCGTCGCTTCCCGAGGAGGCTCGGAAGGTTCTTTTGCAGATGTGCGGGGAAGCTCACATATAAAAATACGGGACAGCTGCAAACCCGGACGTCTGCAGCTGTCCTTTTTGATGGGTATTTGGAATATCAAAGCAATTTCACTGCCAGATACGCTTTTGCCGCGACAGCACATCCCTCGGCGTTGGGATGACCGCCGTAGACCGACAGATGAGCGTTCGGTGCGGGCTGACCGAGCACCGCCGCGAAATCAAAAATGGCATCCGCTTCGTTGGCGATCGTCAGACGGATCTTGTCATTGACAAAGTACCAGTAGTCCTTGGCATCGCCCGTCATGTCGAACGGCGGCACTGTGAAGAGAATGACGCGGCATCCTGCCTTTTTCAGCGCACGGACGATCGTTGTCAGATCAGCGACAACCTGCTCGCCTGTCCGTCCGCGCAGAAGATCGTTGACACCCATGCAGACGTTGACAATGTCACACTGTTTGACGCGCGCAAGCCAGCCGCGGTCGGTTGCCGCATCGTAGGCGCGTGCATAGCCAATGCCGAGATCCCAGACGCTGTCGGTTGCAGGCAAGCCTTCGGCGATTTTTGCCGCCCAGTGCGTATAACTGTCGTATTCCGTGCCGCATCCCTGCGTGATAGAGTCACCGAGGAATCCGATACGGCGGGACACCTTGCGGTCAGAGCCGATCATCAGGGGTGCCGGAATCTTCTTGGACGGAATCCAGTTATCCCCTGCACGGATGACAACGTTGAGCGTCATCTCCTCATGATACGGATAGCAGGCACCCGAAACGGTGATCTCATAGCAGAGATACTCCCCGCCGTTTGCACCGAGCGGAATCGGATCGCAGAAAAACGGTTCGGTGTCGCCGGCAGAGACGTGCTTCGTTTCTTTGCCGTCAAAGGTGACGGTATGCCACACCTTTGGTTCTGTGCCGCGCACGTCGACTAGACCCACTCGCAGGGAGAGAATATCCCAATCGCCGCCGACGTCGTTGGCAACACTGATTGAGCCGTCGGCAAAGGTGGAGTCGATTTGGTTGGAGAACAAGAGCGCATAGTTGTCACCGCCGTGGGACAGACGGTAGTAGATGCGTCCGCAGCGGGTGACGGGTTCGTCGTCGCGCGTCAGCACCTGGTTTGCCGAGCCTGCGGTACAGTCGGAGGAATAGGTTTTGTAAAATTCGGATAAGGTCATGGTTTTTCTCCTGTTTCTTTATGAATCAACTTCCGGAAGTCCTACAAGTTCAATTTCCGGGGATAACGGCGACCAATCGGTGATGGGACAGCCGTAAGCATGCAGTTTGCCGCGCTTCATACAGGCGGAAAGCGGGGTAAGATCCGTGACCTCTGTATGTTCGATCATGAGCAGAGACAGATTTTCCAGACCCGCAAGCGGTGCCAGATCGGAAATGTTCGTTTGGTTCAGCGACAGAACGCGCAGTTTTGTTAAGGCGGCAAGCGGCGACAGATCGGAAATCGGTGCGCTGTTGACACAAAGCCGTTCCAGGTTGGTGCAGTTCTGCAGCGGTGACAGGTCCGAAACGTAGCTGCCATCGATTTCCATTTTGGTCAATGCGGTGCATCCGGCAAGTGGGGACAGATCTGCAACAGCGCTTCCGTTCAGATTCAGAATCCGCAGTTTCTCACAGTCTGCAAGCGGAGTCAGGTCGGTCACCGCGGCATTATTACATTCGAGGATTTCCAGCGCCGTACAGCCTGCAAACGGGGAAAGATCGGTGATCGGACTGCCGCTCAGCACGACCCAATAGAGATCGGGATTGCCGTCCAGCGGTGAGAGATCGGATATGTTGTTGCCCGACAGCATCAGGGATTTCAGATGTGTATGTTCACGCAGTACGGAAAGATCGGTCATGCCCGTGTTGTCGGCGATCAGAATCCGCAGATTCTTCATGTTTGCAAGCGGTGCAAACGAGATCACGTTCAGATTCTTGACCGACAGTGTCGTCATTTCCGTCATGGCGGACAGCGGCGACAGATCGGTGACCTTGGTATCTGTCAGAACCAGTTCTTCCAGCCTGGTCAGAGAGGACAGCGGTGTCAGATCGTGGATGGGTGTACCCTCCAACTCTAAGACCCGCAGCTCTGTCAGCGAAGACAGCGGGGAAAGATCGGAAATCTGCGACCAGTTCAGAAACAGCTCCCAAAGAGATGTCATCGCGGACAGAAACGAATAATCCTCAATTTCGGGACCGGACGGCGAGAACACGCGAAGGTTTTTGATTGCGCCGAGACGGGTCAGATCGCCGTCGGACGGATGGAATCCGAGCGCGTGGACGGCGGCGTTTCTTGCGTAAGAAAGCTGTGCGCAGTGATACTCAAAAGATGAGGACAGAAGCAGCTCACCGACGGCAAACGAACCGCTCGTTCGCTCTCCGTCCTCGGGAAAAATATGGATGACATCGGGGTGGATCTGTATCGTTTCGATGGTCTGCAAATCTCCGTACGTCAGTGCATCCTCGGATACGTTCAGCGCCCGACAGAATACCTCATGCAGCCGTACGTCGGAAAAACGCACGGGGGACTCCATCAGCATTGATAACAGGATTCCTTCTTCCGTTTCGGCATACCCGCGCTCCAGCGTATCGATCGCACCGTACAGATCGCCCTGCAGAGAAAGACATTCCGCCGCGATCTGACAGGCTCCTGCCTTCATGTCACGGTCAAAATCATCCTCGGCGGCAAGGCTGTCGTAGGCGGACATATAGGCATCATACGCCGCGGTGTAATCCTTTTCATAATATGCCGTGATGCCGATATCAAGATAGCGATCGAAGTCCCGGTACTTGATTTTACTGTGAACCCAATCTGAAACAGGTTTGACAAGCGTTGCGGCGGCGATCAGCAAAACGACGGCGGTGATAACGGCAAAGCCCTTTTGCGGCTTCGTCATATGCGACACCTCCTTTTGGGTGTTACGAAAGTCCGAACATCGTATGAACGAGCGAATACGCAAACAGATAATGCAGTTCTCTTGTCGGATGATTGAGGTAGTTGGAGAGCAGATCGGTGATATCGACACCGCAGTCAAACATCGTCATCCACTTGGCGTAGACGTCGCACAGCGGGACGTCGGTTTCCTTTGCCGCCGCACGGGCAGCCTGCATATAGCGGTCAAAGCCGCCGTCGGCAAACGATGCGGCAAGGTTCTTTGCCATCGCACGCAGACCGTCGCCGCGCAGCTGGGTATGGACGCGCGCGCAGATCGGCTGGGGCGTCATCAGAATGACCTCGCAGCCTGCATCTTTCAGCTGATTGATAATCGAAACAAGTGCATCGTGATAGCGCGCGATGCCGTCGTCTCCCGCACAGGCGTCGTTCAGCCCGTAGCAGACGACGACCAGATCGGGGCGGTACGGAAGCAGGTCACGCTCCATCCGCGCAAGTCCCCCGGGTGCGCTGTCGCCGGAGATGCCCGCGTTGACGACGTTGATCTGCGCCTTGGGGTAGAGCAGGGAAAGGATCTTGCGCACGTGTGCGGCGTAGCTGTTTTCCGGCTCAAACACGACGTCAAAGCCGCGCTCACCCTCGTCCGTCATCGCGGGATAGACCTCAAAACAGCCGTTGGTCACGCTGTCGCCGAGAAAGCCGACGGTGACGGGAGCGGCATGAAAGGCGTCGTTGTTCTTCTGTGCCAGTTTGTTCGTGATCTGCATTGCCATAAATTGTTTTCCTTTCTTGGTAGATATAGGTTCGTTTGCATTTGGCGTGTGGAGAGGGAAGGGTGTCAACGTAAGGAGACGGCGGGCACTGTCAAAACCTTCCCCAGCGGGGAAGGGGGACCACGAAGTGGTGGATGAGGAGAAACCTTGTTTTTATAACAACATCAAATTTGTCGCTTTTCCTCTCATCCTGTCACTCGAAGATGCCTGCGGCATCTTCATGGAGAAACCGTTGGTTTCTCCGGACACCATTCCCCGCCGGGGAAGGTCAACGTGCGAGAACAATCACCGTATCTGTCAACCGTAAACACGCTCATCCTTTTAAGATATCCGTATTCCCCTGCAAACGGGGGTATGATTCAATTCTATTATACAACAACGGCGGAAAAAACGCAAGACGTTTGGACGAAAAACAAAAAATCACTTGCAATTCCGCAGAATTTGTGCTATAATGAACGACAAGATAAATATGATATGAACATGGAGGATTACTTTGCATGAAGCGTTTATCTTTGATTTTTGCGGCAGTTCTGCTTGCGTCTGCGGTCGTTTCCTGCGGCGGCGGTGAAACGGCGACGACACCCGAAACGACGGCGGCGGTCACCGTCGGCGAGAGCACGGTTGAGACCGAGGAAGCGTTTGATCCGTTTGCGGCTCTGCCCGAAAAGGATTACGACGGCTACGATTTTCATATGCTGATCCGCAACAACGAGCGCTGGATCGAGGATATGTACGTCGAAGCGGCAACGGGCGATATCGTTGACGATGCGATCTTTGAAAGAAATTCCCGCATTTCCGAGCAGTATAACATTACGATTTCCTATCAGCCGTCCTCGCACGACAACCACGAAACCGATGCGGTCAATACGATCCTTGCCGGCGACGATGCGTACGACATCATTCTTCCGCACGGCCGCGCGGCGCACACCTATGCAAACCAGCGTCTGCTGCTTGACTGGAACACCGAGCTTCCGTACGTCAATCTCGACAATCCGTGGTGGGAT
>JAZQWK010000021.1:0-11370 GCA_045632325.1 Eubacteriales bacterium
GATTCGTGATTCTCAGAACCACTCGCTTTCTCATGCGACTCGATTATTATACCACACCAATTCAGCTTTGTCAATAGGTTTCGGGAATATTTTTTGGAAAAATTCGAAAAATTTTTCATAAAGTTATTTTCGCAAAAACACCGTACCCGTCATATCCCAAACGGTACAATCACCGCGATCGGATATGACGGGCATAAACCAAACCGTATTTATTTCTTCAGCCACGTCGACGGAGAAAGTGCGATCATAATCGGAATGATCTCCAATCGACCAAGCATCATCGCCGCCGACAGCACCAGCTTCGCAAAATCAGAATACTCCGCATAACTCCGCACGGGACCTACCGCACCGAAGCCGGGACCGATGTTGTTAAAACAGGAAACGATCGCGGTCAGATTTGTCTCAAAATCAAACGGCTCCAGGCAAAGAATCAGAAAACCACAGAAGATCATAAAGAAATACAGCGTCACGTAGGTCGACAGCCCCTCCAGCGTCGTCTTCTCCACCGGCTTACCTTCAAAATGTACGACGCGAACCGATCTCGGATGCAGCATCCGCGCGAGATTCTGCTTTGCGTTCCGCGCAAGAATGACGACGCGGGAAACCTTCATACCGCCGCCCGTCGAGCCTGCACACGCACCGATAATCATCAAAAGGAACAAAATCCCTTTAGACAACTGCGGCCAAAGATCAAAATCCGTCGTTGCAAAGCCGGTCGTCGTGATAATCGAAGCCACCTGAAACGCGGCATGGCGAAACGATTCTCCGATATTTCCAAACATCGGAAAAACATTCCATGTGATCACCGCCGTCGCCGCCGATACGATTCCAAGATAACACCAAAGCTCCGTCGACCGCCATGCAGAACGGAAATTTCTGACGATCATCAGATAATAAATATTGAAATTGATACCGCACAGAAGCATGAAAACGGTAATGACCCACTGGTGATACGCGCTGTATCCGGCAACGGAATCCGCCTTGATGCCAAAGCCGCCGGTACCCGTCGTTGCAAACGCGTGCAAAATACTGTCAAACAGCGGCATACCGCCGACGTATAACAGGACAAACGACAGCAGCGTCATGAAGATATAGATCAGATATAGAATTTTTGCAGTTTCGCGAATACGCGGCACCAGCTTACCGACGACAGGTCCCGGCATTTCCGCGCGCATAATGTGGATCGATCGCCCGGAATCCCCTTCCGACGGCGGCACGATCGCCATCATCAGCACAAGGACACCCATACCGCCGATCCAGTGCGTAAAGCTCCGCCAGAACAGCAGCCCGTGACTGAGCACCTCCACGTTTGGCAGAATCGACGCACCCGTCGTCGTGAAACCGGAAACCGTTTCAAAGAACGCGTCGACGTACGACGGAATTTCGCCGCTCAAATAGAACGGCAGTGCACCGATCGCCGACAGGAGCACCCACGACAGCGTCGTAATGATAAAGCCTTCTTTGGCATAGATCACGCGGTTCTGCGTGCGTGTCACGGCAATGAACGCACCGCCGATCACAAGCGCCGCCGCAACCGTAATCATAAAATCCTTCGCACACGCTTCTCCATATAATAATGAAACAAACAGCGGAAACAGGAGCAGCGCCGCCTCCATCAGGACGATCTGTCCCGTGGTGCGGAATACCATTTTTCGGTTCATATCAGCACTCCTTCGTCACGCCTTCATAATATCGGACAGATCCTCAAGACGCTGCTTCGCCGAGATCACGATCACGCGGTCTCCTGCCAGAATGCTGTCGTTACCGCTCGGAATGATCGGCGTATGACGGCGGATGATACCCGCAATCAGAATCCCTTGCTTCATCTGCAGATCGCGCAGCGGGATTCCGATGCATTTCGCATCCTGCGACGCGATAAACTCAAGTGCTTCCGCTTTGTCATCCGCAAGTCGGTACAGCGTTTCGATATGGCTGCCGCGCGTATTGGCAAGCGCGCGCACGTAGCTGACCAAAAGATCGGAAACCGTTCTCCGCGGTGCAATGACCGAGTCAAGTCCCAGATCGTCCGCCATCGACTCCAGCTCCGGTCGGTTGATCTTCGTGATGACCTTGGGGACTTTGCGTGACGCAGCAAAGACGGAGACGAGGATATTTTGTTCGTCCATACCGGTCAGCGATACGAACGCATCGGTGGACGGCAGACCCTCCTCCAAAAGCAACTCCTGATTCGTTCCGTCACCGCAGATCAAGGTCGCCCGCGGCAGCAGATTGCACAGCGTTTCACAGTGCGCCTCGTCCCGTTCGATGATCTTTACGTCGTTGCCCGACTCCGTCAAATGCTTTGCAAGATAATACGCCGTGCGTGAACCGCCGAGCAGCATGACCGAACGCGCCTGCTTCTGCATCAGACCGAGATCACGCAGCAGCTTCTGAAATTCCGACGGAGAAGCGGTCATACCGATCGTATCGCCGCTTTTCAAAACGAAATTACCGTCGGGAATGAAGACCTCCTCCTCGCGCTGTACGAAGCAGACGAGGAACTTTGCACGGTTGTATTTGACGCGCATCTCGGACAGACGCATACCGTCCAGAGGCGAATCCTGCTTGAGCCGCACCTCGATCATTTCAAAATTCTGTCCCGAAAAAGTTTCCACCTTGATGGCAGACGGCAGCTTCAGCATATTGTAAAGCTCTCTCGCCGCCAGCTTTTCGGGATTGATGGCAAGCGACAGCGACAGCTCCCGGCACATAAAGTCCAAAGAATTGTCGTTGTATTCGGGATTGCGGATCCGCGCAACGGTATGCTTGGCGCCCATGCGCTGCGCAAGAAAGCACGACAGCATATTCAGCTCGTCCGAATGCATAACGGCAATAAAAACGTCCGCATCGTTTACCCGCGCCTCCGCCAGCGTTTCGCAGTCAGCAGCGTTGCCGACGATGCCCATCGCATCGTAAATATTCGTAATTTCACTGATGACCGACGCATCGGAATCCAACGCCGTAACATCGTGGCCCTCTGCTGTCAGAGAGGACAGGATCGTCGTGCCGATCTTACCGCATCCCGCAACTAGTATTTTCATTCTGTATCAATGCCCCAAACATCTGGGGAGCTCCTTCCGTATCGCAGTATTCTGTCATTATAATTATATATAACACAAATACCGCAGTTTGTCAAGAACAATCCGATATTTTTCTGCCGCGAAAACCTCGGAACCGTCAATCCGTACCATACACTCGAATTTGCATGAAAATCCGAAACGGCGACAAAATATTCATTGACAAACGGCGCAAAAAATGCTATACTATTATATGTATACACACAATTTTCAACCCGCTGAAACAAAACAACAAATCTGAAAGGTGGATATAAATATGATGCAGATTGAAAAGAAGCTCCGCGCCTGTGTTGTCGGCGCAACCGGTATGGTCGGTCAGCGATTCATTACGCTCCTGGAAGACCATCCCTTTTTCTGTGTAACGAAGCTGGCAGCAAGCCCTCGTTCCGCAGGCAAGACCTATACCGAGGCACTCGGCGGCAGATGGAAGATGGCTTCCGAAATGCCCGCGCGCGTTGCCGATATGGTCGTCGTCGATGCATGGAACATTGAGGAAACCTGCAAAGACATCGACGTGATCTTCTGCGCGATCAACTTTGACAAGAACGAGACCAAGAAACTGGAAGAATCTTATGCAAAGGCAGAAGTCCCGGTCATCTCCAACAACTCCGCACACCGCTGGACCCCCGACGTTCCGATGGTCATCCCGGAAATCAACGCAGACCACTTCGATATCATCGAAGCACAGAAGAAGCGTCTGGGCACCACGCACGGCTTCATCGCCGTCAAGCCCAACTGTTCCATCCAGGCATACGTTCCCGCGCTGAACGCACTGAAGGAATTTGAACCCTACGAAGTCGTTGCAACGACCTACCAGGCAATTTCCGGTGCCGGCAAGACCTTCAACGAATGGCCCGAAATGATCGACAACATCATCCCGTTCATCGGCGGCGAAGAAGAAAAGTCCGAGCAGGAACCGCTCAAGATCTGGGGTACCATCGAAAACGGTGAAATCGTCAAGGCAAAGGATCCCGTTATCACGACCCAGTGCATCCGTGTTCCTGTCACCGACGGCCATACCGCCGCTGTCTTTGTCAAGTTCAGAAACAAGCCCACCAAGGAACAGATCCTCGACGCATGGAAGAACTATCGCGGTATCCCCCAGCAGTACGATCTGCCCTCCGCTCCCAAGCAGTTCATTACCTATTTTGAAGAAGATAACCGTCCCCAGGCAAAGCTCGACCGCGACGTTGAAGGCGGTATGGGCGTCTCCGCAGGCCGTCTGCGCGAGGATACCGTTTACGACTACAAGTTCGTAGGTCTTGCACACAACACCCTGCGCGGTGCTGCAGGCGGTGCCGTTCTCGAAGCGGAAACGCTCGTCGCACTCGGCTACATCACGTCGAAGAACTGAAACGGACTTTGCCGTCATGACCGATATTCTGACCAAAATTGAGACGATGATGCCGGAGTTCTCCAAAGGACAGAAGGCCATCGGACAGTATATGCTTGAGCATTACGACAAAGCGGCGTATCTGACCGCATCGAAGCTCGGTGCGGTTGTCCGCGTTTCCGAATCCACCGTCGTCCGTTTTGCCATCGAGCTCGGATTTGAAGGATATCCTGAGCTGCAGAAATCTCTGCAGGAGCTGATCCGCACCAAGCTGACCTCCGTGCAGCGCATGGAGATCACCAACGACCGCATCGGCGACGGCGAGGTACTGTCCAAGATCCTCTCCGGTGATATCGAAAAGATCCGCACGACGCTGGACAGCATCGATTCTGCCGCCTTTGACGCTGCCGTCGATACCATCATCGGCGCAAAGCATATCTATATTTCCGGTATGCGCTCGGCATCTCTGCTGTCGGGATTTCTCGGATATTATTTCAATCTGATGTTCCCCGACGTTCGTACGGTACAGGCAACCAGCTCCTCGGAAATGTTTGAGCAGATGTTCCGCATGGAAGCGGGTGACGTATTCATCGGCATCAGCTTCCCGCGCTATTCCAAGCGTATCATCGACGCAATGGACTTTGCAAAATCCAAGGGTGCCGCCACCGTCGCTCTGACCGACAGCATTTCTTCGCCGCTTGCGGACGGTGCCGATCATCTTCTGATCGCACGCTCCGACATGGCGTCGTTCGTCGATTCCTACGTCGCACCGCTGTCCGTCATCAACGCACTGATCGTTGCGGTCTCCAAGAAAAAGAAGCAGGATATCGCAGAAACCTTTGAAACGCTCGAAGCCATTTGGGACGAATACGACGTCTATGCCAAAAACGGCAAGAATTGATGGGAGACGACATGAGCAATATCCGAATTGCAATCATCGGCGGCGGTGCTGCAGGCATGACCGCGGCATCGGAAGCGGCATTCTGGGGCGCGGACGTCACGCTGTATGAAAAAAATCCGAAGCTTGGCAAAAAACTTGCCATCACGGGAAAAGGACGCTGCAACATCACCAACGACTGCAGCCCCGACGATTTTATCAAATCCGTTCCGACCAATCCCCGTTTTCTCTACGGGGCCATCAATGGATTCACACCCGAGGAAACGAAAAATATGTTTGAGTACCTCGACGTCCCCGTCAAGACCGAACGAGGAAACCGCGTTTTCCCCGTTTCCGATAACGCTCACGACGTCGTTGCGGCACTCGAACGGAGATGCCGTGATGCAGGCGTAACCGTCCGTCACGAAGCCGTGACCGAGCTTGTCACGTCCGAGGACGACGGCAATATCCGCGTTACGGGCGTGAAAACGAACACGGGCACGTACGCCTTCGACCGCGTCATCGTCTGCACGGGCGGTCTGTCCTATCCGGGAACAGGCTCCACCGGCGACGGCTACCGTTTTGCACGCAAGCTGGGGCTGGAGGTCACACCGCTCCATCCGTCGCTTGTACCGATTCTGTGCCGCGATGCCTGCTGTGCGGAAATGATGGGACTTTCGCTGAAAAACACCCGTCTGACCGTCACCCTCGAAGATTCTCCGAAGCCCGTCTACGAGGACTTCGGCGAAATGCTGTTCACGCACTTCGGCGTCTCGGGTCCGATGATTCTGTCGGCATCGGCACATCTGGACAGAACGAAGATCGACCGCTACGTCCTGCATCTTGACCTCAAGCCGGCGCTCGATGAAAAAGCACTCGATGCACGCATCCTGCGCGATTTCTCCGCCGCAATCAACAAAAACTTCTCCAACGTGATCGGCGCACTCGTTCCCGCAAAGATGATTCCCGTCATCACCCGTATGTCGGGCATTTCTCCCGATGAAAAGTGCAACAGCATCACAAAGGAAAAACGAAAAGCCCTCGTATCCGCACTGAAAAACTTTGAGCTTCACACCAAAGGCTTCCGTCCGATCGACGAGGCGATCATCACCTCGGGCGGCGTTTCCGTCAAAGAGCTGTCGCCAAAGACCATGGAAGCTAAAAAGATCAAAGGTCTGTACTTTGCCGGCGAGGTCATCGACGTTGACGCCTACACCGGAGGCTTCAATTTACAAATCGCCTTTTCCACAGCCATGGCAGCGGCGCATGCTGCAGCTGAATCGGAATGATTCCCCGCACTGTCTGTACAGAAAGGAGAATACCGTATGAGAATGAGTTACCTGATCGCCCCGCTTTGTCTGGCAGCCGTCATTGCCGCAGGACTTTTGTTTTTCTCGCTGCATCAGCCGTCTTCTCTGACGCTGACCGCAGCCGACAGCACAACGAAGCAAGTCCGACACATGAACGTCAACCGCTCCGTCGGAACCGTAGAGGATACTTATCTCAATTCCGCGTTTGCCGCAGTCTGTACCGTGGAGAAAAAGCATCCGTCCGCAGAAAATTGGGGAGAATCCCGACAGATTTCCACCGACTTCACCGTGCGGATTCTTCAAACGACCGATCCCGATGCGGCGGATGTCGGTGATACCGTGTGTATGCGTATGCGCGGCGGTGAGACGGAGGATGCGATTCTGACGGTTTCCGACAGCCATCCCGACAAACTCGAAGAAGGACAGACCTATCTGATTTTCTTCTCAACGCCGTCTTCCTTTGATCCCGAAAATCCGATCTACATCCCGCTCGGTGCCGATCACGGCATTTTCGAGCAAACCGATCCGAAGAACGGCGGTCAGTGGCGTTCTCTGCACGGGGATTGGAGCATTGATGCATCCACCCTCGTTCCGACCGATGACGGCGACGTTTCGCTGCTCTCCCTGTTTTCAGAACCGTAATTCCAACGAAAAACGAAAGGAATCCGATCTCATGATCAACATTGCCATCGACGGTCCTTCCGGTGCGGGCAAAAGCACCGTCGCAAAAGCACTTGCCAAAGAACTGCACTTCGTTTACGTCGATACCGGCGCGATGTACCGTGCCATCGGCGTATACGTCCGCCGTCACAACATTGACCGCGACAATGCAGACGCCGTCACCGCCGTCCTGCCGAACGTCAGCGTCAGCCTGGATTACGCAGAGGACGGAACGCAGATCGTTTTACTGAACGGCGAGGACGTTTCCTCTGCCATCCGCGAAAACGAAATTTCCCTGTGCGCGTCCACGGTGTCGAAAATTCCTGCCGTCCGTGCACACCTGCTCTCCCTGCAAAGAGAAATGGCAAAGACGCACAACGTCATCATGGACGGACGCGACATCGGTACCGTCGTCCTGCCCGATGCACAGCTGAAGGTCTTCCTGTTTGCATCTGCCGAGGCACGCGCCGACCGCAGAACCAAAGAGCTGCTTGAAAAGGGACAGACCGTGGATTACGAAACCATTCTCGCTGAAATCAACGCGCGCGACGAGCAGGACCGTACCCGTGCGGTTTCCCCCGCCATTCCCGCCGACGACGCCGTCATGCTCGATAACTCCGGTCTGGATATCGACGGAACCGTCGGAGCCATCCGTGCAATGCTTGCAGAACGGAATTTGATTTGAGGAGACGAACGCATGGGCTTTTACGATAATATGATCAAATGGCTCGCAGGCTTTTTCTGCGCGCTGTACCGCGTGGAGCTGGTCGGAAAAGAGAATATCCCCGAGGACACCGAAAAGAACGGTCTCCCCGGCTTCATGCTCTGCTCCAATCACATTGCCAATTTAGACCCCGTCGTCATCGTCGCCGCCATCCGCATCAAGATCAATTGGATGGCAAAGGAATCGCTGTTCAAGATTCCCGTTCTTGCGCCGCTGATCCGCGCCCTCGGTGCTTACCCCGTCAACCGCGCGTCGGGTGACGTCGGTGCGATCAAGCGTACCATCGCACAGCTCAAGGACAACAAGTCCGTCGGCATCTTCCCGCAGGGACACAGACAGCCCACCGTCGATCCCCGCACCACCGAGGTTCGCTACGGTGCCGGCATGATCGCATTCCGTTCCGGCTGCGACGTGCTCCCCGTTGCCATTGAAACGAAGAGCCGCAAATTGAAGCTGTTCTCCAAAACCGTCATCATCGTCGGTGAGCGTATCCCGTTTGCAGACCTCGGTCTGAAGGAGGGCAATACCGAAACGTACAAGCATGCGACGGAGCTGATCTTCGACCGCATCTGCACGCTCGGTGAGACGTACAGGAGCACCAAAGCATGAAAATTCTGGAAGCCAAACATTCCGGATTCTGTCCCGGTGTCCGCCGCGCCGTCGATTGCGTATATCGCCTGCTGAAAGAGTCCCCGGACGCCATCATCGTCACACTCGGCGAGCTGATCCACAACCCGATCGTGATCGGTGAACTCGCAGACCGCGGTGTCCGCTCCGTCACGGACGAAGACATTCAGCCGCTATTGGAGGCGTCTCCGTCAAAGCAGGTCATCGTCGTCGTCCGCGCCCACGGCATGACATTGGAGGTTGAGCGAATGCTTTCCGACCTCGGTGCACGGCACGCAAATCTGCGCGTGATCGACTGCACCTGTCCCTTCGTCAAGAACATCCACCGCATCGCCGAGGAGGAATCCGCGCCGTTTGCCGATACCCCGGATGAGGCGCTCGGCATCATTTTCGGCGATCCCGACCATCCCGAGGTCAAGGGTATCCGCTCCCGTTTCTCCTGCGAGACGAAAATTCTCGCCGACGCAGAGGAGACGAAAGCATGGTGTTCTACAGATGAAGCGAAGAAATTTCTCAAAAAAAGGGTCATTTATGTCTCACAAACGACCCAAAAGTTAGCAGATTGTAAAATTTCTCAAAAATTTATTGAAAAACTATATACAAACGCGAAAATTTTTGATACAATATGTAATGTTACAGAAAACCGTCAGACTGAAACGGATCGCATTGCCGGTGAAGCAGACATTATGCTCGTCATCGGCGGCAGAGGAAGTTCCAATACACAGAAACTGTATGATATTTGTCGACAGCGATGTGCACAGACATACTTCGTCGAAAGCCCTCCCGACGTTCCACGGCATCTGTTGCAGCCGCACGTATGTGCAGGCATCACTGCGGGTGCGTCCACACCCGACAGTATAATACAGGAGGTTAAAAAACTTATGAGCGAAATCGAAATCATGGAAGAAAACTTCGCGCAAATGCTGGACGAATCTTTCAAAACTTTAAATACAGGAGACGTGGTCAAGGGTGTTATTACATCGATCTCTGCAAATGAGATTCATGTTGACATCGGTTCCAAGGTAACGGGCATTCTGTCCTTCAACGACGTTACCGACGATCCCACCGCTGACGTTGCAAACATGTTCAAGGTCGGCGATGAAATCGAAGCAATCGCAGTCCGCGTCAGCGACATCGACGGTGTTGCTACCCTGTCCAAGAAGAAGGTTGACAACGCAAACAACTGGAACGAAATCGTCGCTGCTCACGCAGAAGGCACCGTTCTCACCGGTAAGGTTGTTGACTGCCTCGAAAAGGGCGTTATCGTCCTCATCAAGGGTCTTCGTATCTTCGTTCCCGCATCCCACACCGGTCTGCCCAGAGAAGCTGACCTGAAGGAACTGCAGGGCACCATCCAGAACGTCAAGATCATCGACATCAACGAACAGAGAAGACGTGCAGTTGCATCCATCCGTGAAGTTCTCCGCGCAGAACGCAAGGAAAAGGAAGCAGCATTCTGGGCTGAAATGGAAGCAGGCAAGGAATTCGACGGTGTCGTCAAGTCCTTCATGCCTTACGGTGCATTCGTTGACCTCGGCGGCGTTGACGGTATGGTTCATACCTCTGAGCTCGCTTGGGGCCGCATCAAGCATCCCTCTGAAGTCGTTGCAATCGGCGATACCATCCACGTTTACGTCAAGGACTTCGACGCAGAAGCAAAGCGCATCTCCCTCGGTTACAAGACCGACGCTATGAACCCCTGGAAGATCTTCACCGACAAGTACCAGGTTGAAGACGTTGCGACCGTTAAGATCGTCAATCTTCTTCCCTTCGGCGCATTCGCTGAAATCATCCCCGGCGTTGACGGTCTGATCCACATCTCCCAGATCGCCAACAAGCGCATCAACAACCCTGCAGAAGTCCTCGAAAAGGGTCAGGAAGTTGATGTTAAGATCGTCGGTATCGATGATGAAAACCAGAAGGTTTCCCTCTCCATCCGTGCTCTCCTCGCTGATGAAGCTGCTGCAGAAGAAGCTGAAATCGTCGAAGAAGCAGGCATCGACGCTGAATAATTTCCAATCACACGAAAGAACCGGTTCGCCGGTTCTTTCTTTTTATTTTCTCTTGACGAAAGAAGCCTATTTGTGATATCATAGGTACACAAGAATCTATGAAACGAGGTACCCATCATGCTCGGCACATCCCTACCATTCTCATGGCTCATACACGGCGGCGCACCGCTCGGCGATATTCCGACCGTTCTTGCAGAACTGAAATCCCGCGGCGTTCAGAGCATTGAACTGCGCACCGTGCGACCAGATACCGATCCCGACGACGTTCTGCACGCGGCAGAGCTGCTTTGGAACACAGGATTTGTCATCACCGTACATGCAGCACCGAAGTCCGTTGAAACCGCCGTCACGGATGTATTCGCGCCGCTGACGACACTTTTGCCCATCCTGCAGACACACCAAGAGAAATTGACCGTCGTCGTACACCCGGACTTCTCAGACAACACAGACCTCTTGTGCAGACTCGCCGAACACCGCGACGAACACGGATACCCCATCGTATTTGCACTTGAAAACAACCGATTGTTGCCCGGCAAGATCGACGGCGACTGTGCCGCATTGGTACTGGATGCCGTCAAGGAAGCTCACGCACGCGGTGTTCAAGACATCGGCATCTGCTTTGACTTCGGGCATTATCTGTATTATTGGAACAAAAACCATCCGAATGAGCCGTTCACGTTGCCCTCCCGCGACTTTTTCCGTCATGTGGTTCATACGCACATCCACGCCTGCCGCAACCCCCGTCTGCGC
>JAZQWK010000022.1:0-9395 GCA_045632325.1 Eubacteriales bacterium
AAGGTAACGGTTCGCCCGCTGTCTGACGAAGATGCAGCTTCAACGCCCGATACGCGCCGCTGGGAAACGTTTTCCGATACCGTTGCCTCTCTGCGCCTCGACGGAATCGTTGCCGCCGCGGTCAATCTGTCACGTGAAAAAGCAAAGCTGCTCGTTACCGGCGGCTTCGTTGACGTGGATTTCCGCCCGTGCGAGCATCCAGACACCGAGCTTGCTCCCGGTTGTTATCTGTCGATCCGCGGTCACGGAAGATACCTCTTTGCCGAGGTAGACGGAACGTCCAAAAAAGGACGCATCCGTATCAAACTCAAAAAGCTCATCTGAACCATTACATCCCGAAGGAGATTATTCATGATTCCGCCTCATGAACTGAAAAACAAAGAATTCACCCGTGTCATGCGCGGTTACGCCATTCCCGAGGTTGATGAGTACATCAGCTTCGTGATGGAAAAGTACACCGATCTTTACCGCGAAAACGACGCGCTGGAACGCAAGCTGCAGTCCGCCATGGACGCGCTTGACGCCATGCGTGCGGAAGAAGAAGCCATCCGTACCGCGCTCATCAACGCACAGAAGGCAGGCAAGCAGATCGTTGCCGATGCCTCCGACCGCGCCGATAAGATCATGCGCTCCACAAAATCCGACTGTATGCGCGTCCTCGCCGAATTCCGTGACAAGGCCGCCGCAGAACGGAAAACGCTGTTTGAGCTGAAAGCCTCCATCGCTTCGCTCAAGGAAGAAATGTTTGAAAAATACAGACAGCATATCGAGTTCCTCGAACAGCTGACACCCGGTATCGACGCCGATGCTGCGATGATGCAGCAGACCGATCACGAGGCGTATGCCGACCGTCTCTCCGACAGCATCGCCGCACTCGTCAAAGAGGATTTCGATTTCGACGTCACCGACAACGCATCCGACGCTCAACCCTCCGATGCACTCGCCGATACGCAGGTCTTTGCAACGGTCGCAGAATCACCGAAGGTACAGCACGTATCGCTCACGGATGACACGTCGGACGGTGAGCTTCTTGACACGCTCGCAGAGGATGCCGAATTTGCTGCTTTTCTGTCCGAAGAATAAGCATCGGGACGCACACAACCGTGACGTTCCCCGATCAATCACAACAACCTGCTGACTCACGAAAGGACGGGATTGCCCGTATCAGCGTATGCGTACACGGCCCCGAAAGCATGGACGGGATTCCCCTCCGGTTTTCCGGCCGCGTATGATCCGCGATATGGCGGCAATCCTTTTTTACTCGATATGAAATTATCGCAAATCAACAAACGCTCCCTCATTTACACGGCGATCATTGCCGCGGTCATCGCGCTCGACCAGCTGACGAAATCTCTCGCCGTCGAGCACCTGAAGCCGATTGACACGTTCCCGATCATTCCCGATGCCCTGCATCTGACGTACGTTACCAATTACGGAGCCGCGTTCGGGATGCTCGCCGATCACCGCTGGGTATTCCTCGTCGTTTCCACCGTTGCCATCGTCCTGATGGCGGCGTATCTGTACTACAAGCGCGACGAGCATCCCCTGCTTGGTGTCGCTGTTTCCTTTATCATCGGCGGCGGCATCGGCAATATGATCGACCGCACACTGATGGGATACGTCGTGGACTTCGTCGACTTCCGACTCATCAACTTTGCCGTGTTCAACGTCGCGGATATTTTCGTCTGCGTCGGATGCGGTCTGATGTTCCTGTGGCTGTTCAAATTTGCCGAATTCGACGACGAAAAGAAGCCCGAGAAAAAGCCTGCCGTCACTGAATCAAGCGAGGAATCCGACGATGCTTCTGACCGTTGATGCAAAGGATGCCGGTGTCCGCATCGACGTCTTTTTAGCGCAGAACACCGAGCTGACACGCTCCGCCGCGCAGAAGCTGCTTGCCTCCGACGATGAAGCGGTTTCCGTCAACGGTATGCGTGTACCGAAAAACTATAAGGTTGCCGCAGACGACGTCATTGAACTGGAGCTTCCGCCGCCGATCCCGCTTGAGGTCACGGCTGAAAACATTCCGCTCGATATCGTTTACGAAGACAGCGACGTCATCCTCGTCAACAAACCGAAGGGCATGGTCGTCCATCCCGCGCCGGGCAACTATACGGGAACGCTCGTCTCTGCCCTGCTGTATCATTGCGGCGATTCCCTCTCCGGCATCAACGGCGTCATCCGCCCCGGTATCGTACACCGCATTGATCGCGACACGTCGGGCGTTTTGGTGATTGCCAAAAACGACAACGCACACGTCAGCTTAGCCGAGCAAATCAAAGAACATTCCGTCAACCGTATCTATCATGCGATCGTTCTCGGCAATCTGAAAAACGACGAGGGTACCGTCAACGCGCCGCTTGCCCGTCATCCCGTAGACCGCAAGAAGATGGCGGTATCAAACGCTCCGGGTGCCCGTCATGCAGTGACGCATTATACGGTGTTGGAACGGTTCCCCGGCTTTACTTACTGCCGCTTCAAGCTCGAAACGGGACGAACCCACCAGATCCGTGTCCATATGGCACACCTCGGACATCCCCTGCTCGGCGACCCTGTCTACGGCACGCAGAAAAACCCGTTTGAGCAGAAAAACGCACACATTCTGCAGGGACAGTGCCTGCACGCAAAGGTGCTCGGTTTCGTTCATCCGTCCACGGGACAGTACGTCGAATTCGACACGCCGCTTCCCCCGTATTTTGAGGAGATGCTGACAAAACTGCGCAGCAAGTCCTGATTTTTGAAGAAAGCGTATTTACCAAACCATGTTTTATTCCGATTCTCATATTCATACCAATTATTCCGCAGACGTTCCCGCAAGCCGTGCGCTCTCCGTTGACGATATTTGCCGCGCTGCCATCAACGCAGGTCTGTCCTATATTGCCATTACCGACCATTACGAGCCGGATGAGGTCAAAAGCGGTATCGCCGCACCGTTCCGTTTCCCCGAAATGGTGCACGACGTTCTCACGGCAAAGGAAACCTACAAAGACCAATTGCAGGTTGCACTCGGCATTGAATACGGTCAGCCGTATCTGGAACCCGAGGAAATTCAGCCGACCGTCACCGCATATCCGTACGATATCGTTCTCGGCTCGGTGCACTATATCCCCGGAAAGCCATACTTCATTGCCCGCAATTACAGAGAACTGAACGACGATGAGCGCCGTGCGATCTTTGACGAATATCTTGACACATACAATATTCTCGTTCACACCGAAGGCATCGACGTTGTCACCCATCCGACGTATCCGCTCCGTTATCTGCTGCGTCAGAATATTCCCTTTGACATGCGGGACTGGGAGGAACGCCTCCGTGCCATGTTCCGTGTCCTCGTGGAGCGCGGTGTAGGACTTGAATTCAATGCCGCACCGATGCGTGTACCCAATCAGGGTATCCCCGATCATACGGTCGAAACCTTCTTCCGCTGGTACCGCGAGGTCGGCGGGGAGATTGTCACCTTCGCTTCCGATGCGCATTTCACCGAGCACGTTGGTGCTTACTGCGATCGCACGATGCGGATCTTAAGGGAACTCGGCTTCCGCTATATCGCCGTATACGAAAACAGAAAACCCATTTTCCATAAAATCGAACTTCCGTAATTCATCTTTCCGCATAAGGAATCAGAAAGGAATCCATTATGAAATCCATGCTTGAACTGCTTGAAAACGACAGCACGCTGACCGCAGAACAGCTTGCCACCATGATCGGTGCCGATGTCGAAGAAATCAAATCGATGATCCGCAGCTACGAAAAGGACGGCGTCATCGTTGGCTACAAGACCCTCATCGACTGGGATAAGACCGACCGTGAATTTGTTTCCGCACTGATCGAACTGAAGGTCGAACCGCAGATGGACCGCGGCTTTGACTATATCGCAGAACGCATCTGCAATTATCCCGAAGTTGAATCCGTTTTTCTGATGTCCGGCGGCTTTGACATCGCCGTTATGCTGGAAGGCAAAACGCTGAAGGAAGTTGCGTTCTTCGTTGCGGAAAAGCTCTCCACGATGGAAGGCGTCACCGGTACCGCAACGCACTTCGTCCTTCGCAAGTATAAGGACAAGAATACCATCTATCACCGCAAACCCGTTGACGAGAGAGGAATCTGTGCCCTGTGATAAACTATGAATCCATTCTTTCCGAACGCATCCAGGAAATCAAGCCGTCCGGAATCCGTAAATTCTTTGACCTGCTCACCAAAATGCCCGATGCCATTGCGCTGACGGTCGGTCAGCCGGACTTCGTCACGCCGTGGCATATCCGTGAAGCAGGTATCCGCTCTCTTGAGCAAGGCAAAACCTACTATACCTCCAACGCCGGTCTTTCCGAGCTGCGTGAGGAAATTGCAAATTATCTTTCCCGCCGCTTTGCGCTGACGTACGATGCACACGACGAAATCATCGTCACCGTCGGCGGTTCCGAAGCCATCGACGTCGCACTCCGCGCACTGCTCAATCCCGGCGACGAGGTCATCATTCCGATTCCGTCCTTCGTCTGTTACGGACCGCTCGCGTCTCTTGCAGGCGGCGTTCCCGTCTACGTCCCGACCTATGAAAAGGACAAATTCAAGCTGACCGCCGATGCCCTCCGTGCGGCGATCACCGAAAAGACCAAGGTGCTCGTTCTGCCCTTCCCAAACAACCCGACCGGTGCCATCATGGAACAGGAAGAGCTGGAAGAAATTGCCGCAGTTCTGCGCGATACCAATATCGTCGTTCTCTCTGATGAGATCTACGCCGAGCAGACCTACGGCAAGCACCACGTTTCCATTGCGTCTCTGCCTGATATGTGGGAGCGCACGATTCTGGTCAGCGGGTTCTCCAAAGCTTACGCAATGACAGGCTGGCGTATGGGTTATCTCTGCGCACCGAAACCGATGGCAAAACAGATTTACAAGATCCACCAGTACGGCATCATGTGTGCGCCGACCACGGCACAGTTTGCCGCAGTGGAAGCCATGCGAAACGGCGACGAGGACGTCGCTTATATGACCGCAGAATACAACCGCCGCCGCACACTGATCGTACAGGGTCTGCGCGCGATCGGTCTCGAATGCTTTGAGCCGGAGGGTGCGTTCTACGTTTTCCCCAACATCAGCAAGTTCGGGCTGACCTCCGAGGAATTCTGTGAACGGCTTCTCTACGAGCACAAGGTCGCCATCGTTCCCGGTACTGCGTTCGGAGAATGCGGCGAAGGCTTTGCGCGCATCTCGTATGCATATTCCGTCAAACACATTCTCGAAGCGCTTGAGCACATTGCAGACTTCCTTGACGTTCTGCGCGCGGAGGGTCGGGGTCCTGCTCCGACGGTGCTGTGAGTATGCATCCGTCGTTTGATCCCGCGTCTCCGCTTGCCCTGACACCGTGCGGCGAATACGATATAACGATTATCACACAAAGCCTACCTTCCATGATGGAGGCGCTTGGTGTTACCCCGTCGTTTTTCCATGGCAAAAAGGTTGCAATCAAACCCAATCTCGTCATGAAAAAGCCGGCGGAATATGCGGCAACCACGCATCCTGCCGTTCTTGACGCTCTGCTGTCCTATCTTGACGGCTGTGACTGCGCCGACGTTGTCATCGCAGAAAGCATGGGCGGACCGTATACCGAAGGTGCTCTGCGCGGCGTATACGCCGTCTGCGGCATCGAAGAAGCGGTGAAGGGTCACTGTGCCCGTCTGAATTTTGACGTCACCTCGCGTCCCGTATCGGCACCAAACGGTGAGATATGCAAAAGCTTTGACATCATCACGCCGATTGCAGATGCCGACGTCATCATCAATCTCTGCAAGCTCAAAAGCCATTCCCTGACCCGTATGAGCGGTGCGATCAAGAACACGTTCGGCTGTATTCCGGGTCTGACCAAATTTGAATTTCACGCGCGCTATCCCGATTACGCCGACTTCAACAAAATGCTCGTCGATCTGTCCGCGATGCTTCACGAGCAGAAGGATTGCATCGATATCTGCGATGCGATCGTCGGCATGGAGGGCAACGGTCCGACCGGCGGTCTGCCGCGCAAGATCGGATGCCTGCTCGCCTCGCGCAATCCGTTCGTCCTTGATACGGTATCCTCGGCATTGCTTTCCTGTGAGGGTGAGGTACCGATGATTACCGAAGCACAAAACCGCGGCTTTGCCCCGACGAGTGCCGATGCGGTCAAAACGACCGCCGATTACCGCGCACTGATACAGACCGATTTCCGTGCACCCGATACGGCGCGCAGAAGCAAAAACGCGCTGCACTGGCTTCCCAAGGTTTTCGGCGGCAAGCTGTTTGATTGGTTTGCACCGCGCCCCGTGATCCGCTCCTCCACCTGCGTCGGATGCGGCGAATGTGAGCGCTCCTGCCCGGTTCATACCATCGAAATGATCCGTGACAAACACGGCAAAAAGAAAGCGACCATTCACGCGGACAAATGCATCCGCTGCTTCTGCTGTCAGGAGCTTTGTCCGATCCATTCCGTCGATATCCGCAAAAACGCCGTGCTGAATTTGCTGGCACAGCTGCGAAGATAACCATTCGGAGAACGATATGACAACCATCACGCTTCCCGCATACGCAAAAATCAATCTCTACCTTGCGGTCACAGGCAAGCTGGAAAACGGCTATCACACCGTTGAGACCGTCATGCAGGCAATTTCCCTGCACGATCTCGTCACGGTACAGATCCGAGAGGATGCCGCCGACCCGATTGCGCTGACCTGCTCCGCGCCGTTCGTTCCGTGCGACGGCACCAACCTCGTCTGGCGTGCTGCAGAGCGGTTCTTTGATGCGGCAAACGCACAGAATCCCGATTTCCGTCGGTTTCCCGTGCAGATGCACATCAAAAAACACATTCCCGTCGCAGGCGGTCTTGCGGGCGGCTCAACCGATGCTGCCGCCGCACTGATCGCGCTGAACCGCCTTTCAGGCGATATCCTTGACACCGACACACTCCTGTCCATCGGTGCTTCCCTCGGTGCCGTCGTGCCGTTCTGCGTGCTTGCCAATCTCGGTCGTCCGACCGCACTCGGACTGCACTACGGTGAGCAGATGACAATTCTGCCGTCACTACCCGCCATGTACGCCGTTGTCGCGGCAGGCGGAGAGGGGTGTCCGACCCCGTGGGCATACGGCCGCATTGACGCACTGCCGCACGATCCCAAGGATGGATATTTACCGACACTCGTGGCACTGCAGGCGCGTGACGCACAGGCCGTATGCACCAGTATGTACAACGTCTTTGAAGCGGCGATCTTCCCCGAACGTCCGACAGCAAAGCAGTGTCACGACATTCTGTCCCGTTATGCCGACCGCGCACTCCTGTCAGGCTCAGGCTCCGCTGTCATCGGTCTGTTTACCGATCAGACGCGGGCTGATGCGGCTTGTGCGGCTTTGACGGATTGCGGTGCCGCCGCATATCCCTGCCGCACCTTGTGATATTGCACAGATATTTTCGCCCACTATTCTTTTATCATAAATAAATGCCGTTTTTTATACGACTTTTCGTTTTTTTCCCCATTGACTTTTTCGTCATAATTTAGTACAATATTAGGAGAAAAGGTGTCGGTATGCGCCGGCACGCGAAGATCCACGAATATATCATTTTTGGAGGTACAATAATGGATTCTCAGTACTATGGCAAGCTCAGTATCATCGGTATGAGAGGCTGCGAAGGCTTTGTCGATCGCGTCAATCAGTATCTGCACCAGTTCCGCGAGGGTGAAGATGCGGAAAACTTCATCGTCACGGCAGATTGCCCCAGATTCGGCACAGGTGAAGCAAAGGGTATGCTTCACGACTCTATGCGCGGACATGACGTTTTCATCATCTCCGACTGCTTCAACTACGGTGAAACCTACACCATGTACGGTCAGAAGGTTCCCATGTCTCCCGACGATCATTTCGCTGATCTGAAGCGTGTCATCGGTGCCATCGGCGGTAAGGCAAGAAGAATTTCCGTCATTATGCCGATGCTCTACGAAGGCAGACAGCACAAGCGCTCCGCCCGTGAGTCTCTCGACTGCGCAATGAGCCTGCAGGAGCTGGTCTCGATGGGTGTTGCCAACATCATTACCTTTGACGCTCACGACGCACGCGTTCAGAACGCGATTCCGCTCTCCGGCTTTGACAGCGTCCGTACCTCTTATCAGATGATTAAGGCACTCGTAAAGAAGGAATCCGAAATCGATCTGCTCGACGGCAACACGATGGTCATCTCCCCCGACGAAGGCGGTCTGACCCGCTGTATGTATTACTCCTCCGTTCTGGGTCTCGACCTCGGTATGTTCTATAAGAGACGCGACTATACCACCGTCGTCAACGGTCGTAACCCCATCGTTGCACACGAATATCTCGGCAACTCCGTTGAAGGCAAGAACGTCATCGTCGTTGACGACATGATCGCATCCGGCGACTCCGTTTTCGATATCTGCTATCAGCTCAAGGAAAAGAAGGCAGCAAAGATCTTCGTCTTCTCCACCTTCGGTCTGTTCACCGCAGGTCTTGACAAGTTCGACGCTTGCTACAAGGACGGTCTGTTCGATCGTATCTATACGACCAACCTGGTCTACCGTACGCCCGAGCTTCTCTCCCGCGAATGGTACTGCGAGGTCAATATGTGCAAGTACGTTGCATACATCGTTGACAACCTCAACCGTGATGCTTCCACCTCCGATCTGCTCAACCCCGTTGGCCGTATCCACGCTCTGATGGATCGCGTCAAGGCAGGCGAATTCAAGAAATAAGTTCCCGTATATACCAAACAGCGATACCGCGCGGTATCGCTGTTCTTCTTTTTATAAATCGGGTTTTGTCAGACGACGGAACGGATTCCATCTGCCCGTGCGGTAGAAGATGACAAACAGTACAAACAGAAGCATATTATGCGCGATCATGCATCCCCATGCCGCGGCAAGTGTGCCGAAAAAGAAACGGGTGAGGACGAACGTCCCGACAATGCGGACACCCCACATCCCGAGCAGATTGAATTTGAACGGCGTGATCGTATCGCCGATGCCCTGCAGAACGCCTTCCAGGATAATCGAGACGCCGTAAAACGGCTCGGATACGGCAACCATGCGAAGTACCAGTGCACCGAGTGCAATGACCGCAGGATCGTCGGTGAAGATCGTCATCATGATCGGTGCAAGCGCAAACAAGAGCCCGCCCGACACCGTCATCAGCGCAACCTCCAGCGGAATCATGGTGCGGATCAGCTTTTTCATACGCGGCTCATCCCCTGCACCGAGCGCATTGCCGGCAAGCGTCGCGGCAGCTGTCTGCATACCGAAGCCGGGGATGTAAAACAATGATTCGACAGTGTTGGCAATCGTGTGAGCGGCGGTGGAAACGTCACCGAGCGCGTTGACCATCGAAGCAAACGCGACGTAGCCGAGCGTCGTTCCGAAGCGCTG
>JAZQWK010000023.1:0-5036 GCA_045632325.1 Eubacteriales bacterium
CCTTTTTTGTTGGTTTTATGATTCGGTTTTGGATAATACTTTAATCGGTAATCTCCGATTTCAGAACCTTGACAATCTTATTGGAATTGAGCGGTACGCCCGAGCCGTTGGAGTGGTAATAGCCGACGAGCAGATAGTCGCCGCCGTCGAAGATAGTAGGATAGCAGTAACCGTTCTTGGGGTCATCCTCGATGAGATACATTCTTGCAAAGGATTTTCCGTCGTTTTCGGAAACGGCAAGCGCGAGCGGCGTGCGTCCCCAGGTTCCTGTCTGATCGCGTCCTGCATAATTGGGTGTCGGATTCCAGACGGCAACAGTATAACCGCAGGCGCGCTTCATTGTGAGCGGAGAGGTCGGCGCGGAGAAGTAAACATTGGGGAAGATTTCGCCCCACGTTTCGCAGTTGTCCGACGAGTGAGATTCATACTGACACAGGCGGTCGGTACGGGAAAGCGACAGGATGTCACCGTCGTCATGCTGATAAACGCAGGTTTCCTGCAAGCCGGTACCGCTGTTTTCGGGATGCGGAAGTTCGTATTCATCGGAGATGATCTTCCAGCTTGCGCCGTCATCGTCCGAGGCGATAAAGAACATCTTTGCCTGACCGCCGACGACCAGCTTGCCGTCCTTGACGTAGGAGTGCTGGTTTGCGGGCAGGATGATGCGTCCGTTCTGCAGTCGGATCACGCGGTCATTTTCAATGACGATATATTCTCTTGCCGTCGTGACGCGGATCGGCTCCGACCATGTCATGCCTTCGTCTGCCGAGCGAACGAACAGCACGGTATCGAGGATGGGTGCCGGGAAGAATCCGTTTTCCACGTCATCAAGATCATCGCGGTACTTGCGCAGATAGACAAGACCAAGATCGCCGTTTTCCATGCGGAGCAGGGACGGGCACATAAAGTTGGAGGACAGCTCGTCGTGCGCCTGCAGAATCCGCGGCTCGGACCACGTTTCACCTTCGTCATACGATACGATGCCCGCGATGTCAGCATCCGCGTGGTCATCCCAGCTTGCGCCGAGATAACGGGAGTATGCATACAGGATACCGCCGTCTTTCAGTCGCAGGAACGTCCCCTCGCCGTTGCGGGGATTGTTTTCGCCCGGGGCGAGCATCGAAACTTCATAACCGATTTTTTTCATGTCAAACTCTCCTTATCATTTCAGAATGGTATATGTCAGCGGTTTTGCAAATCAAAACGCACCAAAAAATGTTCGTCTTTCCGCTCATCCAATGCCGTTACGGTGATTCTGCCCCAGCCGCCTTCATCATCACAGGTATTGGGATTGATGCCGTTGTGAAGACTCTTTTCGTTGCGCGGATGGTTGACGCCGTAAAGCGAAAATTCATTGTCTTTTCCGCCGATAAACTCGATTTTACAGTTTTGAGGTTCCACCACGGTGCAGAGCAGTTTTCCGCCGCCGTTTTCGATGAGGAATTGGCGCTCACCGACCATCGTCGGATCGGTCTGACAATGCACGTGGAACTGTTTTATATACGATGCGTCCAGCGCGGTCAGCGTATCCTCGACCGTGAATACGCCACATTCTCCGCTGTTTGGCTCAAACGTCATAGTGCGGATATAAGACGAGCAGGTTTCGCGGTACGGCGTTGTCAGATCACCTGTCACGGAAACGAGGTCTTCACGCTCCGTATGCGACAGAACGACGCCGCGTCGGTAGTCCGTCTGCATCGTTTTCAGATCCGGCACCTCATAGCTCGCGTTCAGAATCAGCTGTCCGCCGTCATAGATCGCATCAGGTCTTCCCCAAATCGGGATCGTCGTACCGATCTTTTCAGGATCGGATACGGTCATACTGTTATGTGCATAGGTACGATGCAGATAGTTGTAATGATGCTCCCAGCCAAACCAATCGTAGTATCCGCTGTCGGAGGCAAGGATTCCGCGATGATAGATCTCAAAATGACCGCAATCGTAGTGGTCGTGCGCCGTGGAGAAATACGCACCAACCTTCATAATCAGCAGCGTATCGTCCTTTTTATACAGTGTGATGCCCGCAGGTGTGCCGAAATGGCGTGCAGAGGGCAGATGCTCGGACGGCTGCGGCGGCGTAAACCGATTGAAGATCAAAAATACGGAGGGAGACAGCATACCTTCACTGTAGGAGCCGTCGATATAGTAATCGCGTCCGTACTTTTCGGGGATCAGAAACAGCGGATGATAATGGCTGAAATAGTGCGCGCGGTACATTTCCCGACCCGTCAGTGCACCGGCAAAGAACATCGGAACGGTCGCAGGAGACCGCTTCGTATAGCTGTCCTTGCCCTTGCTTTCTCCGAAATCGTCTGCAATGCGCATATATTCGCCGTCGGGACGGAGCAGGTAGAACAGCGATTCCGCCATGTTGTCAAAATTGTCGTCGAATACCTTCTCGCCGCTCATCGCCGCAAACAGCAGCTGGCACCATGCTGCAAAGCAATACCGATATCCGCCGTATGACGGTCCCTGCAATTGATACCGCGCCCGATAAAAGAATTCGTACGTCGGAACGTATTCCTCAAGGATTCGTCCTGCGCAGAAATCGTAAATATCGGGACGTTCATCGTACACGGCAATCGAAAAGCTCAGACAGTCGCGCATCAGCTGTGCCTCGGCAGCATGAGAACCGATGGGAGATTGCTTGGTGGGCGGATATCCCATTTCCAGCGTGGACGAGAGAATGTTCTCACAGTTTGCAATCATCTGCTCCCGCTGTTCTGCGGAAAAATACGGATACAGCCAATCGTAGCACAAGGCACAGGTATGTACAACATGACCGCCGAACCGCGCCTTCATCAGCTTGTCGCTGAAAGGATTATAGTTTGCCGACAGGCGCAGCGATGCGGTCACGATCTCCTCTGCCAGCGCACGGTTATCGTATAACAGTGCTTCCAGCGCTTTCGCCTCCAGCACGATACAAAGCAGGCTGTGGTAATTGCCGCTGACAAGAACGTCCTCCAGGGAAGCAAGATCAAATGCACACAGCGTTTTCCACTGTGCGTATTCCCGCTCACATTCGGGCAAGGTCATATTGGTTTTTACTCTGTCGAAATCCCGTCTGCGCAGCATGACGCGCGGATGCTCGGCGGGCGGTGTGATTTTCGGTTTTTGGTAGGGAGACGTGATCATTTGGGGATTCCTCCGTTGACCATTTTATATGATATTACGTATCGTTTCTGTTTTCATTATAACACAACACTTTGGAAATTGCAAGTATATCCACGTCAAATTTGCCTGCGGAAGGAATTCTTCTTCTGCTGCTGCATGAACACAAAAACGGTTCTGTTCCACAGTCGGTCGGATGCTTCTCCGCCGTTTGGGACAGAACCGTTTATTTATTTTCTCATATTCCGATCAGCGATTACAGTAATCCATGCAGGCCCGGATATACGCAATCACGTTTTCCACGGGAACCTCGGGTTCCAGCAGATGCGTCGGGCAAACGTAAAGACCGCCGCTTCTGCCCGCGATATCCAGATTCTCAAAGACGGCTTTCCGCACCTCGTCGGGTGTACCGAACGGCATGACCGTCTGCGTACCGATGGTTCCGTGGAACGCCAGCCGATCACCGAACCGATGAAAAATCTCACGGAAATCCATGCACTCCGGCTGGACGGGATTGAGCACGTCAACGCCCGCCTCGATCAGCTGCGGGATCAGCTCCGTCACGTGACCGCAGGAATGATAAAAGATCAGAACATCGGGATTGACCGCACGCGCGGCATCAATGACCCGTTTCAAACGCGGCTTCAGCCATTCGCTGTACAAGCCCTCGCTCATCATGATGGTATGCTGCATACCGATGTCGTCTCCGAGGAACAATCCGTCCGCTCCGGCTTTCGTGTAACTGACCGCACGCTGTACCGCAAGATCGGTGACACGGTCAAGCAGAACCTCTGCCATCGGATCCTCGTTCAGCATATCACACATCAGGTTTTCCATGCCGCGCATATACCATGCGGTTTCCCAGATGGTACACTGCATCTGTCCAATCACGGCACGGTCTTCTTTGTGCAAAGCTTCTGCCTGTTCCGTCTGTGCTGCCAAGCCTTCTTCCAAAAACTTCGGCATCGGATACGCAAGAATCTGCTCCACCGAGTCAAAATCCGCCATCGGATTGTGCATATACGTCATATGGAATGCTTTTTCGGAGCCCGGTTCGTGCGCAACGCCCCAGCTGTCGATCGTCGTTCCGGGACGGAAGGTTTTGCCCTCGTAATACTGCATAAACACTTCCTTGGGAGCACAATTCGCGGGAAGATCACCGATAAAGCCCTCTCCGACGGGAAACGCAAGCGGATGCTCTTTGACGTATTCCTCATACCGCTGATGCAGACTCGGACACATCAGGAAGTTGACCGGCATATATTCGTAACCCTGCCGACGTGCAATTGCAAGATAATTTTCACGGTTCGTCACAATCGATTCCCTTGACTTTCGTTTATGAAAGTCTGCCTTTCAAGAATTTCGTTTCGTTAATTCTGTGCATTTGCCATGAATTCGTCGTAGAATTCGTCGAAATCGCTCTTGACGCGGGATTCGATCTTTGCCCATGCCGATGCGAGATCGGTAGACTTCTTCTGAACCAGCGTACCGATCAGACCAAAGTTCTGAACGCTGGAATTCGGGCTGATATAACGGGTAAAGTCGTACGATGCGGTTTCCAGCATCAGACGGTACATTTCCACGGATTCCTCGTCGCGCAGAACCTTATTTTCCACGAATTTTTCCAGATACGCAGGTTCGATATAGCGCATGGATGCGGAGAACAGCGCTTCAATCGTTGCACCGACGCAGTCGGGATCGGAAATGGTCGTCGGGATACAGACAAGACCGCCGCACATATAGGACTCGTAATTTTCCTGCTTTTCATCATACTTGGGCATCGGAACAAAGCCGAAATCAAACTCCAGATTGCGCAGCTTGGACAGGCTGGAGCCGTAAAGCAGCATCAGAGAATTGCCGGAGAAGAAATTGCCCCACTGATCCTTGGTATCAAAATACGCGTCCGATGC
This sequence comes from Eubacteriales bacterium, assembly GCA_045632325.1. Lineage (GTDB taxonomy): Bacteria > Bacillota > Clostridia > Oscillospirales > CAG-272 > RGIG3925. Next base: position 5,022 of record JAZQWK010000023.1, read on the forward strand.
ATTGCGCCATTCCAT
>JAZQWK010000024.1:0-5763 GCA_045632325.1 Eubacteriales bacterium
AACGACGTCGGCTATCAGATCTATTCCGACACCATCCGCTCGCATCTCGGCGCATGGCTTGAAAAGGCGGAGAAGATCGACGCGCCGATCCCGCACAAAAATCCGCCGCTTCTGTTCGGTGAACGCTCCCACATTGGCGCACACATGGACGATGCGTGTCTGACCGCCGACCACGACGACAAGTGGCACCGCTCCGAGCATTCCCTGTGCGGCAAGTATCCGCGATATCTCGAATGTACGGAACCGGGCGGTACTCTGACGTTTGCGTTTGAGGGCACGCGCATTGATCTTTTCTGGATGTATGCACGCGACTCGGGTGATCTTATATTCTCCGTCGACGGCGGCGAGGAGCACACCGTTTCCACGTGGGACGATTACTGCAAGATCTGCGACCGAGCGGGACTCGGCACGCTGATTGCGGGTCTGCCCATGGGACCGCACACGCTGAAGCTCCGCGTTTCCGAGCACAAGCGCGATGAATCCGAGGGATACGCCGTCCGCATCGGCGCGTTCCTTGTCTTATAACAAATACAAAGGAGTATGACGTCCATGTTCCCATATGAAAAACTCCACCGCTTCCCTCTCGGTGCACTCCGCGCCGACGGCTTTTTATACGAGCAGATGCGCCGCTGTAAGGAAGGCTTCGGCGGACATCTGGACGAGCTGGAACCGGGCATGATTGCCGATCCGTTCGTCAACAAATCCTACGTCCCGATGTGGGGCAACGGCGACCAATCCGGCTGGGGCGCGGAAATCTCCGGCAACTACTGGACGGGTCTGATTCAGATGGCGTTCACGATGCAGGACGACGAACTGATCGCCAAGGTCACCGATTGGGTCGACAAAATGACCGCAAAGCAGCGCGAGGACGGCTATCTCGGCACCTACTACGAGCCGGACGCGCTGATCTACGAGGACTACAACGCCTGGGGTACTGCAGGTGCCATGCGCGGTCTGCTGGCGTTTTACGAAGCAACGGGACGCGAGGAGATTTTCGACGCGGTCTACCGCTGTATGCTGTGGTTTGCCCGCACCTGGACGGGAGATCACAAAACCTCCTACGTCGGCGGTCTGATCATGGAGCCGATGCTGTTCTGCTATGCAAAAACGCACGACCGTGCACTGCTTGACTTTGTTTACGATTATACCGAATTCCTCGTGAATCACGACATTTTCACCTCCTCCTACAAGTCCTTTTTGGAGGCGGAGCTGGAATACACGTCCAACCATTCCGCGGCGTACGGCGTCATGACGCGTATGCCCGCACTTCTGTATGCTGCCGCAGGCGACGAAACATATCTTCGTGCCAGCCGCCGCATCCTTGAAAACATCAAGGCGAAGGCGACGAATCTCAACGGCGGTGTTGTCTCCAATCAGGAGTTCCTCGGTCCTCCCTCTTCTCTTTCCGAAACGGAATACTGCACGTTCACGTTCTTCAACGCGACGTTCTCTTATATGAGCTTCATCACGGGTGAGGCGAAATACGGTGACGACATGGAGCAGGCATTTTACAACGGCGTTCAGGGTGCGCGCAAGAAGGACGAACGCGCGATGGCGTATATGTCCGCACCGAACCAGATCATGGCGACCGATCAATCGTCGTTTACCAATATGTACTTCCAGGTCTACGCGCCGTGCCATCCCATTTCCTGCTGTCCCGTCAACGCCGTCACCGTCCTGCCGGAATTTGTCCGCGGCATGATGCTGTATGACGATGCGGGCGGTCTTTACTGCACGGCTTACGGTCCCGTTTCGCTTGTGAGCGATACGCTGTGTGTCACGGAAACGACGATGTACCCGTTCCGCGACACCATCACGCTGACGATTGACAAAACCGAAAACACGAATCCCTTTCCCATCGCGCTGCGCATCCCCGATTGGTGCAAAGAATATACCATCACCGTCAACGGCGAGGTTTTGGATATCCAAAAGGATACCGACGGCTACGCAAAGGTCATCCGCACATGGTCTGCGGGCGACACCGTATCCATCCGCTTCGTCATGGAGACGCGCGTGCAGCGTGTGGACGACTCTGCCATGAGCGCAAAATATCCGATCGCGATCCTGCGCGGTCCGCTGCTTTACGCCCTGCATCCCGAGGAAGCATGGTGTCCGTATCCCGGTACGCCCTGTACACCGCTTCCAGACGGCTGGAGCTGGTTCCGCGTCGTGACAAAGCACGGCGAGGCGGACTGCCCCGACCATCACGACCGCACGGGTATGCGCCGTTGGTTCACGCCTTACAACGTCGCACTGGACGAGCGCATCACGCCCGACGATATCACGGTGGAAGAGATCGACGTACCCGCCGATGCCTATCCGTGGGAATGTGCGCCCATCAAGCTTCATCTGACGGGCTACCGCGCACCGTACGCGTACCCGCCGTATCCCGCACGCTCGATTGAGCCGTACGGCGACCGTCTGACCGTTGCCGAACAGATTCCGCTGGCACTGGAGCCCTACGGATGCACCAATCTCCGCATTTCCTACTTCCCGCGCGCAAAACTTTAATACAGGAGCATTGACCATGAACAAACAACGTACGACCGCAGCACTTCTGACAGCCCTGCTGACGCTATCCGCCATATCCTGCTCGTCACAGGACACCGACGTGCCCGCATCCCCTGACACGACCGCTGCTGCCGATACCGCAGCCGTCACCGAGGCAGTTGCCGAGAATACCCGCGCAAATACCCCCGATTCTCTGCCCGCGCTGGATTTTGGCGGACAGGCCGTCCGCTTTACCCTGCGTGACAACTATAATTTTACGCTGAACGAAATGATCGGCGAGCTTGACGGCGACGTCGTCCACGACGCCATTTATACGCGCAACCGCGGAATCGAGGAACGGCTGAACGTCAAGCTTGAGATGATCACGGGCGATCCGCCCGCCTATACCTTCATGCAGAATCTCAAAACCGTTCTGCTTGCCGCCGACGACGCTTACGACGTCCTCGTCACGACGCAGTATCTTGCAACGCCGTGGGTCTCGGAGGAGCTGTTCCGTGACCTTGCCGACGCGCCGTATCTCGACTATGAAAAGCCGTGGTGGAACAACGCCTATATGGATGAGATCACGGTCAATCCCGAGAACCGCTATCTGATCTGCGGCGATATCACGATGTCACAGCTGCGCGTAGCCGGCGTTATGTACTTCAACAAGCGCCTGTTTGCGGAGGTTTTTGACGACGCCGATCTGCTCTACAGCCGCGTGCTTGACGGCACCTGGACGTACGAAGCACTGCGCGGCTACATCCGTGACGGCTACCGCGACGTCAACGGCAACGGCAAGGAGGATCCCGACGATATCCTCGGTATGATGATGCATACCGTTGCCAACGCCGACCACTTCTCCTATACGGCGGGACTTCACTTCACGGAGCGCGACAAGGATTCCGTGCCGTACATTGCCGAAGATCAGACGCACAACGTCGAGATCATGGAAACGCTGTACGAGCTTTACTATGAGACGCCGGGCGCCTACATCTGGACGGATATTGCAAACTATACGGAAATCGAGAAGAAATTCAACAACTGCACGTCGCTGTTCATGCCGGAGCTTCTGATGATCTCCGAAAATCTCCGTGACATGAAGGACGAATTCGGCATCGTTCCGCTTCCCAAGCTGGACGAAACGCAGGATTCGTATCTCGCGCTGGTGCACGATACCGGTTCCCTTCTTGCCATCCCGTATACCAGAGAAGATCTGGAGCTGCCCTGTGCCGTTCTGGAAGCGATGGCGGCGGAAAACTACCGCACGGTCATGCCGACCTATTACGAAACCGCGCTGAAGGTCAAGTATACGCGCGACGAAATGTCCGCACAGATCATCGATATCATCCACGACAACATGATCACGGAATTCGTCTACGCAAACAACTACGTCTTCGGCTCGACAACCATCGGTACCATTGCGCGCACCTTACTCGGCGCCGCATCCAAGAATTATATGTCAACGTACGAAAAGATGGAGAAGAACGTCTCCAAGATCATCTCCGAAATGGTCGAAAACGAACAGAACAAATAACGCCGAACACCGCCGATCAGAGCAATTCCGACCGGCGGTGTTTTTGTGATGATTCGATTATTGCTTTACGTGCAGTCCGTCCTCGGTGACCTCTGCACCGCAAAAAACGTCCGACTCGATGTAGTCGACGTTCTTTGCAAGGCAGTATTCCATGACCTCAGGCGTGTTTGCCGTCCAAAGACCTACCTTCAGACCCTTTTCGTGGAACTGACGGATCGTTTCGTCGTCAATGCCGTCCCACGCCATATCGATGTCAAAGCCAAGCTCCAGACAGCGGTCGACGTTTTCGTCGTGCTTGCCGCAGGTCAGCATGATGCCGAGCGCGGGATACATGGCGTGTGAGCGGACGAGATTGTCAAAGTCAAACGACTGCAGGGAGCACATCGAAAGATCGTAGACCTCTTTTGCCATTTCAAACGCCGCACGGATGCGATCATCGGGAAAATGTCCCTTGAACTCGATAAACGCGATCATATTGCCCTCGCGGCAGATCTCGAGATACCGACGGAACGTGCACAGATACTGCTTGGTATCGGTGTGATCGTTGGCAAGCGGCTTTTGTGTCAGCTCCTCATAGGTATGCTCTGCGATCAGAAGCTCCGAGCCGTCCTCGTACCGTACCTCACGGTTGTGGTTGACGACGAGCACGCCGTCGGCGGTAAAGTGGACGTCCGTCTCAATGCCGCCCGAGCCGTGTGCGATCGCGCCGAGAAACGCCTCCTCGGTGTTGGCATGGTATTTTGAGGAATAGCCTCTGTGTGCGATAAAACAAACCTGATTGTTCATTGTATTTCATTGCTGTCGTAAAGAACGATAGCAGCCTTTCCGTGTCGTTCTGTTTTTCGGGAAATTCACGATTCTGATTTCCCTGTTTTTAATTTTATCACAAATCACGGCAGATGTCAAGGATATGTTCGAGGTGCCGTCACCGTGCTACAGCATCCCGAAATACTCCTGCAGCCCCCGATAAATCCCGCGCGCAAACAGTGCGGGATTCTCGCTCATCAGCTCCGCCTCGGCGGGATTGGAAATAAACCCAAGCTCGATCAAGGTCGCGGGCATCGCGGTATTGCGCAGAACGTACAGACCGGGTCTGACAAAAACGCCGCGTGTGCGCAGACCCGTTTCGTACCGCAGCCACTGCAGGATGTCCTCTGCAAGCGGAAAGGCGGGTGAGGTACGGCTGTAGACGAACGCTTCACTACCGCCTGCAGAGGGATTTTCCGATGCGTTGGTATGCAGACTCAGAAAGTAATCCGCGCCCCAAGCGTTGGCATCGCTCACACGCGCGGCAAGAGAGGTGGTGTTGCTTGTGCCGAGGACAACGTCGGGATTCGGACGCGACAGCCGCGCGTCAAAGGCGGGATCCGCCTCAAGCAGATCGTATAATGCCTGCCCGACGGCATAGGAAATGTCCTGCTCACGAACGCCGTTTGCCTCCGCGCCCGCATTGGGATTTTCGGGATTGTGCCCCTGGTCGATATAAATTTTGATTGCCATGACGTACTCCTTATCCGAATAAAATGAGGATCGCACTGCCATTGTATGCAAAACGGGAAAATTTTGTGATGGAAAACACAAAAAACGGTAGACAAACGCATGCATAATGTGGTATAATAAAACCACCAAAATTTATTCAGCAAAGGAGTTTTTCCCATGGAAAGAGAACGGTTTGGTTCCCGACTCGGGTTCATTCTGATTTCTGCCGGATGCGCCATCGGTCTTGGCAACGTCTG
>JAZQWK010000025.1:0-3697 GCA_045632325.1 Eubacteriales bacterium
ATGAGGTCGAAAAGGCGCATCCCGACGTGTTCAACGTGCTTTTGCAGGTGCTCGACGACGGTCGCATCACCGACAGCCAGGGACGCACGGTCGACTTCAAGAATACGATTTTGATTCTGACCTCCAACCTCGGCTCTGACATCATCCTCGACGGTATTGACGACGTCGGTAACCTGTCGGAGGACGCACGGGAATCGGTGACGATGCTTCTGCGCCGCTCGTTCCGTCCCGAGTTTTTGAACCGTCTTGACGAAACGGTCTTCTTCAAGCCCTTGACGAAAACTGACGTCTTTTCCATCGTTGACCTGCAGCTTGCCGATCTCGCAAAACGGCTTGCGGACAGACGGCTTTCGCTTGCCGTTTCCGACGCGGCAAAGCAGATCATCATCGATACGGCGTACGATCCGATCTACGGTGCAAGACCGCTCAAGCGGTTCATCCAGTCGCAGATCGAGACGCTTGCGGCACGGACGATCATTGCGGAGGATCCGGCGCCCGGTATGACGATTTGTGTGGATGTTTCGGATGGTATGCTTTCAGCTTCCTTGATATAAGTATAAGCAACAACGGTCACCGCCCGAGAAAGGGTATGTGACCGTTGATTTGTATTTATATGACTTTAATTGTCTTCCACTTACCCTTTTTAAATCGGAGATAAAAGTTCGTCGAGCGGAAGATCCAGTCCAGTACCATCGCAATCCAAACTCCGATCGCACCCATTGAGCACCCCACACCGAGGATCAGACTGAACACAATGCGGAACACGATCATCGACGTGACCGAAATGACCATCGGGAAACGGACATCGCCGCCCGCGCGCAGGACGTTTGGCAGGGTAAAGGACGCAGGCCAGAGGAATACCGCAAGTCCGTTGTGGATACAGATCAGAATGAGTGCCAACCTTCGCGCCTCGTCGGAGAGATCATAGACGTTCAAAATCCAGCCGAGGTTGGAGAACAGGATGATATTGACGACCGCCGTTGCGGCATAGGTGATCTTCATCATCTTTTTGGCAAAATATTCGGCCTGTGCGGTGTCACCCGCGCCGAGACACTGTCCGACGACGGTGATCATCGCAAGGTTCATCGCCTGACCGGCAATGCAGCCCATTGCGTCCAGATTGTTGGCAACGGCATTTGCGGCGATCTGCACTGTGCCGAAGCTTGCAATGATCGAGACGACCAGCACGCGTCCGAGCTGGAAGATGCCGTTTTCAATACCCGACGGACACGCGATATAGAGAATCTTTTTGATGAGCGCACCTTCCCAGCGGAAGATGGCTTTTGCACGGAGATATACGGTGTTTTTGTCGGGCAGAAGAAGTACGAACATGACGACGGCCGCAAGTGCTCTGGAAAAGAGTGACGCATACGCAGCACCCGCAACGCCCATGTCAAAGACAAAGATCAGAAGTGCGTTTCCGACGGCGTTTGCGATATTCATGCCTGCGGAGACGAACATCGAAATTTTCGAATTGCCCATCGAGCGGAACAGTGCGGCACAGGCGTTGTACACCGCAAGGAACGGATAGGAATAGGCTGATATACGGAAATAAGTAAGCGCGCTTGCCATAACGTCAGCTTCGATCGAACCGAACAGCAGGGACAGAAGCGGTCTTGCAAGGATCAGACACAGCAACGCGATGCCGACGGAGATCAGTGTCGTTGCGGTAATCAGCTGACCTGCCGCGCGATTGGCGGATTCGCGGTCGCGGTGACCGATGTACTGCGATACGATCACGGCACCGCCCGTGGCAAGTGCGGACAGAATCGTAATCAAAAGATGGTTGACCATATCCACAAGCGACACGCCCGAGATGGCGGCATCGCCCTCGTGAGAGATCATCATCGTATCGACCATGCCGACACCGATAGCAAGAATCTGTTCAATGATCAGTGGAATGATCAGACGTCGCAGATCTTTGTTGGAAAAGAGCATAGAAACAACCCGGCTTTCTGAAATGAAATCTCATTTATTATATCACAATCCTGTGGAAAATGGAAGATGGCGAAGAAAAATTCTTGACAGAAAATCGGGTTTGTGGTACAATAAACAAAGATTTTTGTATAGAAGGAGAAATCCGATCATGAAACAGAACCATCTGTTTCGTCGGGCTGCGCTGATTCTGGCACTATGTCTGACGGGCACGTTGTGTGCATGTGATACCTCTGCGGATATCCATACAAGGAAGGAGGATTCTGTAACAATGGAAACAGAAGCAATGCTTCCGACGGTTACGGTGACGGAGCAGACGGGTGAGGTCGGCTATGACTATGTCATCGACGTCCCCGCCGGTCGTGATATCAAAATTTTACAGCTTTCCGATTTGCAGACGATGGAGATGGACGGTGTCCGCAACGAAAACCGCTATCATCAGATCGGCAATGCGTTTTTCGGGGATAACGTCCAAGACCAGCAGACGCAGACGTGGCGTTACGTCGAGGAAGCCATCGCGCGTTCCAACCCTGATTTGATCGTGCTTGCGGGTGATACCATTTACGGGCAGACCGACGATGACGGCTCCCAATGGATCGAGGTCTGTGAGAAGATGGATTCCTATGAAATTCCGTGGCTTGTCATTTTCGGCAACCATGACAACGAAAGTGCCAAGGGTGTCTTGTGGCAGATTGAGCAGGTACGTGCCTCGGAATACGGAATTCTGAAGCAGGGCAGTGTCACGGGTAATTCCAATTATACGGTTGGCTTGCGGCAGGACGGCGTTTTCAAATATACGCTTTATATGATGGATACCAACGGCTGTCATACTTATCCGAACAATCCCGGTGAGGGTATGATGGACGACAATCCCGATATTGCGCTGATTACCCAGCAGGCGGGCATTTATCCCGATCAGCGGGCATGGATCAACAAAACAGGCAAATATCTCGCCGACCAGTACGGCGACGTTCCGGCGCTGGTCTTTATGCACATTCCGATTGCGGAAGCGGTGACCGCCGCGCGCAAGCAGTATAAGGACACGTACAAGAGCTATCCGTTTACGCCCGATCATGCGGGAGACACGGGTGTTTCGTATGAAGCGTTTGTCGGACTTGATACCGGCGGCGCGTTCTGGGATCTTGCAAAAACGCATGGCGTGACGGGAATGTTCTTTGCGCATCAGCATAACATTGCAACGAGTATCGTCTATGACGGTATCCGTTTGTCCTACGGACTCAAAACGTCCACGCACGACTATCATCTGTCCGAATTGCTCGGCTCGCTTGCCATTACACTCGGTGAGGCGGACGGCGCACTTTCGGTTGACTATCAATATACCGAGCTTCCGTATCAGGAGTCCGGGGAAACTGTAATCTGGTAATCACTTGAGGACAATCATGAATCATACAAAATTGAAATCCAATATTTTACTTCTGATGACCGCGATAATCTGGGGTTTTGCGTTCGTTGCCCAGCGCGTCGGTGCCGATCATGTCGGTGCAATGACGTTCAACGGCGTACGCTTTGCACTTGGTGCGCTGTCACTCATTCCCGTGGTGCTGATTTTCGCCCGCAAAACACCGATGGACAGAGACTGCTGCCGTCAGACGGTGCTTGCGTCCTTGGCTGGCGGTACCGCGCTGTTTGTCGCGTCTCTGCTCCAGCAGTGGGGTGTCGAGCTGACGCAGAGTGCCGGAAAAGCGGGCTTTATCACGAGCCTGTATACCGTTCTTGTGCCTGTCATCGGTGTGCTGTTTCT
>JAZQWK010000026.1:0-1902 GCA_045632325.1 Eubacteriales bacterium
GGCAAGAAGCCGCAGCTGCCCGATTTCAACGAGAAGTGGGGTCTGCGCGGTGCGGTCATTTCTGCCGTTGACTTGATCAAGGGCATCGGCATCTGTGCCGGTATGAAGTCCATCGACGTCGAGGGCGCAACCGGCAACGTACATACCAATTACAAGGGCAAGGCGGACGCCGCAATCAACGCGTTCCGCGACGGCTACGACTACGTTTACATCCACGTCGAAGGTCCCGACGAATGCGGACACCGTGCGGAGACGGAAAACAAGGTCATTTCCATTGAAAAGATCGATCAGCTGATTCTCTCGCCGGTATTTGACTATCTGACGGAAACGGGTGAGGACTTCCACGTGATGGTTCTGCCCGACCATCCCACGCCGATCGTCCGCCGTACCCATACCATTGATCCCGTTCCGTATCTGATCTGGAAAAAAGAGCAGCCGTGCGACGGTGCAGAGGTCTTCTCGGAAGCAGCTGCGGCGGCAAAGGGACAGTATCTTGCACACGGCTATGATCTGATGCGCACATTTTTATAAAAACAGGAGATAAGATTGAAGATAAATTTTCAATCTGTGTTTTGAGGCTTTCGTTGTCTTACAACAACGATTTTGCTTCGCAAAAACAGCCCCAATTCCACAAGAAAGGAACCTTTCGCTGCGCGAAAGTTATGGTCTATTTATGCAAAATCAGGATATGAATGAAAAGGATTACGAAAATCCGCTGAGACAGGCAGAGGAGACGGACGACGAGGAAGAACTTCTGACACCCGAGGAAGAAGCGGCACAGCGAACCCAATCAGCGGCGAAGGAGCTGTTTGAATGGGTCGAGCTGTTTGCTTACTCGGTTTCGATCGTCATCATTCTCTTTACGTTTATCTGCCGCATTGCGGTCGTTTCCGGTCCGTCGATGGAGAAGACGCTTTACGATAAGGAAGTTCTGCTTGTCTCCGACTTGTTCTACGAACCGCAGGCGGGAGACGTCATCGTGTTCCAATCCAATACGATTCTCGGCAACGAAGCCATCGTCAAGCGCGTCATCGCGACAGAAGGTCAGACGGTCGATATCGATTTTCAGAACTGGATCGTCTACGTAGACGGTGAAGCGATCGAGGAGCCGTATATCAATTTTGAAGCGGGACGCTATATGAACGGCTCCGACTATGCCTTCCCGATGACGGTAGAAGAAGGAAAAATTTTCGTCATGGGCGATAATCGCAATCATTCCACCGACAGCCGCGACAACCGCATCGGACAGGTCGACACACGGTTCGTTCTCGGCAAAGTGCTGATGCGGATCATGCCGTTTGATACGTTCGGCATCATCGATTGAGAAAACAAGAAAGGAATCATTATGCCATCTGATATTATCCAATGGTTTCCCGGCCATATGGCGAAAACCAGACGTCTGATCACGGAAAATCTGCCGCAGGTGGACCTCGTTATTGAGGTTCTCGACGCGCGCATTCCGTACAGCTCGAAAAATCCCGAGCTGCGCCGTCTTGTCGGTCAGAAGCCGGTATTGACCATTCTCTCAAAATCCTCTCTTGCAGACCCCGAGGCGGGACGCATCTGGATGGATTACTATAAGTCCTGCGGCAGACGTGCGGTGTTTACCGACTGTGTCACGGGCTTCGGCATGGACCGTCTTGCACAGGCGGTAGAGGAAATGCTCGCGGAAAAGCGTGAGCGGTACGATGCCAAGGGTATGACGGGACGCTCGCTGAAGGCGATGATCGTCGGTATTCCCAACGTCGGCAAATCCTCACTCATCAATAAAATTTCCGGCGGTAAAAAGGCAAAGGTCGAAAACCGTCCCGGTGTCACGCTGACCAAGCAGTGGGTCACGACGCAGGTCGGGCTTGATCTGCTCGACATGCCCGGTGTTCTTTGGCCGAAGTTTGAAGATCA
>JAZQWK010000027.1:0-8392 GCA_045632325.1 Eubacteriales bacterium
AAAAAGCCGTCTCCGACGAAACGACTTCCGCGTAATCAAAATGCAGCTTGTTTGATCGTTTCAACGAAAGCGAGGCTCTCCATTGCAGCTCTTATATTTGTTAGAATCCATCCGTACACTCCCCGCCGACCTCTTTTTTTCCGCCGTAACGTATCTTGGGGATGAGATCGCATTTATTGCCGCGGTTCTCATCGTCTTCTGGTGCGTTGACAAAACCGCGGGATACTATCTCGCCGCCATCGGCTTTTCCGGTACGATGTGCAATCAGATGCTCAAAATGACGTTCCGCATCCCGCGTCCGTGGGAGCTGGATCCCGCGTTCACCATCGTCGAAAACGCGCGTGCGGCGGCAACGGGATATTCGTTTCCGTCAGGACATACGCAGAATGCCGTCGGCATCTGGGGCGGTCTTGCTCTGACACGGCGGGAACGATGGGTGCGCATCCTCTGTATCTTTGCCGTCGTCTGCGTACCGATTTCCAGAATGTACCTCGGTGTGCATACGCCGTGGGACGTCGGCGTCTCGATCGTGCTTGCCGTATTGCTGATTTTCCTGTTTTATCCGCTTTACCGCCGCGCCAAAACGTCGCTGTCTGCGCTTGTTTTGATGATGACCCCCGCCGTTCTGCTGGGCATCGTCGCACTCGTGTACTTCACCTGCTTTTCATTTCCCGTGGACGCACACGAGCATCTGCTCCATGCAGCGGAAAACACCTGCAAGCTCCTCGGCGCCGCAGCCGCCATGCTTCTGACCGCGTTTGTCGATGCAAAATACCTGCATTTTGATACCCGCGCACCGCTTGCGGGACAAATTTTGAAAGCCGTGCTCGGCATCGCGCTCATCCTCGCCGTCAAGGCCGCACTCAAGCCCTTGTTTGCTCTGTTTCTTCCGCAGATGCCGGCGGATTTTCTGCGGTATTTTCTCACCGTCGCCGCCGCAGGCATCGTATGGCCGATGACGTTTCGATGGTTTGCAAAGATTGGGTGACAGATGTTGATGACGCAGACGCTGCGACGGCTATGCCGCAGTGCCCACCCGCCAAAACCTCATCCTCAACCGCGATCAATTCCTCATTTCTCATACTATCAAAGGATTTACCATGACCGACAACACCCCAAAATTCTACTTCGCGCCGCTGGAAGGCGTAACCGACCGACACTTCCGCGCCATCCACGCAAAGCTGTTTTCCGACAGCGCACCAGACGCGTATTTCGCTCCGTTTTTCACTCCGACGCAAGATACCCCGATCACCGACCGTGACAGAAACGCCGTTCTCCCAGCAAACAATCCCGATATGACGCTGATCCCGCAGATCATGAGCAACACACCCGAGACGTTTTTGCTCGGTGCGCGCGTGCTTTATGATATGGGTTACCGCACGGTCAACTTCAATCTCGGATGTCCGTCGGGAACGGTTACCGCACGCGGACGCGGCTCGGGATTCCTTTCCGACCCCGACGCACTCGATCGCTTCTTTGACGCGGTGTTCTCCGATCTGCTCTTTTCCCCGCACGGCGGCGGCATGACGCTGTCCGTTAAAACGAGATTGGGCGTCTTTACCCCCGACGAGTTCTACGACATTCTGCCCGTTTATAACCGCTATCCGATCTCGGAGCTGATCCTCCATCCGCGCGTAAGAAAAGAAATGTACAAAGGCGACGTTCACACCGACATGACCGTCTATACCGATCAAAACACCACCCTGCCTCTCTGCGTCAACGGCGATCTGTTCACCGTGTCCGACATCGCCGACGTCACCGCCGCGCTCGGTCACAAGCCATACGCGGTCATGCTCGGACGCGGTGCTGTCTCCAACCCGATGCTCTTTGCCCAGGGACGTGCGCATTTCACAGGAGAAGCCGTCCCGCCGACCGACAAAAAACGAATTTACGCCTTTTACGAGGCACTGCGCGAGGATGCCGTTTCCCGCCTGTCGGGTGAGCGCCACGTCCTGTTCCGCATGAAGGAGCTGTTTGCCTACTGGATCATCCTCTTTGCCGATGCAGAATCCCACCGACGCCGTCTGCGCAAAGCAAACACGCTGGCAGAATTCCGCGCTGCGGCGGAGAGTTTGTTTGCCGAGTGTGAACTGTATCCCGACGCGGGATTTGTCGGCAATGCGAAGATGAATGGGTAGACAAAATTGGAAATTAGAAATTAGAAATGAGAAATTATTTCCGACGATTTTTCCTCGCAGGCAAGGGAGCACCCAACTTCTGCAAACAGAGAGGATCGTCCCCATTCTAACTTCCAAATTCTATTTCCTAATTTCTCATTATATCTTGCATTTCTCACCCGTTCGTGATATAATACTTTCAACAAATTTAATGATCCGAAAGGAGACAATTATCATGAAATTTTCAGCAGCAGGCGGATGGTTCGGCGGCGACTGGTATGAAAACGTACGGCTCGGTGCAAAGTACGGTTTCTCTGCGGTCGAACAGCTCGGATGGAACCATCTCGATTTAGACCGCGCACGCGCAACGCTCGACGACAACGGTGTCACCTCGACCTGTATCGTCATCCAGTCCAAGGAGCATCCGGAATACGCAGAACAGATGGCTTGGACGCACGGTATGGTTTATGAGGATACCCGCGATATTTTCATCGCATCCTTCCGCGAATCCGTTGCGGCAGCAAAGAAGATGAACGTCCCCAACATCTGCGCAACCGTCGGCAACCGCCGCTATGACGTTTCCGACGAAGAACAGTTCGATACCTGTGTCAAGACGCTCAAGGAGCTCTCCCACATCGCCGAGGAAGAAGGCATCATGATCGTGCTCGAGCCGCTCAACATCCTCGTCAACCACATGGGCTTCTATCTGGTCACGACCGAACAGGCTGTCAAGATGATCAAGGCGGTCGATTCCCCGAACTGCAAGATCCTCTTTGATATCTACCACCAGCAGATCTCCGAGGGCAACGTCATCCGCAATGCGACCGAGAACATCGATCTGATCGGTCACTTCCATATCGGTGACAACCCCGGCAGACGCGAACCCGGCACGGGCGAGATCAACTACGACAACGTCTTCCGCGCGATCCGCGATGCAGGCTACAACCGCTACCTCGCATTCGAGTGCGGAAGAAGCGTTGCTCTGCCCGAGCTGTGCGTCAATATGCACAACCTCATCGACAAGTACGACGTCAAGTAAATATAAAATGAGAAGAAGCGTCCGCGATTGGATGCTTCTTCTTTTTCGTCATATTTTGTTTACCGCAGATTCCGGTACAGCCGTGCCATCACCGCCATCATCGCCTGTCCGTACGCTGTGACATCGCGCACACGCAGGATATAACGCGGCGATATAGGATCCACTTCCGCGGCATATTGCCACTTCATGACGCCGTCATCGTCACAAACAGCGGTGATCGGGTCATAGGAGAAGACCGCGCGGCTGTCCTCGGCGGGGACGCACGTTCCGTCTGCCATCGCCGACAAACCTGCGGCATGAAGAATTGCTGTTGTGGAGTAGAAGCGGCGCGCGGATGTATATTGGACGTTGTATTCGTCCGACAGCACGGTTTTGTCCAGCGCATCGAGCCACAGCGGATCGGTGCTTTTTTCAAACATATAGGAGAAAAACGCACGGAGACGCGGGGAGGTCGCATCGAACAGCGGTGCCTGCTCCTCCAAAAACATTCCGCAGTTCTCGCCGAAGTTGTGCTCCCCGAAGTAGTCTGCGCCGTCGCCGAGCACCTGAAAGCACGGACACCAGTATACGGGACACTGCGCGCGCATGACCGTGATGTACGACGCTCTGCCGCAGACGACGTTCCATTCGCGCTCCACCCCGTCGGGATGGGCGGCAGTACCTGCAACCATATAGATACCGGCACATTTCTCGGCAAACAACGCCGGTTCTGCCGATACCGCGGCGGCAATGTCGGAAGCTTCCCCAACCATGACGAGTGCTGTTTTGGCAGGATTGCGGCGCAGAATACGGATGATTTCATCGGCACCGCGCGTTCCGTCAACACCGAGATCGGCAAGCGTGTCGCCGACCGATCGGCATCCGACCGCCGCACCGACCGTCACGGGAACGGTAACACCCGCCATCATGCCAAGCTGTGCACAGGCATTGACCGCCGGCGCATACGGACCGCCCTGCGAACGCGCGGGATGGTCGATGATAACGCCGTCAAGGGAGCTGTCTCCCGATGCCGCCAGCGCATACTGAAGCGCCAGATCAAAATGGTCGTCGGGATCGTTGTGCGGATGAAAACAGTCGGTTGTATGAATGATATGTTTCATTGATTATTCTACCGTTTCCTCATACAGTGCAATCGTTTTTTCCATCGCCTTCGTCATAATTTTTTCCCACTTGGCGTAAGAGGAAGCAAACTGCAGAGGATTGTCGTTGAGAATGTTTTTCAGCTGATCCTGAATGGAACCCCAGTTGTTGAAATAACCGACGTCGTACACGCGCGAATTTTTGATCAGATCCATGATCTCTACCGATTCTTCATCTCGCATACCCTTGCTGTTGAAGACGACCTCGTTATACGTCTTCGTCACGGTCTGCACGGATGCCGCAGACATCGCTTCCAGCACAAACGCCGACGTATTCGGGTCGGGACAGGTCACGGGAATACCGAGCGTCGTTGCCCAATACTGGCTGACACCGTTATAATACCGATCCTGAGCTTCGTCAAGCTTCGGAACAGGCAGAATACCAAACGCAGATTCCATATCACGCAGCTGCGCATAGCCCCAGCCGACCATTGCAAAATAGAACAAACTCTGGTCGTTTTTGAACATCGGGATCAGTGCGTCAACGACGACGTTCGAGCCAAGATGAGACCAATCCTCCGACAGCATCACGAGGTTCTTCTCCCGGAACAGCGTATGTCCTTTTTCCAGCGCATTGCTGTTGCGCTCCGTGTTCAGCGTCAGATACGGATATCCGTCAGCGTCATTCTGCGCAACGCGTCCGCCTGTTCCAAGCATCTGGAAATACAGCATCGCACGCTCTGCGATCATACCCCAACGGTCGTGCTCATCCATATCACCGTCACCGTCGACGTCCGCTGCGGCAAGCTTGACGTATTCGTGGAGCTTGTCGATCGTCCACGTACCGTCCCAGACAAGCTCGTACAGATTGTCGATATCGAATTGCTGTGCAATCTTTTTGTTATAGATCAAACCAATGGTCTGCGTATCGTCAAAAACGTTGACGTCGCCGAGGATGGTATACAGACGACCGCCGATGGACATATCCTCAATGTAGTTCTGATCCCACCATGTCTGCGTCAGATCAAGATACTCCAGTCCCGTCAAGTCGTAAAGACCCTTGCTTTGGGTCAATTTGTTCATTTCATCGATGCTGGAATCGATCAATTCCCAAAGATCGTCCTGTGCCGCAATGGCATTGTAGGCAGCACCGTAAAAATCACCGCGGCTGCGTTCGTCAATGACCAGATCGACGTTGTACTGTTCTTCAATTTTCGTGTTGCGGAGATATACCGCATCCAAAACAGGGTCACCCGTCTCCGCATCGGCAGCAAAGTCCACGACCAGCGGGTCCGTGTCTCGATTCCACGTCAGTATCCGAAATTCCTTTCCGCCGAAATCCGTTTCGGGCAGATTGGGCTTGTACGGATCCTCGGTTTCAGCGGCAGCCGTTTCGGTTTCCGCTTTTGCATCCGTGACGGCTGCGGTTTCAACCGCTGCTCCGCCTCCGCACGAGATTTGAGATAAGGTCAGAATCGCCAGCAGTGCGGCAGTGAGATTGCGCATCTTCATATCAATGTGTTCCTTTCTATTGAAACTGCTGTATTTTTCCTACAGTATATCATAACTGACTTCCGTTGTCAAGAATCCCATACAATCCATACCACATTGCTTCAAAAATTTTTCACAGCCTGTTGCAATCGCTCCCGGATTGTGGTATACTAAAGCAAAGCAGCACTGCATGACAGTGTTTTCCATTGTAACTTTACATTCCATCCATATCATCAACCTGAAAGGAGCACTCCCATGGAAACCATCCGCAAAATTGACATGCACGCCCACGTATCCGCTTATCCGACGCTGACCCCGAAGGCCCGTTACAACGGTGAGACCTATCCGTCTGCGGAACAGCTGATTGCTATGTACGACAAGCTCGATATCGAATACGGTGTCCTTCTGCCGATCAACTGCCCGACCTCGATGCTGTTTACCTCCACGCCCGAATCGTACAAGGTCATCGCCGACGAGCATCCCGACCGCTTCGTCTGGTTCTGCAACGTCGACCCAAGACAGATGGACAACACGCCGACGGCTGACCTGTCCTATCTGCTCATGCACTACAAGAACCTCGGTGCAAGAGGTCTCGGTGAGCTGACCGCCAATATGTATGCAGACGACCCGTTTATGGACAACCTGTTCCACCATCTTGAGGAATGTGATATGCCCGTGCTGTTCCACATTTCTCCCTATCTCGGTCACCAGTACGGCATCGTTGACGACCTGCACCTGCCGCGCCTTGAATCGATGATCAAGAAGCATCCGCGCCTGAAGTTCATCGGTCACTCCCAGCCGTTCTGGGCAGAGATCTCCGCCGATCTGACCGTCGAAGAACGCAACGGCTACCCCAAGGGTAAGGTCACGGACGGTACCCTTGCGCGTCTGCTCCGTACATACGATAACCTCTACTGCGACTACTCCGCAGGCTCCGGTATGAACTCCATGCGCCGTGACCCCGAATACGCGGTCAAGTTTATGGAAGAGTTCCAGGATCGCCTGATGTGGGGCTGTGACATCTGTGCACCGTCCAACACCCATCCGTTTGAATTCCGCGATTTCATGGACGGTCTGCGCGCAGACGGCGCAATTTCCGAAACCGTGTATTATAAGATCGCACGCGGCAATGCGGAGAAGCTTTTGAAGCTGTAATCAAACCATGAAATACGAAAAAATCCTGTCACTACTGACGGCGGCTCTGCTGCTTGCCTCCTGCGCGGGAGTCGATGAATCCCCGGCGATCACGGAATCCACCGCTGACACCGTACAGACGGAGACCGAAACCGCTGCAGCAGATACCGCCCTGCTGTCCGATTCTCTGCCCGATGATCTTGACTATAACGGACGGCGGTTCTGTGTGTACGCCTATGAAGAAGCGGCAAAATACGCCGCAGGTCTCGAGGATGCCGCCGGTGATATCGTCAACGACGCCGTCGTCGCACGCAATCTTGCAGTGGAGGAACGTCTGAACGTCAAGCTCGATCAGATCTCCCAGCCAAACGGCAGTATTTCCAAGATTTCTTCCCTTTTGATGGCAGGTGACACGGAATACGATCTGTTCGTTGCTTATCAGTACGAGCTGGCGCCGCTGATTGCCAAGGGTGGTCTTTACAATTTGTACGATTTGGAGCACGTCGATTTTTCCCGTCCGTGGTGGTGGGAAAATTATATGTCCGAGTTGGAGCTGGGCAATGATTCCCGCTATTTTGCAGTCGGCGATTACTTCATCCGCACGCTCATGTACGCGCATACGGTCTATTACAACAAAGCGTTGTACCAAACGTATGCCGATGATGCCGACGGATTGTATACCGCCGTGCTTGACGGTACGTGGACTTATGAGAAAATGGCATCAATCGTCCGCGACAGCTATACCGATCTCAACAACAACGGCAAAACCGACGCCGACGATATGCTCGGTTATATCGCATACCGCACGACGGGAACGGTTGACCCGTTCGTCTACAGCACGGATATCGAGTTCTGCCGCCGCACCGATGAGGACGGCATAGCACTGACGCTGCAGCAGGATGACGCCGTCATCCTTGCAGAGCGCCTTGCCGAATTCTTCTGGCAGCCCGGCAGCTTCACAGGCGTGGATTCTTCCAACGATGCAATCAACGTCTTCGTCGAAGGACGTTCGATGTTCTGGTGTGCTCATCTGAGCGGCGCAAAATATCTGCGCGACATGGAACAGGACTTCGGCATGATTCCGTATCCGAAATTCGACGAGGAACAGGAGCAATACCGTTCTCTCGTCCACGACGCAACGTCGATCGGTGCGCTGAACGGCAATTCCGCGAATACGGATATGGCAGGTGCGCTTCTGGAAGCGTTGAACGCCGAAACGTACCGCTCCGTCACGCCCGTTTGGTACGAAACCGCAATGAAGATCAAGTATTCCCGAGACGATATTTCGTCGCAGATGATCGATCTGATCCACGACACGATCACCACCAATTTCATTTATGCGTATAATTACGCGCTGAACGGTGTCGGCATGGTTTACCGTGATCTCGTCACGGCGCAATCGTCCGATTACGTCTCCAAGGTGGAAAAACTGCGCCGCGGAGCCGAAAAAAAGTTAGAGGAACTTTACGAAGCGTTTCACGAAAATTATTGATGATATAAGGAGTCCCTCATGAGAAACGATATCCGCCTCG
>JAZQWK010000028.1:0-2360 GCA_045632325.1 Eubacteriales bacterium
TTTGTCAATGACACGCGCGGGGACTTGTATCCGCTTCTGCATAAGGACGAGGGGACAGCAGAACATCTTGCAGACCACAGATACCATGTATCGGGCGGCACGGCAGCGCGGTATTTCTGCCAGTATTTTCCGTTTGCGACGTATGAGGTGACAGCGGTCGGTGAGCGTTTCGGTTTTGTGTTCCGACTGCCGAACGCGGAAGCATCGGTTTGTCTGACAGACGGGCAGGTCGTGTTCAGCGGAATCGGCGGATGTCAGTCGCATCCGATGCCCGAGCACGCTAGTGCCACGCTGATCGTCTCACTTCGCCCGGGATTCTTTGATATCTACACTCGCATCGATCAAGGTGCGGTATATGTGACGACGTTTGCCGATTCCGCTTTTGCGGATGCCAATGATGAGCGCCTGTTCACCGACGGCTATGCCGCATTGATCGTCGAAGACTGCACGGTAACTGCGGTTTCCTCGTACATTGACAATGGCGTTTCGATTGCCGACATTCGTCCGATTCGCTATGAAGATGGCTCCGTCATGGTCGACGGCGGCAAGATTTATCTGACCGCGTCCATTCGTATGCAGGCGGAGATGTTCCAGGGAATCTTCTCATGGGTACCCGGAACTGCGGAGTTTGCTTTAACGGGTGCGCTCTTTTACAACAGCGGCGACGGAAAATGGTGCGGTGACGTTGCGGCGTCTCTGCTTTACCACCGCGAGCAGAAGCAGTGGCTGCTGTGGGTCTGCGCGTTTTCCCACGGTCATATCCTCGGCCACGCGTCTTTTGAGGGCGACGTGCGCCACGGTGTCAATGTGGTTGATATTACTTTGATGCCCAAGGGAACAGAGGGTGACAACCATTGGGATTTCCTCGGTTTCGGTGCGGACGAAGACCCCGATTTCTTCTTTGACGCCGCACAGAACCGCTGGATGATGGCAATCTGCCGCTCCGACCCCGAAAACGGCGGCAAGTATCGTTATGCGTTCTTCTCCTCCGACAAGCCCTTTGACGGCTATACGCTGATTGGACGCGGTCTGCCGGGTGCGGAAACGGGCGGTTCGTTCGTCCATATTGACGGCAAAACGCATTTCGTCTGCGGCAACGACTTCAATCTGACCTCCAATTATCGCATTTATGATGCGGACGGTATGACCGAAGCGAAGTTCAACTTCCCCGACGGCGGCTTCCGCGGCTGGGGTACGGTCATCCCCGTCAAACAGGGAACGCGCACACGCTATTATTGGCTGACCTTTGACAGACACAAAGGAAGCGACTACAATTGGAGCTACGGCAATCTCTACTGCTTTGAAGGTTACGATTTTTGAATAGAAAACGGCACCGCCTGTGAGGATATATCTCGCAGGCGGTGCTGAAATTTTATCTTATTTGATTGATGCTTGATATAGAACCGTCGTCTTATCCTCCATAAACGACAGAAATTCCGCAATATCTCCCTCGATGATCCCCGTCTGACGGATAACGGTGATTTTGGTGCCGAACGTGATGAGAATCAGATCTTCTTCCTCAATGACGTATTCCATCGCGGTGTACAAAACGACCTCCTCCGAGCCGTTCGGCGTGGTCATTGTCATGGCTTCCTCGTCAAAGGTCAGCGTCGGCGCACCGGATTGCTGTGCGCGGTTCAGCGAGGTCATCAGCTGTCGCGCAGATGCTTCATATCGCTGCATCATTTTTTTCTCCGAGGAAACGTACTTTCCGAAGAGTCGTTTCAATCCCATCAGCAAGGCAAGCGCACCGACGATCAGCGGAACGGTCAGCTTCCCCGGTTCCATGATCCCCGGAACAACGAGGAAAATACCGAGCGCAGTGAACACAACACCCCACAGACGGTAGCGGACAGCGGCGGCTTTCTCGCGGGATGCCTTTTTCTCGGGTGTGTCCTTTGCGGCGGCGCGGTCGGCTTGCTCCCACATGGCGGGATATTTCAGCCGCGAGAGGGAATCGATGCGTGTTTTCAAGGCGTGTGCGATCTGCGGCAGAAGCGCTTCCTCAAGCGGTGTTCGGGTAAAGACAAATGCCATGATTATTCTCCCTTCTTTGCACGGAACGGGCATCGGATGATCGGGTCTTTGGTTATATCAAGCGGATTGAAGCACGAGCAGCAACCCGTACAGCCCGATTTTCCGCCGTTTTCAAGGACACTGACAACGTCGGGGTTCTGCAGAAACGGTCGTGACATCGAAACCGCGATAGCACCCGCATCAAACAGCGCATCCATATCGTCGCTTGTGCGGATACCGCCGACGGCGATCAAAGGAAGTGCGGTTTCTGTTTTCAGGCGGCGGACGTTATCAAGGAAATACGGTGCAGGGGGGATACCGCGGCGCGCGCTGTCATAGCCGGA
>JAZQWK010000029.1:0-5690 GCA_045632325.1 Eubacteriales bacterium
GACGACCTCCAGCCCCGTGAACCAGCGGATGACGTCCACGTAGTGCACGCCGCAGTCAACGATGGGGGAGCAATCCTCAAGCAGGCGCATATAGCGTTCCTTGTTCATGATATGGTGGTTCTGTACCATACGGATCAGACGAATGTCACCGAGCATTCCTGCACGAATCATTTCTGCCGCCTTTGCATAGGTTTGGTTGTGACGGAGAATGTGCGCGATCAGAACCTTGGAGGACGATGCGCGGACGACGCGGCAGAATTCCTCCGCCTCCGCAATCGTCGGAGCGATGGGTTTTTCGCAAAGAACGTGCTTGCCCGCTGCAATACAATCGCGCGTGATGGGCAGATGCGTTTCCGCGTACGTTGCAATGATAACGATGTCAAGATCGGGCAGGGAAAGGAACTCCTTGTAACCGGTGCCGTATTTGGCATCGGATTCACTGCCGTAGCGACGCGCAAACTGGCGTGCGGTATCGACGTTATAGTCCACGCAGGCAACGACACGGACGTTATCGCGGTAGTAAATATCCTCAATATGCTGTTTGCCGATGTGTCCGCAGCCGATGAGCATCACACCGTATACTTTCTTGTTTTCCATATGATTCTCCTGTGGTGATGTGCATTTTCTACATTATATAGCATTTTCGGCAATTTGTCAAGCAAAAAAAATCAAATGTGTTTTATTTCTGATAAAAAATGCAGGAATAATTTCCTCATTATGCATATTCTGCTTGACAAATCCGATATTGAGTGGTATAATATTGCTGTTATGAAAGAATTACTGCGTGTTTGTGAAGCCGAACGTCAGAAATCCTGCAAAGAACTGCAGCCGGACGCGGTCGGATCACGGCACGAAACAGGATAGAAAGGATCACCCCGATGAAGGCATATCAGGAATTTACAAGCGAGGAACTGACCGAGCATCTGCAGGCGCTGCTTGCACAGTACAAGGAATATCAGGCAAAGGATTTACAGCTGAACATGGCACGCGGCAAGCCGTGCGTAGAACAGCTCAATCTGTCGATGGGTATGATGGACGTATTGTCCTCCGACTCCGACCTGCTTTGTGAGGACGGTACCGACTGCCGCAATTACGGTGTGCTCGACGGCATCAAGGAAGCCAAAGAGCTGATGGGCGATATGATGGAGGTCAATCCCGATAACATCCTCATCTACGGCAACTCCTCCCTCAATATCATGTACGACACGATCTCCCGTTCCGTTACGCACGGCGTTATGGGCTCCACTCCGTGGTGTAAGCTCGATTCCGTCAAATTCCTGTGCCCCGTACCCGGTTATGACCGCCACTTTGCGATCACCGAGTATTTCGGCATTGAAATGATTCCCGTTCCGATGACCGAAGACGGACCCGATATGGACATGATCGAGCGCCTGGTTGCCGAGGATGCGTCTATCAAGGGTATTTGGTGCGTACCGAAGTATTCCAACCCGCAGGGCTATTCCTACTCCGACCTGACCGTACGCCGCTTTGCGCGTCTCGAGCCTGCGGCAAAGGATTTCCGCATTTACTGGGATAACGCCTATACGATCCATCACCTCTACGACGACGATCAGGATCATCTGATTGAAATCCTCGCAGAATGTAAGCGTGCGGGCAACCCCGACCTCGTTTACAAGTTTGCGTCTACCTCCAAGATCAGTATTCCCGGCTCCGGTATTGCTGCTCTTGCAACGTCTCATAATAACCTTGAAGATATCCGTCATCAGCTGTCCATGCAGACCATCGGTCACGATAAGGTCAATCAGCTGCGCCACGTTCGCTATTTCGGCGACATCCACGGTATGATCGAGCATATGCGCCGTCACGCAGATATTCTGCGCCCGAAGTTCGAGCTTGTTGAACACATTCTGGAAGAAGAGCTGGGTGGACTCGGTATCGGCTCGTGGACGAATCCCCGCGGCGGTTACTTCATTTCCTTTGACTCTCTGCCGGGCTGCGCAAAGGCGATCGTCGCCCGCTGCAAGAAGGCAGGCGTCGTCATGACTGCGGCAGGTGCGACCTACCCCCACGGCATTGATCCCAATGACACCAACATCCGTATTGCGCCGTCGTATCCGCCTCTGAACGACCTTGAAATTGCCGCTCGCCTGTTTGCACTGTGCGTCAAGATCGAGGCTGCAAAGAGCATCCTGTCTGCCCGCGGTGTGACGGTTCCTGCAAAATAAAGGTGTCCTCATGCACGACGAATTAACCCCCGGTGATATCCAAAAAATGAAGGACGAAATCGAGCACCGCACAAAGGTGCTCCGTCCCCAGTTGATGGCAGAGGTCAAACGTACCCGCGAATACGGCGACCTCAGTGAAAACTACGAATACAAAGCCGCAAAGCAGGAGAAAAACCGCAACGAGAGCCGCATCCGCTATTTACAGCAGATGATCGATACGGCGATCGTCGTGGAAAAGAGCGGAGACGACGATTCCGTAGGGCTGTTCGATCTCGTTACCGTCTATATTCCGGAGGACGAGGAGGATCAGACGTTTAAGATCGTCACCACCGTTCGCGTCAACGCCCTTGCGGGTATTATCTCCAAGGAATCCCCGATCGGGCGCGCCTTGATGGGGCACCGCGTCGGCGATACCGTTACCGTCCGCGTCAATGATACCTACAGCTACGATATGGAGATCAAAAAGATCGAAAAAGGCGAGGACGACGGCGAGATTCCGATCAATCGATATTAAAATAAAGAAGAAATACATGACTTTTAGAACTTCGAGTCAGGTATTTCTTCTTTTTATATCATCAATTTCTTATTTCTCTTTATTTATCACTCTGGACCCAAAGTACCTCTCCGTCCGAATACACGCGAATGGAGCCGAGAAGATCCGTGCGGAAGATATGCTCGGTGAAACGGGAAAGGCGTGACAAGACTTCCTTATGCGGATGTCCGTACTCGTTGAGCGCACCGCAGCTGATGACGGCAACGTCCGGCGATACCGCCGCCAAAAACAGTTCCGAGGATGACGTCGAGGATCCGTGATGACCGACCTTCAGCACGTCAGCGTCAAGCGCGGTCGGATCTCGGAAAAGTGCTGCCGTTTCTGCGGATTCTTCTGCGTCTCCCGTGAATAAAAACGTCGTTTCGCCGTAGGTAAAGGATATGATAATGCTGGCATTGTTGAGGTTTTCTTCCTCGGTGGAAACAGGTCCGAGCAGTGTGAACGATGCGTCTTCGAGGATATACGTATCACCCGGAGCGGCATAGCGAAGGGTGCTGCCTTCTTTTGCAATGCAGTCAAGCAGAATCTGGTAGGTCGAGGTCGTCGTAACTGCTGCAGGAAGGATTACGTGATCGATCCTGCAGGCATTGAAAACCGCATCCGCACCACCGATGTGATCCTCGTGCGGATGTGTGAAGATCGCGTAATGGATGCGTCGGATGCCGTATTTTGCAAGGTAGGACAACAGATAATCCTCCGAGTCGTTGCTGCCTGCATCAATCAGAAGCACCTCGCCGCTCGGAAGAACGATACAGGCTGCGTCTGCCTGTCCGACGTCGATGAAGTGCACGATCGCAGAGGATGCAGGGTCGGGTGCTCCCTCTCCCATTTGTGATGTTCCCGTGTATCGGCTGTTAAAATCGTAAATATATAGCGCGAGCAGAAGCAGCGCGACGATCACGAATTTGCCGAAATGTTCGGCGTTGTCGCGTCGGCGCTTATTATTTCTTCGTTTTTTTGATGATTTCATTGCGGCAATTACCGTGCACGGCGGCGAAGCACCTGCAAAATGCCCGCGATGATCGGACGCGCGTTGATGACGAAGATGAGCGCAAGTGCAATCACCTGCACGAAAATCCAGCCGGGTGTCTCGGCGACCATGCAGAACGCCTGCACACCGGCAATGGTCGTGTTGATTGCCAGTTTAACGGGATGCATTTCAAAGCGGATATACTTCTGACCGTTGATTGCACGGATGATGAAGACGATGAAATAGCTTGCAAACGTCGCAATTGCCGCACCGTTGGGTCCGAGCGCCGTCGGAATGAGCAGGAAATTCAGGACGAGATTGATGATAGCGCCGATCATCGACGTAATGAACGAAAGCACGCTCTTTTTCTCAACGAGATATACCGAGCCCATGAACGTGACGAGCGAGGAGAAGATCGTTGCGACCGACAGCACGGGAATGTACTGCCATGCGGGATAATACGATACGTCGTCTGCCATGACGTAGACCGCGATTTTGGCAAATGCCGTCAGCCCGCATCCCGCGATGAACATGAGTGCCTGGAACGAATCAAAGACCTTTTCAAAAAATTCGGAGTGATCCTCGTTGCCGCGCTCACGGACAGCGGAAAACTGCCACGCTTCGATGAAAATGCCCGAGAACAGGATGAGCAGCGTCGGGATCTTGTATGCAAGTGCGTACTGTCCGTTGGCTGCTTCTCCGATCATACCGAGCACCATATAGCGGTCGGCGGCGTTCGTTGCCCACCAGAAGACTGTCGTCGGAATCAGCGGAACGGCAAAGCGCAGCATCCGTCCGACGTGTGCACGCTGCAGGGACGACGGCTTGACGTACTTCCAAAGGGATTCCGTGAAGAACAGCAGCGCCGTGACAAGCGCGTCGGAGACGATAACGGAGAGCACGTATCCCGTAATGCCCATGTCAAAGCCAAGTAAAAAGATCAGATTGAGGATGATCGTAACAGCGGTGGAAAGGATACCGTATCCCGCAAACTGCTTCATCCGTCCGCGCGCGCGCATGAACTGAATGGCAACCGTGTGAAGACACGAAAAGAACGTATACGCCCAAATCAAGAAACCGTATCCGTGGAAGAAATCAAAGGCATTGAACAGCGGTACGACGAACAGAAAAACTGCGCCGCCGCCGAGTACCGTCAGCAATCCCGTCGTAAATACCCGTGCGGGATCCTCGTCGCGGTCGAGTGCAAAGCGGAACACGGCCTCTGCAATGCCGAGGGAGAGCAGGGGAATCAAAAGATTCGCCGTCTGTGTGATGATATCGGCAATGCCGTATTCGTCGGGAGAAAGGCACGCGGTATAGAAGCGTACCATGAGGAAGACGAGCAATTTGGAGGAGAACGTACCGATACCGAGAATCGCGGTATTGGAGATCAGACGCTGATACTTGTTTTTCATTGGGGAAACCTCTTTCGTGAGATATTGACAATTTACGTAAATGGTGGTAAAATATAATAGAAATACCGATAATGGCGTGTCTCAATACTTGGGGGGACGATTCACGAATCCGCCCGAAACGCATTTTTGTGTCGTTTCCGGTTGAACGTACGCCGCAAAACATAATAAAAAATAAGGAATCAATCAATATGAACCAAACACCGAACCAAAACAACCGCGGAAAAGGCTATGGGCAGTCAAACGGTCAGAATCCGCAAAGACCGCCGCTGACCCCACAGCAGATCGCGGCGCGCAGAGCCTATATTGCCCGCAGAAAGAAAGAAATCCGCCGCAACCGCATCATTCTCGGTACGGCTTGCGTTCTCATCCTTGCACTGCTGATTTTTCTGATCAGTGTGATCGTTCGCGGCATCGGTGCAGCTATGACTGACAGCGGTGCAATCACCGACACCGTTGATACGAGTGCACCGTTCACCGATACGGTGAATCCTGCGGATACCGATACGCTCCCCACTGACGCAACGCCGGTCACAGATCCACTTGGGATCGTCATTACACCGGGAACC
>JAZQWK010000030.1:0-4130 GCA_045632325.1 Eubacteriales bacterium
GTCAATGTACGAGGAAACCGCAGTTACCGTGCAGTCTTCGACGATCAATGCGGCATAGCCGTCGGTGAACAGGCGCTCATCATTGGCATCCGCAAAAGCAGAATCGGCAAACGTTGTCACATACACCGCGCCGCTATCCACACGGGTATAAATATCAAAGAAACCCGGGCGAAGCGAGACGATCAGCGTGGCACTAGCGTGCTCGGGCATCGGATGCGACTGACATCCGCCGATTCCGCTGAACACGACCTGCCCATCTTTCAGACAAACCGATACTTCCGCGTTCGGCAGGCGGAACACAAATCCGAATCTCTGACCGACGGCAACCGCTTCATAGGTCGCATACGGGAAATACTGACAGAAATACCGCGCTGCCGTGCCGCCCGATACATGGTATCTGTGGTCTGCAAGATGTTCTGCTGTCCCCTCGTCCTTATGCAGAAGCGGATACAAGTCCCCGCGCGTGTCATTGACAAAATCCTTTGCAAAGGACATTTCTGCCATGGACAGGCGCAGGTTTTTGTACATGGACATGGAGAATTTGCGTTTGAATTCGGTGGTTTTCAGGTTCATGGTGCTCCTCCTCGACCGTGGTTTTCTTCATTATAGCACGTTTGAGGGGAAAAATCAAGGGGAAAGACTTACTTCCCCCTGACCTTTTGCTGATGATACAACATCTCCTCCGACGGAACAATGATCTTCCGTCCGTCCCAAACAACAGTATCGAGTGCCGCATATTCCCCATCGGATGCTATGACACGAACTTCTTGCATCAGTACCGTATACTGTCCTGCTTCCCCGCGACCAGTCAAAGGATTTGCATAATAAATCAGATATTTTCCGTCCTCCTCGGTCGGTAAGAGCACTCGCATCGGAACAATGACATCATAGGCTTCGCTGCATGTCATCTCGAGCGGTACACCAGCGGGGATGTACTTATAGAGAACAGCTTCCGCTGTCAGCGCATCGTCCGGATTTGGCGGAATATGGATCACCAAACCATCTGCGTCAGCGGTAATTTTGTATCCGTTTTCCCGAATTTCGGTGTACCAGCTTCGCTCGTCAGCCGTCAGATCATCGGACTCCAATGCTCGGTCAAGAGCCGCCGGATAAACGCTTGCAATCGGATCACCGACCACGACATTTTCACCGCTGGCGACATAAATGTCCTCCAGCACAATATCTCCGACACAGCGGATACGAACAATTTCGGGAATGTAGGATTCATCCTTGAATGTCAAGGTTCCCGTGTGATGGGAGACCAGCTCCACTTCGGTCAGCGTCATATTCTCAAGTGTTCTTGAAAAATACGCTGCGGCGGCAATCAGCACAACCATAACAAGACAAACGATTTTTATGATACGTTTCATGGCTCAATCCTCACTTTTGGATACTGTATGGAATCGCGTGCTGTGTTCGGTCACCAAACATACCGTACAGCAGAAGCGGCGGCAGCAGGAAAACCATGCTGAATCCAAACGCAGACGCGGCGTCTGCTTCACAAAGGGACGACAGCAGGACCGACAGCGGCTGATGCGTGGTGTCATCCAAAAACAATACCGGCTGTTCCGTCATATTCCAGATCTGAATGAATTTCAACAAAAACATCAGCACAATTCCGTGCATTGCCTGCGGAAAGACGATTCTGACCATCGTGCGGAGGATTCCCGCACCGTCCACCGCCGCCGCTTCCAGCGTTTCGCGGGGAACTGCGGAAAAGAAAATCGTCAGAAGAAGAACATCAAACGGCTCAATCACCCCGGTCAGAATGATCGATGCGTCACTGCCAAGCAATCCCCATTTGCGCATCATCAGCCACTGCGGAATTTCGATTGCCTGAATCGGCAGAACCATGATCGCAAACAACAGAACCAAAATGATTTTCCGTGACCGCAGACGACAGAATACCAGCGCATATGCGGCGGGAAGTGCGACAGCAGCGGAAAGCAGTACCGTCAGCGTGGTATACAAAACCGAGTTGGTAAACGCGCGTGTATAGTCGGTATTGTAAAACAGTGCCTGTGCATACTGCGCAAGAGTGAAATTGTCGGGGATCAGTTTCAAGCTGTCAATGGCATTTCCGTGAAAATAATAGAATCCGAGGTCAACCGGCGAAAACACGGACAATGCGGCAGTACAGATCAAGGGGAACAGCAGAACAAGCAGGATCAGAAGACCCACTGTACCTGTTACGGCAGAAGACACGTTATGTTTCATTGGCACGTTCCCCCGCGCGATACAGAATACCGCAGATGATTGCCGCACCGATACCGACACACAACAACAGCACGGAAATACAGCAAAGTCTTGTATAGTTCATGTTGAGAAAATTGTTGTGGATGTAATGCTGTATCAGATAAATACTGTCATGCGGATAATACCCGCCGATCTGAAAGGCTTCGCGGTATACCTTGTAGGAATTCAGAACCGACAGCAGAAGCACGGTCGGAAAGGCTGGGCGGAGTGCAGGCAGCGTGATATAACGGAAGCACGCGAGCGTTCCCGCACCGTCTATTTTCGCACTTTCATACCGTTCCTCGGGAATCTGTCGGATCGCCGCATAATACACCAGCGCATTGTACCCGCCGTACTTAAACAAAAACAGGAGTATCAGCAGAGGTCGCGCAAGAGTTGTATCATACAGCGATCCGATCGGCAGATCAAACAGCGCACACAGGCTTTCTGTGAGCATACCGACCTCGGAAAACAACAGATCCGCAAACTGCATCAGCGCGGCTGTCGGAAGCAGAATCGAGAGGAACACCGTGTGGTGAAACAGTCCGTCCAGCCGTCTGTTCTGTGTGTACAGCACAGCACCGATCAGCGGTAAAACAACCATCAGCGGCAGGGAAATCAGATAGAAAATCGCTGAATTGCCAATGGCGGACTGAAACGCACGGCTGTCTTTCATGGCAAGATAATTCTGCATACCGACAAACCGCCCGCCGTCGATGGTGTCCATAAACGACTGCACGACGGTTTGTGACAGCGGATACAGAATCAGAATCGCAACACCGAGAAGATACGGTAAAATCAAAAGTGTACCGATGATGCGGCTTTTATTCCGATAAATAAAACGATACATTGTTTTTTGCATGGTCATAAGCGACATCAAAATCACTTCCCGTCAGATATTCACGGAAGACACCGAAAAGATGTCCCATGGTCTGCACGTCGGTATAAACGCCGGGCTGCATCGAATCAATCTGGTCAAAGAAATAGGATATCACCTGTTCTGGGAGTTTGTGGTCTGCAAACCGATATTTCGCATCCTGCACACCATCACAGTAGTACGCACGCATACATTCGATCAGATCATTGTTCACAGTAATCCCAAGTTGCGAAGAAATCAAATATTGGGATTCCATACCGACCGCACTGTCAATAAAGCATTTGGCTTCGTCAGCATGCTCCGTTTTTCCGTTGACGAGCAAAAACCAGTTCACAACAGGAGAAGATGCACCACCGTCGGCGGTGGGAAGACTTGTCAGATACGGCGTTTCTCCCGCTTCTGCAATTTTTGTCCCGAGAGCACTTAAATACACCAAATTATCAATGTGTCCGAATTTTCCCATAGAAGCGAAAAATGTCAAATCTCCCGACAAAAAAGCTTCCATTTCAGAACTGTTGTATTGATTCAGATTTCTGTAAAACATATACGATACCGACATTCCGTCCTCAAAAATGTCGGGAAACAGACCGTCATATGCATCGGCAAGTCGGTGAAGGATTGCTTTTTGATCGTTGTCATCCATTAAGTCCCGATTCGCATGATCGATCAATGTCATACCGTTCTGTCTGTACAGGAAATCCGTCGCAAAGTAGTCAAGAAATACATATTTGCCGCTGTCATAGATGGATTTCAGCGAATCCGCAAACGCGAGTAAATCACCATCACACACAAGATTGTACGTGTCGATGCGTTCTTCTGTTGTCAGCATCAATCCAAGACTGTAGTTGAGCGGAATCATATACTGACCGCCCTCATACACACCCGAGGAAAGATCCGCCTGATTGCAGTCCGAAAAATCCACACCAAGGGTATTGACATCAAGAAAGATTCCGTTCAGCAGAAGTTTCGCCAGATTCTGTACAATGTTATTGTTATCATGGTTGGAAAGGACAATATC
>JAZQWK010000031.1:0-3767 GCA_045632325.1 Eubacteriales bacterium
AAGCCGCCATCGGCGACTTTTTCTTTTTTGGCCTGCCCGGCAGGATTCGAGACCTGACAAAGTTACGACAAGTCGTAACTTTTGCAAATTGCTGCGCAATTTGCCGTCACATGTCGGGCAACCCCACCAGATAATCTATAAAAGAATAAGCCGCCATCGGCGACTTTTTCTTTTTTGGCCTGCCCGGCAGGATTCGAGACCTGACGAGGATACGGCGCTGCCGTATCCTCCGCAAAAAGTCTGTGCCTTTTTGCAGTCACTGGCGGGGCAACCCTACCAAGCTGACGATAAAAGAAAAAAGCCACCCTTGGTGACTTTTTCTTTTATGGCCTGCCCGGCAGGATTCGAACCTGTGACCTTGAGAGTCGGAGTCTCACGCGCTATCCAGCTGTGCCACGGGCAGAGACGTCGGCGATGATCGGGATATCCCAATCGTCAGCCAATATATTATATCACAACTTCACAGATTTGTAAAGTATTTTTAGGGGATTCCTCTTGATAATTTTTTCTATCCATGATATAATAATATAATAGAAACGACGTCACCTGACACGAAAGGAGCTTCCTCATGGGCAAAGCCAAAAAAATCGCAAAAATCACGTTCAAAACGGTGATTCTTGCCATTTCCTTCTTTATTTACGCATTCTTTATTTTCCGTTTGTGCTCCACGCAGGATGCGCCGAAATCCGTATCCTCCATCGTATGGAACGACACCGTCCGTGCCGCGTACACCGCTGATCCCGACGGATTTCAGATCCTGACCCAGGAGCCGAGCACCTTTATCACCGACAACGGACGCTTCTGGATCTCCGACGTCGTCTATCTGCCGCAGGCAAAGCAGCTGCAGCTGACGATCAAATACAACGATTCCACGCTGAAATATCTCAAAGAAGCGCTTGCAAAGCAGCAGGCAGACGCGCAGACCGCCGATGGCGGCGATGCCGGAACAGATCAGATTCTCCCCGAGATCGTGCTTCCCGACGAGCCGTTCGACTACTCGATTCTTGACAACAGCGGAAACCGTTATCATGAGTATTCCTCGATTGCCGACCGCGAGCAGAACTACAACTACCGCCGTCTCGTCTTTGAAAACATCGAGATTCCCGAGCACGCGGCGTTCTACGTGGATATGTACTACGTCGGTGCGATCGACTACAGCGCAATTCCCTACGGTTCTTTGATGGCTTGGAATACGTCACAGGACACAGAGGAGCTGAAGGTCGAGAAATATCTTCCCGAGGATCTGAAGTAAAACCCAAACCAATCGGACAAGGCATTGCAAAGATGCAGTTTCTTGTCCGGTATTTTTCGTCAAATGGAGATACAATATGAAGCAGACACAGAATTTTACCGAAGGAAAAATCTTTTCTCCGCTGATACGCTTTGCCCTTCCCGTGCTGTTTGCGCTGTTTTTGCAGGCGATGTACGGTGCTGTCGACCTTCTGATCGTCGGTCAATTCGGCGGTGAGATGGCAGACGTCTACGTCTCCGCCGTTTCCACAGGCAGCCAGATCATGCACACGCTGACCATCGTCATCACGGGGCTTGCCATGGGACTCACGGTATACGTTGGCGAACGGATCGGCGCGGGTGAACAGGAAGAAGCCGGCGCGATCATCGGCAGCGGTATCACGCTCTTTGCCGTCGCATCGGTCGTCTTGGCAACGCTCATGATCGCCTTCTCCTCTCCGTTTGCAGCCGTCATGCACGCGCCCGAAGCCGCCTTTCGGGACACAGTTCTGTACATCGTCATCTGCTCGGCAGGAACGATTTTCATCGTGGCTTACAATCTTGTGGGCAGTATTTTCCGCGGCATCGGTGACTCCAAGATCCCGCTTATTACGGTAGCCATTGCCTGTGTACTCAACATTCTCGGAGACCTTCTGCTGGTCGCCGTCTTTGATATGGGCGCCGCGGGTGCTGCCGCAGCAACGGTCTTGGCACAGGCAATGAGCGTTTTGATCTCCCTGCTCATCATTCGCCGCCGTACCCTTCCCTTCCGTTTTTCCAAAAAATCGCTCCGTCCCAACAGAACATACGTCAAACGAATTCTGAAGCTCGGAACCCCCATTGCACTGCAGGATCTGCTGGTCAGCGTTTCGTTTCTCGTCATTCACTCCATCGTCAACAGCCTTGGCTTGAACGAATCTGCGGGTATCGGCATTGCCGAGAAGGTCTGCGCGTTCATCATGCTGCTGCCGTCCTCGTATATGCAGGCGATGTCTGCCTTCGTCGCACAGAATATCGGCGCACAGAAGCCGGAACGCGCGAGAAAGGCACTGTTCTGCGGCATTGCGTCCTCGCTTGCTGCCGGTATTGTCATGGGATATCTCACCTTCTTCCACGGCAATCTGCTCGCAGGCATCTTTGCCAAGGACGCATCGATCATCGCACCAGCCGCGGAATATCTGAAGGCATACGCCATCGACTGTCTGTTCACTGCGTTCCTGTTCTGCTTTATCGGCTATTTCAACGGCTGCGGAAAGACCACGTTCGTCATGATTCAAGGCATTGTCGGCGGCATCTGCGTCCGTTTGCCGTTGTCGTGGATCTTCAGCCGCATCGAGCCGGTGTCGCTGTTCCGCATCGGTCTTGCAACGCCGACGTCGACGGTCGTGCAGATCATTCTGTGCGGGATTGTGTTTGTGTATTTCAGAAGAATTCAAGCGAAAAGATAATGCAATATTTTAAACCGTCCGGGTATTACTCGGGCGGTTTTTGGTAACAAAAGAAAACCCTTGAAAACGCAATGTCTTCAAGGGTTTATTTGGCGCAGAGAGAGGGATTCGAACCCTCGTGTGCTTTCGCACAAACTGATTTCGAGGAACTGAAAATCCGTCTTTTTCTATCCCTCTGTATCCCTAATTTCCGCATATTTTCGCAAGTTAGTGACCACTTTATTGCCCTCTCCGGGAAAAATGCGCGGCTAATGCAAGGCCGGAGGGACGAGCGGTCACTTTTGCTTACCGCAGTTTATTCTTTTTCTTCTTAAAAATCGGCTCGTCCTTCGAGCAGAGCCAAGCGCCCACCGCCATGACGGCAAGGGAGATAAAGTAGCTCACCTTCGGCATTTCTTGGAAGATGACGAGGGAAAGAAGTGTGCCGATGAAGGGCGCCACGGCGTAATAAGCGCTGGTCCGTGCCGCGCCAAGGATGCGCTGGGCGTAAACGTAAAAGAAAATGCTCAGCCCATATGCCACGAATCCCACGCCGAGCACGGCAAAAACGCTCCAAAGGTTGGTCAGCCGTTCTCCGATGCACATCCCGATGACGATCGAACCGAGTCCCGAGAAAATACCCTTCAACAGTACGATCTGCAAGGGATCCTTGGATGAAAGTTTACGCGTGCAGTTGTTTTCAAAGCCCCAGCACACCGCCGCCAAAAGCACGAACAGCGAGCCGGCGGAAAACTTCAGACTGCTGATATCTCGAGCCGGTTTGGGCAGTTTCTGGAGAAGCATAAGCTGAAGAAGATCCGCTTCCACGATCTGCGGCACTCGTGTGCATCGGTACTGCTCGCCCAGGGCGTGCCGATGAAGCAGATTCAGGAGTGGCTGGGGCATAGTGATATGAGCACAACGGCGAATATTTACAGCCATCTTGATGCGGTGACGAAGGCAGAGACAGGTGCTGCGATGAGTAAGGCGCTGGGGTGAGAAGAGCATAAGGAAAGGGCTGACCATGAGGTCAGCCCCTTGTACTATTCGATAAATTGGAATTTATTGAATAGTCTATTTTATTTCTCTGACATACAAACGGTCAATTCC
>JAZQWK010000032.1:0-2224 GCA_045632325.1 Eubacteriales bacterium
CATGGTTTTCTTCTTTTTCCCCTGCAAACGGTTTTCGCCGTGTTCCGCACGGAGCGTTTTGACCTGTTCGTCGGTCAGGCCGCGGGCTTCATCGGTGGAAAGAGACGAGAGCAGTTCTTCTTTTTGCGTGCTGTGGGGTGACAATTGGGGTTCCTCCTTGTTTGTTTTGAATGGACGCACGCAATCGCATGACCGTGTGCGGCAATGGAAAGATTATAACGCATTTTTCTGTAAATTGCAAGGGGTATCAGGAAATGTTACGTTTGGGAAACGAATTGTTTATAGTTTATTCATTTTTGACGGTAGATATGCAAAATGCCGCAGATGCGGTATCTGCGGCAATGGGAAGATATTTCATGGACGATATGTGAATTGCCCGAAAGCCTCACCCAAACTGCTCCGACAGATAAATCGTCACGCGGGAATCGGCGATTTTCAGCGATTCCTCGACGGAGCGGTCGGGATTTTGTCGAAGTTCTTCCAAGAAGATCGACTCCGGTGTGCGTGTGCGGACAATGCGGGTCGTGACCGAATCGAGCATCTCGCAGAACGCATCAGCCCATTCGCGGGTAATTTTCAGCTTGACACCGGGCATGGATTGTGCTTCTTCGTCGGTGACGATCCAAGTCGAGCGGTCTTCCTGTACGATCGTCATACCGTCATAAGCGGCAAGCTGTTTATCGATATCCTGACGGTAATAGACCATCGCGTAATCGGGAAGATGATCCCCGTTGTAGTTGATCATATCGTTAAGATGGGCTTTCAGCAGCTGGATACATTCCGCTTTGTGCTCCGATGCGGCGGTAATGGCAAAATACTGACCGTCGGAATGGTAAACGCAATGTTCCCCTGCTTGGTTGGGATAACCGACGGCGGTGATGTCATCGGGAGTCATAGCCCCCAGGTCTTTCATGGTTGTGACAAAATCATACAGCGTATAGGGAAGTCTGACATTGGCAAACAACAGCGTTCCCTCACGGAACAGCATTTGCTGATTGACGTTGTCCATTCCTATATAATCAAATCCGTTACCGAGTGCTTTGGAGCGTGCGATCAGATCGGCGATGGTTCCATCGTCAAACGTGCAGTACGGACGAACCATGGCAGAGCCGATATCGTAATGCTCGGAAATTGTACCCTCGACGGGAGTAAGAGCATCAGAGAAATAAAGGATGGCATTTTCCGCGTTCTCCGCAAGATGTTCCCCGGCG
Organism: Eubacteriales bacterium; assembly: GCA_045632325.1. Classification (GTDB taxonomy): domain Bacteria; phylum Bacillota; class Clostridia; order Oscillospirales; family CAG-272; genus RGIG3925. The sequence goes on from JAZQWK010000032.1 coordinate 1,212, forward strand.
AGTGTCAGATATACATCGGGTGTCATCGACGCATCGGCGACATCGGTATTCGCAAAATACGTAGAGGATTGGGAGAACAGCGGGAACAGGCGCTGTTCCATGTGGAATTTGCCTTGAATCTGATACGGCTTTGTCACGTATCCAAGCAGATCGTCATAATGAAAATCGGGGTCTGCCTGCATAAGCGGCGTCAGATCACAGAGCAGATCGGAGTGCTCGTAGGTGTTGACGATCGTGCCGTCGGTCTGATCGTCTTCCATCAGAATGATATCGGGAACGTCTCCTGCGGCAAGGTCGGTGTCAAAGGCGAGTTTGCGGCGGTCTTCGGGATACACGGTATAGTCGCGGATGACGAAACGGTGCGTCTCAGAGGTGCGGTTGAAGTCGATGATCGCTTGTGCGGACAGGGAACCGCCGAGGTCAGCGATCACGATTTCCTCTTTGGGGATGATTTCGTCGGCGGGAATCATGCGGTAAACGGACAGTGTACCGGGAGAATTCCAATCCTTTTGGTCGGTTTCTGCAACAACGACGGTGGTATCGTCGATGACTGCGATTTTGGTTTTGTAATTGGTGTATACAACGCCCGATGCGAGCCAGTCAAGGAACAGGGTGGCTTCGGTTTGGTAGCCGCCGTCCTCGCCTTCGGTCTTCGTCATCGAAATGGCGTAAATACCGCGTCTGTTGTAGGCAAACAGTCCTGCGTCACTGCCCACAAACGTCGGCTGTGCACCTGCCATTGAGGTCGGGAGAATTTCGCCGGGCATTTCGACGGTGTCGGACAGATTGCCTGCTGTCAGACCAATGCGGCGCAGAGAACCCGTGCCGTCCTGCGTGCGCGACATGTAAAAGAGCTCACCCGAAAGCTCCAAAAGGGAAGTCGGATCGCCCGCATCGCGGATGGAGAAAGCTTTTTCGCCGTCGGGACGGAACGCGCAGAGGCCCTCTGCCGTGAGGACGACGTAAAGGGTACTCTCTCCCTGCGGTACGGCGCGGACATCAAGCACGGTAAA
>JAZQWK010000033.1:0-1142 GCA_045632325.1 Eubacteriales bacterium
ATACGCTCCCCACCGACGCAACACCGGTCACAGATCCACTTGGGGACGTCATTACACCGGGAACTGCCGAAGTCGTTTTGCCTGCGGTTCAGCCGGAGGTTGATCTTTCCTATGACGCGATGGGCTTTTCGTCCGATCTGAAGGAATTTGAAAAGTACATGAACCTGACCGAGGAGCGCGACGATTATCTGATTCTCGTCAATCCGAACAATCCTTTGTCAGCCGCCGATACGCCGACCGATCTTGTAGAGGTTCAGAATACCCGTACAGACCGCGCCAAGCAGCTGATGCGCAAAACGGCGGAAAAGGCACTGCAGGCGCTCTATATTGAAGCACATGCACAGGGCATGATGTCACCCGATACCCCGTCGGGTTATCCGCTCTCCGTCACAAGCGCCTACCGCAGCTATGAGACGCAGAACTATCTGTTCTCCTCTTACGTGCAGAAGGAAATGGGGAATCATCCCGGCTGGACGAAGGCACAGGCAGAAGAAAAGGTCGAAACGTATTCCTGCCGTCCCGGTACCAGTGAGCATCAGACGGGGCTGTGCATCGATATGCATACGCTGTCGGGTGCCGACGTCTCGTTTGCCAATTATCCGCAGGCGACATGGCTTGCCGAGAACTGTTGGAAGTTCGGTTACATCCTGCGCTTCCCCAAGGACAAGGTCAAGGAAACGGGAATCTCTTACGAGCCGTGGCACTTCCGCTACGTCGGTCGCTACCATGCATATCAGATATGGTCACAGGGATTGTGTCTGGAAGAATATATCGCGCAGTTAAACGGTTAATGTTTTTCTCTGTCAGCAGATATTGCGTCTGCTGACAGTTTTTTTATTTGCGGGGAAACCAGCTTCTGTATAAGGAGTGCTCGTCCCACGTTGCACCTGCCGATGCGTAGTCAATCAGCGTGATCTCGCGTCCGCCGATGACGGTCTTCAGCGCCGTCGTCACATCGGGCAGAGACAGCATCTCAACGGGCAAATCACCGCCCGGCAAAGGAAGTGCACCGTCGATATCATCATCAAACCGCAGATCGCGGCACATGACGGACGCGCCGAAGGTCAGTGCAAAGAAGCCGTCGCCTGCGCGGTTGGAGCCGTGCGGTGCGGGGATGACACAAAGCTGCCGACCAAGGGAAA
>JAZQWK010000034.1:0-5808 GCA_045632325.1 Eubacteriales bacterium
ATTCTGGAGCATCTGGCATCGGAGCATATTTCACGTTCCGACTGGCTGATCGCACTCGGCGGCGGTGTTGTCGGTGATCTGTGCGGCTTCTGTGCGGCGACGTATCTGCGCGGTGTCCGTTATTTACAAATTCCGACCACCCTGCTTGCCATGGTCGACTCCTCTGTCGGCGGCAAAACGGCGATCGATCTTGCCGCGGGCAAAAATCTATGCGGTGCATTTTATCCGCCGCACGGCGTCATCTGCGATATTGACGCTCTGCAGACGCTGAACGATGACATTTTTGCCGACGGTATGGCAGAGGTCATCAAATACGGCTTCATCTTTGATCGCGATCTGCTGACGCTTTTGATGCGCGATAAAACCGCGTTTGATCGGGAAACGGTCATTGCGCGCTGTATCGATCATAAACGCTGCGTCGTGGAAGAGGACGAATTTGACCGCGGCGTCCGACAGCTGCTCAACTTCGGACATACGGCAGCGCACGGAATCGAACAACATTCCGGTTACACGATTTCTCACGGTCATGCCGTTGCTGCAGGAATGGGCATCATCACCCGTGCCGCGGAATCCGCAGGATTGATTTCGGAACCGTTTTCTCCGATGCTTGAGGAGATCCTGTCCGATTTTCGCCTTCCGTACGATACGGATTTTACTGCCGACGTAATGGCGGATGCAATGCTGTCCGATAAAAAGCGCGACGGTGGTATCATCCGTCTCGTCGTTGCCGACGCGCCCGGACACGCCGTTCTGTGGCCGTGTCCCGCCGCCGAATGTGAGGCATTTCTTGCACGCGGTATCCGAGATAAAAACGAAAGATAAGCAATATAGTTCCGATATGAATATTACGTTGCATAAAACAAACAACGTCACGCATCGTCCGACCGTGCAGGCACCGTCGTCCAAGTCGGACGCACATCGCCTTCTGATGCTTGCGGCACTTTCCGAAACCAAGCATCCGATCGCTCTTTCCTGCCGCGATACGAATGCTGATATCGACGCGACCGTCGATTGTCTGCGTGCACTCGGTGCCGATATCCGTAAAACGGACGGCGGCTTTTCCGTTTTGCCGATCGACAGGGCATCCATCGATCGGGAGAGGGAATATGCCCTTTGTGTCGGCGAGAGCGGTTCCACTCTGCGATTTCTGATTCCCATCATCGGGGCACTCGGAATCTCTGCCGTGATTCAGAGAAAAGGACGACTCCCCGACCGACCGTTGGCGCCGCTGGATTCTGTTCTGACCGCGCACGGCATGACACTGTACGACGATTGCGACGACCGTTCACTGCTGCATCTGCGCGGACAGCTGACGGCGGGCGATTATGAGATCGACGGCGGTGTTTCCTCGCAGTTTATTACGGGACTGCTGTTTGCACTTCCGCTGCTTGCATCGCCGTCGAAGCTGTATATCACGGGAACGATTTCCTCAGCTCCGTATATTGCGCTGACTCGATCCGCCATGCAGCGGTTCGGATATCCCGTATCGCCGAGCGATGACGGTCATACGTACGTGCTTCCTGCAGCGCCGTTTTGTCCGCAGAACGCGTTGTCTGTGGAGGGAGACTGGTCGGGAGCGGCGTTTTTACTGTGTGCCGGTGCGATGACCGACGGCGTTTGTGTCAGCGGTCTGAACCGCGATTCCGTTCAGGGGGACCGTCGGATTCTTGAAATTTTGGAGATGACCGGCTGTTCTGTCGCGTGGGACGGAGATTGCGTAACGGTACTGCCGCCCAAAGACGGTGTTCTGCGTCCGATCATCGCAGATGCCGACGACATTCCCGATCTGGTTCCGCCGATTGCCATGCTGTGCTGTGCGGCGGTTGGTACTTCCCGCATTTCCGGCTGTGCCCGTCTGCGCATCAAGGAAAGCGACCGTCTTGCCGCCATGACACGGATGATCTGTGATCTTGGCGGGGCAGCGCAGGCAAATGACGATACCATTGAGATTCATGGCAATGGGATGCTCACGGGCGGAATTTGTGACGGTGTCAACGATCACCGCATGGTCATGAGTGCGGCATTGGCGGCGCTCGTCAGTTCTGCCGACGTGACCGTTTCCGACCGTGCGGCAATTGCAAAGTCCTATCCCCGTTTCTTTGACGATTTTTCCGTATTCGGCGTTTGTGGTGCCGATACCGTGTAATAAACAGGAGGTAATTCCTATGGCAAGCATCATTGGACACCGATTGAAGGTTTCCGTTTTCGGACAGTCACACGCGCCCGGTATCGGATGTGTGATCGACGGGCTTCCGGCAGGGGAAGTTGTGGATCCGGATATGCTCGCGTCGTTTCTTGCGCGCCGAGCACCGGGACGCGATCCCTTTTCCACCGCACGAAAGGAAGCCGACCTTCCCGAATTCCTTTCCGGGCTGACGGATGGAAAGACCTGCGGAGCACCGCTGTGTGCCTTGATCCGCAACGGCGACCAACATTCAAAGGACTATTCCGAGATAGCCGACAAGCCGCGTCCGGGACACGCCGATTATACGGCGCACGTCAAGTACGGCGGTGCACAGGACGTGCGCGGCGGTGGTCATTTTTCGGGTCGACTGACAGCGCCGATCTGCATTGCGGGCGGAATTGCAAGACAGATTCTTGCGCGCCGCGGGATTCATATCGGAGCACACATCTATGCAATCAACGGCGTTTGCGATACCGCGTTTGATCCGTGTCTGGTATCGGCACAAGATTTTGAACGCCTGGAAACAAAGTCCTTCTGCGTCCTTGACGATAATGCAGGAGCGGCAATGCAGGAACGGATCCTTGCGGCAAAATCAAGTGCCGATTCTGTTGGCGGTATCATCGAATGTGCGGTCACGGGACTTCCCGTGGGACTCGGAGATCCGATGTTTGACGGCATGGAAAACCGTCTTGCACAGATCTTGTTTGGGATTCCCGCCGTCAAGGGCGTCGAATTCGGTGACGGTTTTGCATCAGCGGCATTGCTCGGAAGCGAGAACAACGATCCGATGACCGTGGACGACAACGGCAGCATCCGTATGACCTCCAATCACGCAGGCGGGATTCTCGGCGGTATCACAACGGGTATGCCGCTGCTGCTCCGCTGTGCGATCAAGCCGACGCCGTCTATCGGACAGCCGCAGAAGACGGTATCCCTGTCAGCGGGAGAAAACGCAGAGCTGACGGTTCACGGCAGACACGATCCCTGTATCGTACCGCGTGCCGTTCCCGTCGTGATAGCGGCGACGGCAATCGCCATTCTGGATACCATGCTGGATGACGGCATCGGCATCTGAGTGCCATCTATCTACCGAAAGGAAGTTTCAAATATGGACAAAAAAGACCGTCGTATCGGTCTGATCGGCGGCAAGCTCGGTCATTCCTACTCACCTGAGATCCATGCACTGCTTGGAATGACGTATCCGTACGAGCTACAGGAGGTTGCGTCCACGGAGATCGGGGATTTTCTCAACACCAATCCCTACGACGGATTCAACGTAACCATTCCGTATAAAAAGGACATTATCCCGTTTCTTTGCGGTATGTCTGATACCGCACGCAGACTCGGTTCGGTCAATACGGTTCTGCGCACGCCCGATGGCTGGTGGGGAGACAACACCGACTACTACGGTTTTTCCTATATGGTGCGCCGTACGGGTTGCGACGTCCGGGGCAAAAAGGCAATCGTGCTTGGCTCGGGCGGTGTTTCACCGACCGTGTGCGCCGTGCTCGAAGATCTCGGAGCCTCCCCCGTCGTTGTGATCTCTCATAAAGAAAATACGCCCGAAATACGCGCTCTGCACGGCGATGCAAGCGTCGTTGTCAATACGTCACCCGTCGGTATGTATCCCAAAAACGGAGAATCTCCCATTCCCGCAGATGCGTTTCCGTCGATGGAATGTGCGCTTGATCTGATCTACAATCCCTTTGAAACGGTATTTCTTGCCGATGCGCGCGAGCGCGGCTGTGTCACGGAATCGGGAATCTCCATGTTGGTTGCACAGGCGAAGCGCGGTGCGGAGCTGTTCACGGGACATCCGCTGGAGGATGTGCTTTGTGACCGCGTGACGGCACAGATGATTCACGCCCGTCGGAATCTGATCCTCATCGGAATGCCCGGCTGCGGTAAATCGACCGTCGGCAAACGCACTGCAGAGCGGCTCGGACGCGAATTTGTCGATCTCGACGCAGAAATCGTCAAAAAGGCGGGAAAGCCCATTCCCGCAATCTTTGCCGAGGACGGTGAGGATGCGTTCCGTGCAATCGAGCACGACGTGATCTGCGAGGTATGCCGTCGGTCTTCTCTCGTCATTGCAACGGGCGGAGGATGCGTGACGCGTCCCGAAAACTACCGTCCGATGGCACAGAACGGTGTGCTTCTTTGGCTGAAGCGGGATATTTCCGCGCTTCCGACAGGCGGTCGTCCGCTGTCGCAGAAGCTGACACCGGCGGCAATTTATGAAATACGTCGTCCGATGTATGAAGCCTTTGCCGACGGTGTCGTTGAGAATAAGGCTGCTTTGACGGATGCCGTGGAAGAAGTTTTGGCAGCCTTTGCAGGGATTTCTGACCGTATACGTACATAAAAACAATGCGCCTGTTCTTCGCAAACAAACGAAGAACAGGCGACGTTTTATTTCAGCCGATAAAGATCAGGGGAATCATCATCGGATACGGCAGGGTCGGTGAAGTAATCTCGGCATAGGCACGCGTGACAATGTCCGTACTGTCTCCAACGGTAACGGTAAATTCCGTTTCCGCACTACCCCAAATTCCGTGAATATGCTGCGGATACGGCAGAGAGACGGTTCTGTCATATCGGTCAACGCTCCATCCGTCCGGCAGCAGCAAACGCATCTGCAGCTTTCTCGATTCATAAATTTCCGGATTGCAGAGGAACGTCAGCGTCACACGGCGGGTATCTCCTGCTCCCACGCGCGGGGTATCGTCATACGCAACGCGCACGGTCAGCGGACGGTACACCGTAACGTCATAGGAATACGGCGGCCGGCTGAGAATGTCATCGGACGTGTGTCTGTTCCAAAATGCCATATCGTCCGCAGGATAGTCGGTCGCCGCGTCCGTAAAGGCAAAGGAAACGTGATTTTCACGCAGAACGTCGGGAACCAGCCTGCAGACACGGTCGGTCAGCACGGCACAGGTCTTCGGAATCCGATGGGAATACATGCCGTTGATGGAAATGGTCACAATGCTGTCGCCAACGTGCTCCTTCAGTGCATCGGGAATCGCGGCAGTACCGCCGATGATGCCGAGCGTTGCACCGACGGTCGCGCCGGTACAGTCGGTATCGTCTCCGCAGTTGATTGCATAAATCAGCGATTTCAGAAAATCACCCTCACCGTACAGAAGACCGATGACCACAAATCCGAGATTGGCGGGTGCCTGGAACCATCCGAGTTCTGCATTGAACGCAAGGACCTTTTCCCGTGCCTCGCGGTAATCCAAACCGCGATCATAGCAATCGATGACCAGCTTTACCGTTTGTGCCGTCATGGAATCCTGCGGGAGCTTGGAAAGTGCCGCCTCGATCAGCGTACGGATATCGCTCTCAACATAGGCAAGGCTCTGCATGCTTGCTGTGAAAATTTCCGCGCAAACACCCTCGCTGACACCGTGATCGACCATCGCGTCCATCACCGCATATTTGACCGCAACGTCAGGGACGCCGGGCGCAAGCGATGCCCAGATCTCACTGCGGATCCACGCGCCGTTGGAGGTCTTCCACTTTTCGTTATCGACTTCTCCGCTCATCGGCGGAAGCAGACCGAGCCGCAGATTGGTTTTGCAGATGCCGTATTCGTTCCAATGCGGCGGAATCCAGTC
>JAZQWK010000035.1:0-3898 GCA_045632325.1 Eubacteriales bacterium
CCGTCTTCTCCTTCAACGTCAACTCCCTGACCATTCCGGACGAACAGAAGAAGAAGATCACCGAGTGGGAAGAAAACGCAATGACGATGAACCCGATGGTCGCAGGCTCCCGCCTTGTCGGCGCACAGGCTGACGCGATGCGTACCGCTGCCGCAAACGAAGGCGGCGCAATGCAGGGCTTCATGGGTATGGGCATGGCAATGAATGCAGGCGGCATGAACGCACAGAATCTGTTTGCAATGGGACAGCAGCAACAGCAGCAGGCACCGGCAGCAGCTCCCGCACCGGCAGCAGATGGCTGGAAGTGCGCTTGCGGCGCAACGGCGACCGGCAAGTTCTGCCCCGAATGCGGCGCAAAGAAGCCCGAGGAAAAGCCGGCAAATGCATGGACGTGCAAGTGCGGTGCAACTGCAACCGGTAAGTTCTGCCCCGAATGCGGCGCAAAGAAGCCCGCAGGCGTCCCGCAGTACAAGTGTGACAAGTGCGGATGGGAACCCGAAAAGGGTGTCAAGCCGCCCAAGTTCTGCCCCGAATGCGGTGATCCGTTTGATGACGGCGATATCCAGTAATTTATAAACGATTTTTATAAAAAACACCGATGGCAGGTTCGGGCAGCGACGCAGGGAGATCTGCCCGTTTCCCGAAGCCTGCCATTCTCTGTCGTACATAGGAGGAAAACCATGGGATTTTTCAAGAAATTATTTGAAAAGAAAGACTGCGAGATCTGCGGCGGCGAGATCGGTCTGCTTGGCAACACCAAGCTTGCCGACGGCGATATGTGCAAGGATTGTAAGGAAAAGCTGTCACCGCTGTTTCGTGTAAAAGACGAAACAACCGTTGCCGATATCAAGAAACAGATTGCATACCGTGAGGAAAACAAAAAAGCACTCGATGCGTTCAGCCCCGATGAGGAATTCGGTGCAGAGGACAAAATTCTGGTCGATACAGCGGCAAAGAAGTTCGTTTTCGCAAGAAACGGCGAATGGAAGGACCCTTTCGCAGATGTCATCGATTTCTCGCAGGTCACCGGCGTGGATACCGACGAGGAGGAAGATATGATGTATTTCGACCACTCCGACGAGGAAACGGGCGAAACCTCCACCTCCGAGATCCGCGTTGTTCACTTCCATGTGACCATCCATGTCGATTCGCCGTACTTCAATGAAATTGAAGTATGTCTGTCCGAGGGTGAAGCACCGACGCCGGACGGCGATGACAGCGACACCGCAAAATTCAACGAATTCAAGTGGCAGATGAACCGTATCGTCGAGCTGCTTGGATGAGAGGAGCGTAAAAATGGGATTTTTCAAGAAACTGTTTGAAAAGAAGGACTGCGAAATCTGCGGCGGCGAGATCGGTCTGCTCGGCAACCGAAAGCTCGTGGACGGAGATATGTGCAAGGCATGTGCCGCAAAGCTGTCTCCGTGGTTTGAAGACCGCAAGGAATCGACCGTTGCGCAGATCAAGGAGCAGCTTGCTTACCGTGAAGCAAATGCGGCGGCGCATGGTAGCTTCCACCCGACAAAGACACTTGGCGAATACTATAAAATGTTTGTCATGGAGGAAAACGGATATCCGACGAAGTTCGTCGTTTCCCTTGCAGACAATTATGCAGAGGCTAACGCCGATATCATCAAGTTTACCGATATCGTATCCTGCAAGACGGACATCCGTGATTCCAGAACTGAGGTGAAACGGAAGACGGAAAACGGCGAGGAGGTCAGCTACAACCCGCCGCGCTACGAATTCCGCTATGAATTCTATGTCGAGCTTACGATCGACAATCCGTATTTTGATAACATCCGCTTCAAGGTCAACGCAAGAACCGTCAAGCTGATCTCGGAGCTGCAGTCGAACCGTTCGATGAGCGGTCTCGGTCAGTTTCTGCTGGTGGACGGCGACTTTGATCCGTCCTACAGCCCCGAGTTCCGTCAGTACATGATGATGTGCGAGGAAATCCTCGAAACCGTTCAGCGTGGTCAGCGCGGTGCCATCGAACAGCCCCGCGAGATCGTCGATCCGCTTGCCGAAGAACGCCGCAAGATGGAATTCTGGGATGCCGTGCTTGCAGAAGAAGACCTGCAGAAGAAGATCGTGATGCTTGAGGAAGAATACGCGCGCATCAAGGATGATCCGTCGGATGAGGCGCATCTCAAGCGTGTCACGGAAAGCTTGAAGGCGTACCGCTATTCCGCCGATCCTGCGGCAATGGCGGCGGCAATGACAGCACAGATGGAGCAGAAGACACAGGCACTCACGGAAGAGGCAAAAGCGGGTGCGACTGCCGCTGCGGCTTCCGGCACGAAGGTCTGTCCTGCGTGCAACGCCGAGGTCACAGGCAAGTTCTGCGAATACTGCGGAACCAAGATGGAATAACAAGGAGAGATTATTTTGTCACAATTACAAGAATATAAGTGTCCGTGCTGCGGCGGTGCGATTGCCTTCGACAGTACTGCGCAGAAGATGGTCTGCCCGTACTGTGACACGGAATTTGAAATGGAAGCGCTTGCCTCCTACGACGATGTACTGAAAGGCGAAACGGCTGACAGCATGGAGTGGGAAACGAAGGCGGGCAATGAATGGACGGAAGGTGAAACCGAGGGACTCTTGGAATACGTCTGCAAGTCCTGCGGCGGTGTGATCGTCGGCGAGGAAACGACGGGCGCGACGTCCTGTCCGTACTGCGGCAATCCCGTTGTCATGATGGGACAGTTCGCAGGTGCGCTGAAGCCCGATTACGTCATTCCGTTCAAGCTCGATAAGAAGGCGGCGGTCGATGCGCTCAAAAAGCATTACGGCGGCAAGAAACTGCTGCCGAAGGTCTTCTCCAATCAGAACCACATCGATGAGGTCAAGGGCATTTACGTCCCGTTCTGGCTGTTCGATGCCGATGCCAATGCGCAGATCCGCTACAAGGCATCGAAGACACGCCATTGGAGCGACAGCCGCTACAACTTCACCGAAACCAGCTATTTCTCCGTTGTCCGCGCAGGCGATCTCGGATTTGAACGCGTTCCCGTTGACGGCTCGTCCAAGATCGACGATACGCTGATGGAGTCGCTGGAGCCGTACAATTTCGCGGATGCAGTCGATTTCCAGACGGCGTATCTGGCAGGTTATCTTGCGGATAAGTATGATGTGGATGCGGATGCCAGCATTAACCGCGCCAATGAACGCATCAAGCGCAGTACCGAGGATGCGTTCCGCAAAACGGTCGAGGGATACGATACGGTTATTGCGGAAACCACCAATGTCCAGCTGCAGAACGGACAGGCAAAATACGCGCTGTATCCGGTCTGGATTCTGAACACAACGTGGAACGGACAGAAGTACACCTTTGCCATGAACGGTCAGACGGGCAAGCTCGTCGGTGATCTGCCGATGGACCGGGGCGCGTACAACAAGTATCTGTGGATGACCGCAGCGATCGGTGCGGCGGCGGTCTTCGCTGTGCAGTATCTGTTCTGGCTTTTGTAAGGAGGGATTACCATGAAGAAACTGTTTTCTGTCCTTTTGACAGTATGTGTTCTGTTTGCAATGTCCCTCTCTGTCTGTGCGTCGGAATTTCTGCCGCTGTTTGATGAGCCCGATGTCATGACGGATGCAGAGGAATCCGCGCTTGTCACAAAGCTCGAGGGGATTGCCGCTCAGTATCAGATGGAAGTCGTTGTCGCGGCGTTTGAAACGATCGACGGCGCATCCCCGATGGAGTATGCCGACGATTTTTACGATTACAACGGCTACGGATACGGCGACAACCGCGACGGTCTGATCCTGATTGTGGTCATGGATACCAGCGACTGGTGGATCTCTACCCGCGGAAGTGCGATCACCGCATTTACCGATGCGGGTATCGATTATATCGGTGAGCAGATCGTGCCGTATATGTCCGCAGGCG
>JAZQWK010000036.1:0-1419 GCA_045632325.1 Eubacteriales bacterium
ATGCAAAGGTCGGGATACAGACTGCGTTGCATACAAGATTAAGCACCGCGCCGACAATGACGGAGATGACGAAAATGCGGTCGCGCTTGTGCGGGATGATGTACTGCGCGCGTACGACGTCTGCAATCGCGATCATCAGAATGGTGGGAGACAGAACGGTTGTCAGAATTGCCGCCTCAAAGAAGGCTTCTCCGTAGTAATACGGCACAAATACGCTCGATGCCGCGGCAATGCCGAACGTGAAGATCGAGCCGATAAACGCCTCAAACTGCATCGAATCGCCGATGTAGGCATGGGCGTCTTCTTCCCTGCCCTGTGCGAGCAGATGGGACACACGCGGCAGCATGACGGTTCCCAGCCCCGTAATGAAGCCGAGCATACACGTCTGCAGTTGTTCTGCCGCGCCGTACAGTCCGACCGATTCCGCGCCCGACATTGATTCCAGCATCAGCTTGTCCATCGAGCGGAACAAGGTCGGTGCAAGCATCGGAATCAGAAGCGCCAGACACGGCACAAAGTGCTGACGAATCTCGGCAAACGGTACCCTCACAAAGCGGACGAAGCGATGCACGCCGCACCACAGATAGAGCTGTACCGCAACGACGCCGAGCGAACACAGAAGCGCGTAGACCCAAAGATCTCCCGCGTCGCGTACCAGCAAAAAGATGCCTGCGGCAACGGCAACCTTGACGGCAATCGTACACAGCGCAACAGGGCGGAACGATTCCATGCCCCAGTACAGCCATGTGATTTCCAGCATTGCCGAGAGCATATTGATGCCGAAGACGGCGAAAATCACGCGGTATTCTCCGCCGAACGTCAGCGCATAGCCGAGATACAGCAGGGAAACGACCGTTGACAGCATCAGCTGTTGGCTGAAGATGCCCGAGAAGACGCGGCTGCGTTCATCGGGATCATCCTTTGCCGCGGCGATACAGCGATTGCCGTACGCCTTGACGCCGAAGTTTGCAAACAGGACGAAATAGCTTGCAACGGTTAAAACGTATTGATAGGAGCCCATGCCGCCGCGTCCGAGGATGCGCGTAACGTAGGGCGTGGTAATGAGCGGGATCAGCGTTGTGACCAGCTCACAGATGACGTTGTATAAATAGTTTTTCTTTGTATTTGTTGGATTCATGAAGCATCATCGGAGCGTTTGGTGACGGCTCCTACGCCATTGATTTCTTTGTTGACGGTCGGGTCACCGACGTATCCGATCCTGCCCGCACCGTTGATCTCTGCGTCCAGCGTTTCGGAACAGGAAACCTCTGCGGCACCGGCCCCATTGATAATAACGGAGGCGTGCGATACCGCGAGTGCTGTGGCTTCCAGTGCGGCGGTACCGTTGATTTCCGCATCAAGCCGTTTGGCTGTACCGGATAACACAACGTCAGCCGCGCCGTCAACGAGGACGGAAAG
>JAZQWK010000037.1:0-10824 GCA_045632325.1 Eubacteriales bacterium
CGTCTGCCGGGCGTGACGGCAGGTGAGAAGACAGCGGAGTACGGCGCTGGGGTCACAGTGCTGGAAAAGTCCGATATTCTTTCGTATTTTGATACGCCCTACCATTTATATATACAGGGCGCGTGCTGTCATAACGGTCTGATCTATTCCTCCGAGGGCTTCAACGCCGATATTCCGCCGAGTCTGCGCATCGTTGACCCGCAGGCAAAACGGCAGATCGACCATGCCAATCTGGCAGAACTCGGTTATCCGACGGAAGCGGAATGGATCGATTTCCGCGGTGAGCGGTGCTATTACAGCGACGGCTGCGGCGATCTCTTTGAAGTTTTCTTCTGATTTGGACAAAAGCTATTGACATTGTTTGTGAATTGTATTATAATATAAACAAATTATAACCCTTTGCATTTTATATTATTTGGAGGTTACAACAATGAATACCAAAGTACGCCTTTGCGCTGCGATTCTGGCGCTGGCATCGGTCGGTGCCGTGCTCGCATCCTGCGGTTCATCCGATCCTGCCGATACCAAGACCACGACAGCGGATACCGCTGCCGACACCGCCGCTCTGACCGAAGAAGTGACCACGGACTATATGCCCGAGCTTCCTGCCAAGGACTACGGCGGAGATGAATTTCTGATTCTGACCTCCAGTGATGCCGACGACAACGGTGTTGACTGGGTCACCAAGGACATTTACGCAGAAGCCGCAACGGGTGACGTTATCACGGACGCTGTTTACGAGCGCAATGTCTGGTTGGAAGAAACCTTTAATATCAAGATCAACCAGTTCCAGTGTGTCACGATGACCGAAACCAAGAAGGCAGTACAGGCAGGAGCCACGGAATACGACGCGGTTATCACGGCGATTGCTAACGGCTGTAATATGGGTGCCGGCAATTTCGTTCTCGACCTGGCACAGGTTCCGTACATCGATCTCGGTCAGTCCTGGTGGGACCAGGGTATTCGCCGCGACGTTACCATCAATGAAAGAACCTACATTGCAACGGGTGACATCTCCATCGTCGATAACGATGCGACCTGGGTTCTGATGTTCAACAAGCAGATGGCACAGAATCAGGACTATGACCTGTATCAGCTCGTCCGTGACAACAAGTGGTATTATGAAACCATGTATGACATGGTCAAGAACTGTGCCAAGGACCTCAACGGTGACGGTAAGATGACATGGCAGGACGACCAGTACGGCTTTGCGACAACCAACGACTCTGCACAGGGCCTGTTGTATGCATCCGGTCTGACGCTTTCCTCCCGTGACAGCGACGGTTATCCGATCATCGAAACCGACCTCGACCGTCTGACCAATGTCGTCATCGAAGCCGGCAAGTTCATGTCCGACAAGACGATCACGATCAATGCAGCCAACATGACCGGTGCTACCTCCGCTACGGATGAATGCCGCTTCCTGTTCGAGGGCGGACGTGCGCTGTTCTACGGTGAAGTTATGCAGTGTGTGACCCGTATGCGTGATTCCACAACCGACTTCGGTCTGATTCCGTGGCCGAAGTTTGACGAATCGCAGGATAATTTCTACTGCTATGTCCACTCTACCGCAGGTAAGGGTGTCTGTATCCCGACGACCCAGCCCGACCCCGAAATGGCAGGTATCATCATCGAAGCGATGGCTGCAAAGTCCGTTTCTACTGTCACAGAAGCATATTACGACAAGGCTCTGACCTACAAGTACATGCGTGACGAGGAATCCGCACAGATGCTCGATATCATTCTGTCCAACCGTTTGTTTGACCTGGCTTACAGCTATAACTGGGGCAGCCTTTACGCCCAGATACAGGCCCTGATCCTGAACGGTAAGGATACCGTCGCATCCACGTGGGATAAGCGTCTGTCTGCCGCTGAAAAGGCACTGCAGAAGACCATCGACGCATACAAGGAAAACGAATAATTGGGGTTCTATATTATTCCCGCATCCAAGGCTGTCTGTATTTCGGACAGCCTTGATTTTTGCCGAAAAACGAAAGGAAAAACGGAATTTCCCTTGACACTCCGTGGATATCGTGATATAATAAAACCATTAAACCAATGATATCATATAAGGAGATTTATCGCTATGAATAATATGAAATTGCGCCTCTGCGCTGCAATTTTGGCGCTGGCGTCCGTCGGTGCGGTTCTTGCATCCTGCGGCTCGTCCGATGCAGGCGAAACCAAGACCACCACGGCAGATACTGCAGATACTGCGGTTGTCACAGAAGAAGTTACCACGGACTATATGCCCGTATTCCCCGAAAAGGACTACGGCGGAGATGATTTCAAGTTCTTAACCTCCGGCGATTCCGATGACAACGGTCGTGACTGGCAGACCTATGATATTTTCACCGAAAGTGCAACCGGTGACGTTATCATCGACGCGGTCTATGAACGCAATATGTGGATTGAGGAAACCTTCAACGTCAAGATTTCCGAGTACCAGGGTGTCACGATGACGGAAACCAAGAAAGCCGTTCAGGCGGGTGTCACCGAGTATGACGCTGTTATGACCGCAATTGCAAACGGCTGCAGCATGGGTGCGGAAAACTATATTCTCGACCTGACGCAGGTTCCGTATATCGATCTGAAGCAGTCCTGGTGGGATCAGGGTGTTCTTGCAGATACCTCGATCAACAACCGTAACTACATCGCAACCGGTGATATTACCATCGTTGACAACGAAGCAACGTGGGTTCTGATGTTCAATAAGCAGATGGCACAGAATCTTGACCTCGATCTGTACCAGATGGTTTACGATAATCAGTGGGATATGGAAACGTTCTATAAGTATGCGCAGATGGCGGTCAAGGATCTGAACGGTGACGGCAAGATGTACGGTCCGGAAGATCAGTTTGGCTTTGCAACGTCTGACCAGTCTTCGCAGGGTCTGATGTACGCATCCGGCTTGAAGCTTTCTTCTAAGGACGGTGAGGACTATCCGACCATTGAGACCAATCTTGAAAAGCTGACGGAAGTCGTCCTTGCTGCGGGACGTATTATGTCTGATACCGATACGACGATCATCACGACCAAGAACGGTATTGTTGACGGTGACGGTCTTGCGGCATCCGATAAGCTGCGTATGGTCTTTGAAGAAGGTCGTGCACTGTTCTACGGCGAAGTTATGGCGTGCGTGACCCGTATGCGCAACTCCACGACGGACTTCGGTCTGATTCCGTTCCCCAAGTATGATCTGGCACAGGAAAACTATTACCACTTCGTACACAAGACGGCCGGTAAGGGCGTTTGTATCCCGACCACGCAGGCTGACCCCGAAATGGCAGGTCTGATCATCGAAGCGATGGCTGCAAAGTCTGTCGGTACCGTTACCGAAGCATATTACGACAAGGCTCTGACCTACAAGTATATGCGTGACGAAGAGTCCGCAAAGATGCTCGATATCATTCTCTCGAGCCGCGTTTACGACCTTGCATACATCTATGACTGGGGCTCCATCTATTCCCAGATTCACAGTCTGATTGCGAACGGTAAGGATACCGTTGCATCCACGTGGGATAAGCGTCTGTCTGCTGCAGAAAAGGCTCTGACCAAGACCGTCGACGCCTACAAGGAAAACGAATAATCATCAAACGAGGGACTGCTTTTGCGGTCCCTTTTTTGCGTCTGTCGGAGGAACTTGCGAGAACCACTTGCGCTTTTGGGGATTCTATGGTACAATATCCTCAAAGACAAATTGATTTGGAGGAATGACCGTCATGGAAAATATCATCATTCGTTTGGAAACCGAAACCGATTACAGAGCGGTGGAGGAATTGACGCGCGAAGCATTCTGGAACGTATATAAACCGGGCGCTGATGAGCATTATTTCGTTCACACGATGCGCTCGCATCCTGATTTTATCCCGGAGCTTGCGTTTGTACTGGAAAAAGACGGCGAGATCATCGGTAATATCATGTATACCAAGGCGTGGCTGGAGGATGAAAACGGCGAGCGCAAGGAGATCCTTACATTTGGTCCGCTTTGCGTTGCGCCCAAGTATCAAAGACAGAAGCTCGGCAAGATTCTCATCGAACATTCCTTTGATGCCGCGCGCAAAATGGGCTATGATGTGAACATCAATTTCGGCAATCCCGGAAACTATGTTGGCCGCGGTTTTGTCAGCTGCAAGAAAAAGAACGTCAGCTTCGTCCGCCCGGGCAACTTCCCGACGGCGCTGCTTGTCTGTGAGCTGATTCCCGGTGTGCTTGACGGCAAACAGTGGATGTATATTCCGTCCACGGCTGCGGATTGCTGCGACGATACGGATGCCGTTGCGGCGTTTGATGCAGGATTTGCTCCCAAGGAAATGAAGTGGATGCCGAGCCAGGAGGAGTTTTATATTTACAGTCATTCTTCCGTTGTCCGCTGAATCAGATGAGGTATATAATGAACGAAACGTATCAAAAACTCCAAAATGTTCCGCTGACCGACGAGCAGATCAAAGCGGACCTGCTTTCGGAATATCGCAGAGTCCGGCGGGAGCAGATCGAGACGTGGCTGTTTTTCTGCATCGGATGGATCCTTCTTGCATGGATTCCCAATCTGCTGCGCGATCTTTCGGTTCCGCCTGCGGTGATGATCGGCGGTGCTGTCGGATCGGCGATCGTACTGATGTACCGTCTGCACGTGCTTCGTGCGGAACGGGCGTCGATCGTGCGTGGGGCGTACCATGTTACGGTACAAACACTCGTCAGCATCGGGCGCGAAAAACGGACGTGGCGCGACCCGGAAAATTACCGTCCGATTAACCGCCGCAAAATCAGACGCTGTGCCGACGTATTGTACTTCAACGCACAACACTGGGCATATCCGCAGGATTGCTATCTGTGGTGCGATCAGTTCCGTGCGCTGTCGGAGCATGAGGAGCGGCGCGACCGCATGACGTTTGTGGTCGGTGACGCATTCTACGTCGTTCTGCTGCCGCGCACGGGCAGGATTGTATATGCATATAATACGAACCATTTTACTTATAACGGAGTCATAACCGAATGAAACGAATCTTATGGATTACGGTATTTTTGCTGATCTTGTGTGCCCTGCTTGGCGGATGCGGCGGGGCTGAAGGAGGTACACCCATGCTTTCCCCGATCTTATTTGAACAGATCACCGTATGCGAGGACATCGACACCTTTATCGCAGAGGTGGACAACGCAGACGGCTCTCACAACAACGAAGCCAAGGACGTCGGCATGATTATGTCCCCGTACTTTTCGGCACGGCTTGGAGAGACGGAGCTTCCGTGCTATGCCGTGCGGACGAGCATCGGTGCACATTCCTTTTTGATGCTGGATGCCGCGTCGGGAGCCTTTCCTGCAGAGCTGACGGTGTTGTGTGACACAGACGGAAAGGATGTCACTGTTCTTCCGACTACGCACGGCATCACACCGACTACCGTTGACGGCGGTGTAACAGCCACGATTCCGGGTGAGGGTATCTACACCTTTGTGATCGGGGACAACAAGCGGCAGGCACTGACGGTGTTTGTCCGCGGATATGCACCGTATACCGCACCCGACGGCTATGACGTTGTCCGCATTGCACCGGGTATCCACGAGGAAAAGATTTATTTCACGCAGGAAAAGCAGATTCTCTATTTTGAGGCGGGCGTTCATGAATTGAAATACAACGTTGACTTTTGGGACAACACCGAGGTGTATTTAGAAGCGGGAGCATATATCTATGCCGTGATGCCCGATCATGCGGAAGATCCGTGGATGGAATCCGACTGGACAGGGAATACCCGCTGGCACGCGCTGTTCCAGGGCGACTACGTCAGCAATGCGAAGATTTCGGGACGCGGTGTGATCGATCTTTCCCGTCTTGATTGGCATGCGCGGTCTGCAATTCGCTTTGATTCCTCCGATCATATTACGGTCGAGGGCGTGACGCTGAATAACAGCCCCGAATGGACGCTGTACTTCACGCAGTGTGAGGAGATTCTCGTCGAGGAGGTGCTCCTGTTCGGTTACCGTCAGAACAGTGACGGTATCTGTATGACCGACTGCCGCAATACGCTGACGAAAAACTGCTTCGCGCGCTCGGGCGATGATCTGTTTGAGGTCAAGTCGATGTACGGCGATTGCGCGATCCCGATTGAAAACATCCGCTTTGAAGGCTGTCAGGCGTGGCCCGATAAGGCAAGAGGACTTGGAATTATTGCGGAGAGCCAGCGCGATATGCGCGATATTCACTTTGTCGATTGCTCGGTTGGCTTCGCAAGTGCCGAGTGGATGGATGCGCTTGGCTCTGTCGTGGTCTATCTGACGGGAAAGGCGCACGTGGATGACGTGCATTTTGAGGATATCGAGATTTACCACAGCACCAAATATCCGATCAACGTCACGCTGGAACAAGGTTCGACGGCGGTGATCGAAAACGTCTATTTCAAAAATATCGATATTCGCGGCGGCAAGGCGGTCCGTATTGCTGACAACGCCGAGGGTGGTGAGATCCGTGCGCTTTGGTTTGATCACTGCACGCGCAACGGCAATGCGATCACCGACGACGGCAAGCTTTCCGTCAAGCTGACAGACGTTGACCGCGGTATCATTCATATCAACGAACAGTAAAACGATAGGAGAAGGATGATGATTACTTTACTTCAGCCGACAGACGGCGCGCAGGTGTCCTTGCAGACCGCCGCACAGATTGCCTTTGCGGAAAACAGCCGCGATTACGCTGCGCCCGACTTTGATTGGCGCAATCTGACGCAGACCTCGGATCCCGATTGCTCCATTCCGGCGCCCGTTGTGTTTGCATGGCAGGCGAACGGGGAAGCGGTATTGCAGATTTCCCGTACGGAAGATTTTGATGCCGTTGTCCGCACTGCGGCAGCACAAGACGGGACAGACGTGTATAACCTGGAGATCGGCAGAACGTATTACTGGCGCGTGCTCTGCGGCGGCGAAACGAGTGAGGTGCGCCGTTTTCAAACGCAAGACCGTGCGCCGCGCTGGATCAACATTGACGGCACGACCAACGTCCGCGACGTCGGCGGCTGGAAGACGTTGGACGGCAAGCGCATCCGCCAGGGGCTTTTGTACCGCGGTTCGGAGATGGATATTCATAAGGAGATCACCGAGGACGGCATCCGTGAGCTGCGCGATTATCTCGGCATCAAGACCGATCTCGATCTGCGCGGAGAGGTCGTCGGCAAACGCTTTGACAGTCCGCTTGGGGAAAGCGTTGCGTTCCGTCTCGTTCCCATCGGAGCGTACGACGAATATTTCAAGGAAACCGCACCGTATCCCGTGATCTTCGGATTGCTTGCGGACCGTTCCAGTTATCCGATCTATCTGCATTGCTGGGGCGGTGCCGACAGAACCGGATCGCTTGTGTGCATGATTGAAGCGCTGTGCGGTGTATCGGAAGCCGATCAGGATATGGACTACGAGCTGACGTCTCTTTCCGTTTGGGGCAAACGCTCCAGACAAGGTGAGGGCTGGCAGATGTTCACGGACGAGCTGAAAACGCTCGGAGAAACGCGCCGCGAACAGGCAAGAGCGTTTCTGCGCCGTGCGGGCGTGTCCGATGAGACGATGGATCGCATTGTGGAGATTCTGACGGAAGACGCATAAATGGTTCGCTTATTGCTCCGAGGAGATACGGCAGCAGCTGTCCTCGGAGCAATTTTGCAAATTTTAGGAAAAAATTGAAAAAGTTGAAAAAACCTATTGACAAATGGAATCAGATGTGTTATAATATTAAACGTCGCAGGGAGAAAGACAAAAATCCGAATCCCAAAGACGTTACGGAAGCTTAGCTCAGCTGGGAGAGCATCTGCCTTACAAGCAGAGGGTCACAGGTTCGATCCCTGTAGTTTCCACCAGTGAGGAATCAATCGATTCCTCGTTTGGCCTGGTAGTTCAGTTGGTTAGAACGCTAGCCTGTCACGCTAGAGGTCGTGGGTTCGAGCCCCATCCAGGTCGCCATTTGCCTCTGTAGCTCAGTTGGTAGAGCAGAGGACTGAAAATCCTCGTGTCGTTGGTTCAATTCCGACCGGAGGCACCAAGTAAACGGCAATCGCCGTTGAAGATTGGCATTGCGTATTTCCATGTAAATACGCTTTCTGCGGATTTAGCTCATTTGGTAGAGCGCGACCTTGCCAAGGTCGAGGTGGCGGGTTCGGGCCCCGTAATCCGCTCCACCGAGGATCGACAAGTTCGATCCTCACATATTCGGCGCCATAGCCAAGTGGTAAGGCAGAGGTCTGCAAAACCTTTATGCCCCAGTTCAAATCTGGGTGGCGCCTCCAAAAAATTCCGAAAGCATTTGCTTTCGGAATTTTTTTATCCAAACCGCAGGTTTGGTATCTTATCACGCGTCAGCGTGTATATCATCGCCGAAGGCGTATCTCATCACGCGAAGCGTGTATTCCCTGCGGTTTGATGAGATACAACTCTGCGTGTTGATGATATACAAGGCTTCGCCTTGATGAGATACACGCCTTCGGCGTGATTTTTCGTCAAGAGACACCCAACCCCGTTTTATTTCGTCAAAACCTTGACTGTATGCAATACTTATGGTAAAATAAAACAAAATCCCGATCTTCATTTTGAAAGGAAATAAATATATGAACGCAAAACGTATCACCCTTGGCTTGATCGCACCGATATTATGCCTGCTGCTTTGCATCGGCGTCATGGCACAGGCATCCGCAGACGAAAAAGAACTGACGGTTCTTTTCACGCACGATCTGCATTCACACCTGCTCCCTGCAGCAACGGAAACGGGAGACGGCGAATACGGCGGTTATGCCCGCCTGACGACGGCAATTCGCGAACAGAAAGAAAAAGCCCCGAATGCGATCCTTCTGGATGGCGGCGACTTTTCCATGGGTTCTCTGTTCCAGACAGCATATCCCACGTCTGCCATTGAACTTCGTATGATGGGTGCGATGGGTTTTGACGTCACGACCTTCGGCAACCACGAATTCGACTATCTGCAATCGGGTCTGAAATCCATGATGCGTGCCGCACTCGCAAGCGGAGATGCCCTTCCCTCTCTCGTTTGCGCAAACTACCTGCCGCCCGTTGAGGGACAGGACGGCTACGACGCCGAGCTTTGGCAGGTCTACAACGATTACGGTGTACGCGACTACGTCATTTTAGAGCGCGGCGGTGTTTATTACGCCGTGTTTGGATTATTCGGTTTTGATGCAGATGATTGTGCGCCCAACTCCGGCATGGTCTTTGAAGATCCTATCACTGTCGCCGCGGAAACGGTCAAGGCGGCTGTTGCCGATTGTGAGGCGCAGTACGGACAGCATCCCGTCGTCATTTGTCTGTCGCACAGCGGAACCTCCAGCGGTCAGGGTGAGGACTATGAACTTGCAATGGCTGTCGACGGCATTGACGTCATCATCTCGGGTCATACGCACACCAAGCTCTCCGAGCCGATTCAGGTAAATGGCACGGTCATTGTCTCCGCCGACGAATACGGCAAAAATCTCGGCGTTCTGAAGCTGAAGCAGGACGGAGACACGACCTCTCTTGTCAGCTATGAACTGATTCCCATTGACGAAACCGTGGCAGACGATCCCGAGATCGCCGCGCTGACCGAGCAATACAAAGCAACGGTTGAAAGCGAATATCTCTCCAAATACAGCGTTTCCTTCGATCAGGTGCTCGTTTACAACCCTTACACGTTTGAAACCGACGATGAGGTATCGTCCTATCAGCACGAATCTCCCCTGTGCAATATCTACGCCGATGCCTACAAGTGGGCAGTGGAAAAGACCACGGGCAAGACCGTCGATGTGGCGATCACCGCGGCGGGCGTTGTGCGCGGCAGTCTTCCCACAGGTGACGTTACGGTCTCCGATACGTTCAACGCCGCATCGCTCGGTGTTGGAACGGAGGGTGAGCTGATCGGTATTTATCTGACGGGCAAGGACCTCAAAAATGCCATTGAGCTTGACGCATCGATTCAGCCGCTGATGTCCACGGCACAGCTTTTCATGTCGGGTGCGGAATACTCGTTCAATCAGTATCGCATGATCTTCAACAAGGTCGATTATGCAATGCTTCGCAATGACGACGGAACGCTCCGTGAAATTGAAGACGAACAGCTTTATTTCGTGGTCGCGGGTATGTACATGGGCCAGATGCTCGGTTCGGTCGAGGAGACCTCCATGGGTCTGCTCAGCATTACGCCGCGTGATGAAGCGGGCAATCCGATTGCCACAAGCGAACTTGTCAACTACGTCATCAAGGACGAAAACGGCACACCGCTGAAGGAATGGTATGCGATTGCCGATTATCTGCTCCAAATGGGCGGCGAAATGGATGCGCGCTACGCCTCGACCGACGGTCGCAAGGTGGTCTACGCCAGTCTGAATCCCGTCAAGCTGCTTCGAGGTGCCAACGTGTTTACCTACGTTGTCCTGCTTGTGATTGCGGTTCTGATTGCCGTGGTTGTGTGCGTTGTGCGTTTGGTTGTTCGGCGCAGAAAAAGAAATATCGCAGAACGCACGGCATGAGCAATGACGCTGCGATACCCGACGAGGATATCATAAATAAATCAAGGCAAAGCCTTGTATATCATCCGCAACTTGTTGCGGTATATCATCAACACGAAGTGTTGTATATCATCAAGCCGCAGAAGAATACACGCCGGTGAGCGATGAAATACAGCCCCATAGGGGCTGATGATATCCACGACTCCGTCGTGATGATATGCCAAGCCTGCAGCACTGTTTTCTGTCTTATCAGCTTCATAGCCGGCAGACTGAGCAACAGGTAGCGCGGTGATAATCAGGCAGAATAGCCCTAAAGGTAAATCTGCAAACTTTGACGCATTATTAAACGACCCCTTTG
>JAZQWK010000038.1:0-3810 GCA_045632325.1 Eubacteriales bacterium
TGGATCATGCCGATGTCCTCGGAAACCGGGATGAACGCGCCGGAGAGCCCGCCCACGTGGGACGAGGCCATCACGCCGCCCTTCTTTACCGCGTCGTTGAGCAGCGCGAGTGCGGCGGTCGTGCCGTGAGTTCCGCAGCGCTCAAGACCCATGTTCTCAAGTATCTCTGCAACCGAGTCGCCTGCCGCGGGAGTGGGAGCGAGCGAGAGGTCAACGATGCCGTAGGGCACGCCGAGTCTTGCCGCGGCCTCTGCCGCTATGAGCTGACCGGCTCTCGTAATCTTGAAGGAAATTTTCTTGATGGTTTCCGCGAGAGTGGAGAAGTCGCACTTGCCCGCCTTCTTGATAGCCGCCGCTACGACACCGGGGCCGCTGACGCCGACGTTAATAACGGTGTCGGGCTCGCCTATGCCGTGGAGCGCGCCTGCCATAAAGGGGTTGTCCTCGGGAATGTTCGCAAAAACAACGAGCTTCGCGCAACCGATAGAATCGCGCTCACGAGTGAGATACGCGGTCTCCTTTATAATCTCGCCCATACGTCCGACGGCATCCATATTGATGCCCGCCTTGGTGGATGCGACGTTGACGGAGGAGCAGACCTTGCCCGTTTCACAAAGCGCCTGCGGGATAGCGGCAAGCAGATTGCGGTCACCGGGGGTAAAGCCCTTATGCACGAGTGCGCCGAAGCCGCCGATGAAGTTGATGCCCAGCGTATCCGCCGCACGGTCAAGCGTCTTTGCCGCCTTGACGAAGCCCTCGGGGGACAGCGCACCGCCCGCGATGGCAAGCGGCGTTACCGATACGCGCTTGTTGACGATCGGGATACCGTACATTTTTTCGATTTCTTCGCCGACAGAAACAAGACGCTCGGCCTTCTTCGTAATTTTATCGTAAATCTTTTCGCAGAAACGGTCCTCGTCCTCCGACGCGCAATCGAGCAGAGAGATGCCCATCGTGATCGTGCGGATATCGAGGTTTTCGCCCTCGATCATGCGGATCGTTTCCAGAATATCGTTCATATTCAGCATGGATATGGCTTCCTTTCAATCAATGACGGTGTGCGGGATCAGATGTGATGCATGACGTTGAAGACGTCCTCGTGCATCGTGTGGATGACGAGTCCGTTTTCGCGTCCGAGCGCTTCCATCTTTTCGACGAACTGTGTAAAATCAGACGCGATATGATCGATCTCGACGACCATGATCATGGCAAAATACTCGTCGAGAACACTCTGGGAGATATCGATGATGTTCGCGTGATTTTCCGCGCACGCGGTGGAAACCTTTGCGATGATGCCGACGACGTCACGTCCGGTAACAGTAATAACAGCTTTCATTTTAAAAAGTCCTTTCTATTCGCGGCTTGTTTTGAAACCTTATTTATTATATTATACAACATTTCAGCATAAATTGCAAGAACTATTTTCGTTTTCTCTTCCCGAATTTACGCGAATTTTTAATGATTTTTCGGTATTCCCTGCCGTTCGGCTGCTCTATGCGTATATTTATGCATATAATTTATGAAAAAGGCTTGACAAATACTGTTTTGCGTAGTATAATAATTACATAGTTTTCCCATATCAAAGCGGTAATTTCAAACACCGCAAAAAAAATTCACAAGGAGATCTTTCATCATGAAAAAGATTCTTACCGCCATTCTGATGGCAGCAATCCTTCTGACCTCCGTTCTCGCATTTACCGCATGCGGCGGCGCAGAAGCAAACCCCGTTCTCAAGGTTATCGACATCCCGCTGACCAGCGAAGAATACGCTTTCGCTGTCAAGAAGGGTGACGCTGAACTCCTCGCATCCGTCAACTCCTTCCTCGCTGAGATCAAGGCAAACGGCAAGTTCGACGAAATCGTCAACAAGTACTTCGGCGACGGCACGCCCACCGGCGTTACCTCCGCTGCAGAAGACGCTTCCAAGGATCAGCTCGTCGTTGCTACCAACGCGGCTTTCGCTCCCTTCGAATACAAGGAAGGCGATACCTACTACGGCGTTGACATGGAAATCATGGCAGCTCTCGCTGAATCCCTCGGCAAGGAACTCGTTATCTCCAACATGGAATTCGAATCCGTCTGCACCGCAGTTGCAGAAGGCATGTGCGACGTTGCAGCAGCAGGTCTGACCGTCAACGAAACCAGAAAGCAGATCCTCGACTTCTCCGAATCCTACTACAACGCATCCCAGGTTCTGATCACCAAGGCTGATGATACCACCTTCGACGCTTGCAAGACCGTTGAAGACGTTGAAGCAATCCTGAACGCGCTGACCGCTGCTGATAAGGTCGGTGTTCAGACCGGTACCACGGGTCAGTTCTACGTCGCAGGCGACGCTGACTGGGGCTTTGCAGGCTTTGCTTGTGAATGTGTCGGCTACGAAGTCGGTGCACTTGCAGCACAGAACATCCTCAACGGCAACGTCAAGTACGTCATCATCGACATCGCTCCCGCAAAGGCGATCGTTGAAAACACCAACGCTCTCAACTGATTTTTCATCCATAATCACACGTTGTTATCCCCTCGCAGACCGCGGGGGGATATCCGTGTCTTCGCCCAAAAGAGGATTCATCATCTATGCGATTCTTTCTTTCCTTTCCCAAAAAATGGGACGTGTTCTATAACACGTTTATCAACCACAACGGCTATAAGGAGGTCCTCGGCGGTCTGCAGAATACGCTGATCATCGCTGTCCTCGGTCTTCTGATCGGTATCGTCATCGGCACCGTCATCGCCGCCGTCAAGGTCATTCCGCCCTATAAGCGCGTGACCCGCTTCTTCCAGCGCATCGGCGACATCTACGTCGCGTTCTTCCGCGGCACGCCGATGGTCGTTCAGCTGCTGCTGGGCTATTACGTTCTCTTCCCGATGCTCGGCATCAATATGCCCGTCATCAACGTCTGCGTCACGATCTTCGGTCTGAACAGCGGCGCGTATATCTCCGAGATCATGCGCGGCGGTATCAACTCCGTTGACCCCGGTCAGATGGAAGCAGGACGTGCCGTAGGTCTGTCCTTCTTCTCCACGATGATGCTCATCGTCATCCCGCAGGCGATCAAGAACATCCTGCCGACGCTCGGCAACGAGTTTATCACGCTCGTCAAGGAAACCTCGATCGTCGGCTTCGTCGGCGCAACCGATATCTGCGTTGCGTTCCGTTATATCGGTACGAACAACTATGAATTCATGGTTCCGTACATCGTTATGGCACTGATCTATATCGTACTGGTTCTCGTGATCACACTCTTCATCCGACTGATGGAAAGGAGGCTGAAGCGCAATGAGCGAAATGCTTAATAAGACTCCTGTTCTCGAAGTCAAGGATCTGCGCAAGCATTACGGTGATAACCAGGTTCTCCGCGGTATCACGGAAACGGTCTACGAGGGCGAAAAGGTCGCCATCATCGGTCCGTCCGGCGGCGGTAAGTCCACGTTTCTGCGCTGTCTGAACTGTATGGAGGATCCGACCTCCGGTTCCATCATCTTTGAGGGTGAAGATATCGCTGACATGAAGGTTGACATCAACCTCCACCGCGAGCACATCGGCATGGTCTTCCAGTCGTTCAACCTGTTCAACAACAAGACGGTTCTGGAAAACATCATGCTCGCACCGGTAACCCTCCGCACCAAAAAGCTCCGCAAGAAGAAGCTGCAGAAATTCTTTGGCAAAAAGGACGTCGTCATTGATACAACCAAACAGCAAATCAAGGCAGAAGCGGAAGAAACCGCAATGAAGCTGCTCCGCCGCATCGGTCTGGAGGAGAAGGCAAACGTCTATCCCTCTACCCTGTCGGGCGGTCAGAAGCAGCG
>JAZQWK010000039.1:0-14741 GCA_045632325.1 Eubacteriales bacterium
AACTTCTGTGTTGACGGTCTCGTTTATCCCGACAGACGTCCGCACACCGGTTTGCTTGAACTGAAGCAGGTTATTGCTCCTGTCAAGGGTTATGCAAAGGATATCGCAAACGGCGTCATTACCGTTAAGAATACCCGTTTCTTTGAAACAACCTCCGACCTGTCTCTGTACTGGTCGCTCGAGCGTGACGGCAAGTCTGTCGCATCCGGCATCATTCCGACGCTCGACATCGCGCCGCAGGCAGAAGCAGATTACACGCTGAAGCTGCCGAAGATGTGCAAGTGCGGTCTGTACTATCTGAACCTGACCTTCAAGACCAACGTCTCCTACGCATGGGCAGAGGCGGGTCACATCGTCCGCGAAGATCAGATCGAAGTATCCGCACCTGCAAAGGAAAACTTCCCGTGCGCACTCGACGGTGTTTCCGATCTGCTGCTCGTTACGCAGAACGATTGGCGCGTGAAGGTCAAGGCAGGCGACACCACCTACGTTATCAACACGCATACCGGTCTCGTTGACTCCATTGAGTCCAACGGCAAGCAGATGCTCGTTTCCCCGATGAAGCCGACCGTATGGCGTGCTCCGACCGACAATGACCGCAACATCAAGAACAGATGGCGCGGCAACGGCTACGAAGATGCGGTCCAGAAGTGCTACAGCGCAAAGATCGTTGAGGAAAGCGATACCAAGATTGCCATCACCTGCGATATTTCCATGAGCGGTGCGATCTGGCGTCCTGTTCTGCGCGGTACGGTTACCTACACCGTCTATGCATCCGGCGATCTCGCAGTTGCATATCACATGAACACCCGTGAGGGCATTTCTCCTCTGCCGCGCTTCGGTGTGGAGATCGTTATGCCCGAGACCTTCGAGCAGATGCGCTACTTCGGTATGGGTCCGATGGAAGCCTATTCCGATAAGAACCTCGCCGCAAAGATGGGCGACTGGAAGTGCAACGTTGCCGATAACTACGAACCGTATGTCATGCCGCAGGAAAACGGCAGCCACGTCGGTACCAAATGGGCAATGGTCAACACGATCGCGGGTCACGGTCTGTACTTCGCAGGCATGGGTGATACCGAAGACTTTACCTTCGGTGCATCCCACTATTCCGCAAAGGAACTGACCGTCAAGGGTCACCATTGGGAACTGGAAGCAGCAAAGGAAACCTACGTCTACATTGACTACAAGCAGGCAGGCATCGGTTCCAACTCCTGCGGTCCTGAGCTGATTGAAAAGTACCGCTTCAACGAAAGCGAATTTGATTTCGCATTCCGTGTCAAGCCGGTCTTTGCAAGTAGCTTTGCTCCGTTTGCTGAATGGAAGAAGCAGTTCTGATTTCTCTGATATAACTTTTGGGCGGTCTCAAGTGTTTTGCTTGGGACTGCCTTTTTGATGGGAAATAAAAAAACCGAACTGCCTGTGTCTGACAGTTCGGTTGATGGATATGCAATTACTGTGCCGCGGTTTCAACAGGCATCGGAGCGGGACCTGCGGTCTTTGCCTGCTCTTCGGTGATGACGCGGATGGTCTTGATATACTGCGGAGCGAGAGGCTTGTCGTTGCCGTCGGTAGCGACTGCGGCGATCTTGTCAATCGTTTCGAGACCTTCGATGACCATACCGAATGCGGCATAGTCACCGTCAAGGAACGTGGAATCTGCATGGCAGATGAAGAACTGGGACGATGCGGAGTCCATGCTGAGGGAGTTTCTTGCCATGGAGATGACACCGCGCTTGTGGGAGAGGGTGTTCATCACACCGTTGTTGATAAATTCACCCTTGATGGTCTTGTCGGAGCCGCCCATGCCGGTACCCTCGGGGTCACCGCCCTGAATCATGAAGCCGGAGATGACGCGGTGGAAGATCAGACCGTCGTAGAAGCCCTTGTTGCAGAGCTCCACGAAATTGGAGACGGTGATCGGTGCGACCGTGGTGTAAAGCTCGAGCTTCATATAGTCGCCGGACTGCATATCGATCTCGACGTAGATGATGTCGTCCAGATCCTTTGCAGCATTGCCGCCGCAAGCGGTAAAGGAGAAGGTTATGGTCGCCATGCATAGAACGAGTGCGACAAGGCGGAGAAGATGCTTGATGTTCATTGTTTGATTTCCTTTCGGTTAGAATACTTGGATAGCAATATTATACCACGGATTGCGGGATTTGTAAAGTGTTTGGACGGTTTTCAGAAAACGCTCACATACTGCGCTGTACGTCGGTACGTTCTAAAAGGAATCGGTCACCCATACAATACAGCAATGATGAGAAAGAAAGGGTGGCAGCCGATGGAACTGAAAAGAAGCATCGAGCCGATGACGATATCCGAGACCAAAGAAGCAGCGTATGCACCGCCGTTTTTTCCGGAGGGCATGAGCGTGTCGGAGAACGGGGAATGGACGCGGAGCCGCGGCGGGTTGGAGCGTGCCATGCAGACGCGAACCGTTCTTGAAGGAACCGTTCTGCTTTGCGACAATCAATGTACGCTGTGGATCGATCTTGGCTGTATGCGCGGGATGATGACGCGGGAGGAGGTTCAGCTGTGTGCTGACGGGGAGACGGTGCGTGATATTGCGGTCATCACGCGCGTCGGGAAGTGCATTTCATTTGTGGTGATCGGTTTTGCGTATACGGAGGACGGCGAGGAGGTCGCGGTGCTGTCGCGCAGAGAAGCACAGCGCAGATGCCGTCAGGAGTTTTTGGACCGCTTGCAGGCGGGAGACGTGATCCGTGCCAAGGTGACGCATCTGGAGCCGTTCGGCGCGTTTGTCGACGTCGGATGCGGGATCGTATCGATGCTGTCGCTTGACAGTATTTCCGTATCCCGTATCTCCCATCCAAACGAGCGGTTCACGCTTGGGATGCCGATCTGGGTCGTCATCAAAAGCGTCGTTCCGTTTGGACGGATTTGTGTGACGCACAAGGAACTGCTCGGAACGTGGGAGGAGAACGCCGCATCGTTTTGTCCCGGTCAGACGGTCACGGGGATCGTCCGCAGTATCGAGTCCTACGGGGTCTTTGTGGAGCTGACGCCGAATCTGGCCGGACTTGCCGAATACAAGGAGCATCTCGCGGTCGGACAGCGTGCGGCGGTCTATATCAAAAGTATGATTCCGTCGCGCATGAAGGTGAAGCTCGTCTTCATCGATACGTACCGCGGCGGCGGAGGCAGTTTGGAGCTGCATTACTATCTGCCGCAGACGTGCGGTGCATTTGGGATTCCGCACCTGGATCACTGGCAGTATTCACCGCACGGCGCGGAAAAATGTGTGGAAACGGTCTTTGATCAACGCGTTTTCAGATAGGACAGCAGTGCTTCGCGGGTGTTTTCGACCGCTTCGTCGATGACCGCATCAAGCAGCCGCTGTAAGGCTTCTCCGACGGCCCGTCCGTCAAGACCGACGGCTGTAAGATCGCGTCCGTTGACGGCAAGCTGTGAAATCCGCGTCACGTCGCCCGATGCGGCAATAGATGCGCACAGCGCGGCGGCGCGGCTGCAGTCCTCGGCGTGGTCGGGAAACAGCGCGGCGTGCAGGGAAAGCTGGTCGGTGATCTGTCCGACCGATTCCGTTGACATTCTGCGCCGCATCTGCACACGCGTCAGAGGCGGCGGTACTGCGGCACCGGCGGTAAGCGCGGTGACTGTATCGAGAAAACGCCGCTCTATGGGCAAACGGGAAACGGTTTTGCGCACGTCTTCCGTATCGGTGCATCCGCACAGACAGAGGAGAGCCGAAAGCCGTGTCTCTGCCGTGTGACAGCGGGCAAACAGTGTTTCAATACGCTGTACCTGCTCTTTGCAGGCGGTAAGCGGCGGATAAAAGACGGCTGCGACGTCCGAGAATTCGGAAAGGACGGAAGCCGCACGGACACCGAGGAGCATCTTCCGAAATTCCGACAGGATCCGTTCCCCGGAGATATGCGTGAGAAGCGGTGCGCAGGCGTGCAGTGCCGCGGCGGTTTCATCCTCAATATCGAAATCGAGCACCGAGGAGAACCGCAGAGCGCGCAGGATCCGCAGGGCATCCTCATCAAAGCGTTCCGCAGGCGATCCGACACAGCGCAGAGTACCCGCCCGCAGATCATCCGTGCCGCCGAAAATATCCTGTAAGCCCGCGGTCGGATGATACGCCATGGCGTTGACCGTGAAGTCGCGGCGCAGACAATCCTCGCGCAGAGACGGCGTAAAGGTCACGGACGACGGCGCACGGTGCCCGATATACGCAGCCTCACAGCGGTAGGTCGTGATCTCCACGGGATTTTTATCCCACATGACGGTCACTGTTCCGTGTTTGATGCCGACGGTCAGACAGGTCTTGTCGGTGAACAGGGCGAGCGTTTGCTCCGGCAGTGCAGAGGTACAAAGATCCCAGTCGTGCGGTGTAACGCCGCGCAGCGCGTCTCTGACGCATCCGCCGACGCAGAAGACCTCATAACCCGCCGCATCAAAGCGCGCGATGATCTCCCGGATATAAAACGGTAAGGCAAATGCCGACAGCGTGGTTGCGTCGGCATTTGTTATGGTTTGGATGTGTTTCATGCTTTGGTAATGATCTTGCCGTCTTCGATGATGAAAACGCCGTAGCCTTCACCCGTCATGCCGCCGGTCTCGATCAGATGCTTCTTATAAGCACGCTGCATACCGGTCTTCTCGGGCAGGGAAGCGAAATCCTTGTGATCGCACTTATAACCGTACATACGCCAAAGGTTGCCGATGTCGCCGCGCGTTTCCTCGCTTGACAGCATGACGAAGTCGTCCATAAAGGCGACGATACGCGAACCGGGCTGTAAGAACTGACGGTGCGCGGGATAGAGCAGCCAAGAGTGGCAGACGATGACGTGTGAGCCAAAGAACTGCTCCGCACGGCGGTAAGAATCCATGCGAACCTCGTCGGTCAGCGGTTCACCCTCGGGAATGTGGATGGTCAGAACGGGATCTCCGCGGTGAATGACGTAATCGCCGAACGCGAATCTGCCGTGGCGGAATGTGGTCGGTTCGTACTGGAAGCGTCCGATGCGGTACAGCTTTTCCTTCAGGGTCATCGACAGCCAGCCCATCTGCAGAAGACCGGGCGCGTCGGTCTGGCGCATACAGGTGAGATTCCAGACGGTGAAATCGGTCATGGAGTTCTCGTAGATGTCCTGTGCGACACCGTGAGCAAGGTAGTTATAATAGGTCTGCCGCGCGAACATCATGTAAACGGTCATATCGCACAGCGGAACGGTAATACCGAGCTCCTCCGCCAGTGCCTCGATCTGCGGCTGGATGTCCTCGTCGGCAAAATAGGATGCCGAGAGGGCATTTGCTTTTTCTGCGGGGATCTTCTTTGCCGCATCAAGAACAGCGGCTGCGGCATCCTCGGGAAGCTTGATCGCTTCGGACAGCTGTTTGATATGTGCAATATATTCGTATTCGGGTGTTGGAATCTTGAAGACGAGCTTTAAGATCTCACCCTCCGTCTCCTCGTTTTTCAGACCCGGCATATGGACGTCCTGCGGGAAGAACAGCGCAAAGTCGCCGTCACGGAACGTCATTGAGACCGCGCGGTCAGCTCCGCCAAAGAACTGCAGGTCTTTTTCCGCGTTGTATTCGCCCGCATCCAGAGCATCGTCAAGCGCGGCGTATACCATCGTTTCCGCGCCGCGGACAACGTACTGCAGGTCGATGAAATTTCTGTGTGCTTCCCACTTGCTTTCGACTTTGGGCTCATAGCGGTTGACGTTGCAGACGACACCGCCGCCAAGCCGGATTTTTCCGGCTTCCAGCGACAGAAGATCGGTATCGCGCAGGAACGCTTCGACAGCCGCGATGCCGGGCAGGACTTGGCGGTAGGAGGACAGGTTTTTGATCTGATCGTAAATCATGATAAGACATCTCCTTCACTTTTATTTGTTGTGATTATATCATGAACGGATGGGTTTGTCAAGCAGATATACACAAAAACCGTCGGATGCAGCTTGCGGTATTGCATCCGACGGAAGTTTTTGTTTATTCTGTTTCTGCCATGGGATCGGTGCAGGGCAATTCAAACCAGAACGTGGAGCCGTGGTTTTCCTCTGCCTCCGAGGTTTCTACCCCGAACCTTGCGTGGTGCATCTGCAAGATTCCCTTGACGATGGAAAGACCAAGTCCCGTACCGACGACGGCGCGCTTATGCGCTTTATTTTCCTTGAAGTAACGGTCCCAGATGTATTCGAGATTTTCCGGGGAAATGCCCATGCCGGTATCGGTAACCGAAATACGGACGGAACGGATGCCGTTTTCTGTCTGTACCGTCTGGCGGATGACCACCTTTTTGTCGGTTCCTGTGTAGGAAATGGCATTGTTGACGAGGTTGTAAATGACCTGGCCGAGCTTGGGATAGTCAGCGGTAACATAAATGTCTTCGTCATACAGGAAGTCGATGTCGTAGCCGTCGTTTTCCTTGAGCTTCTGATAACGGCGGTTGATGGTCTTGACGCAATCGGTCAGAGAGAACGTCGTCATCGTCATCGGTGCGGTACCCGACTGGAGCTTGGACAGATCGAGCAGATCGTTGACAAGCGTTGTCAGACGGCTGCCCTCGTCGATGATGACCTGAATGTTTTCGGGCGTGTTTTCACCGGGCAGATCGCGCATGACCTCGGCGTAGCCCGTAATCATCGTCAAGGGCGTGCGCAGATCGTGTGAGACGTTGGCGATCAGATCGCGGCGGAAGCCTTCCACCTTGGAAAGCTCCTTCGCGGCATAGTTCAGCGTATCGCGCAGCTCGGCAATCTCTTTATAGCCGCCGCCTTCAAAGACGGTGTTGTAGTCGCCCGTTGCCAGCTGGTGCGCGCGCTGATTGATCTTGATGATCGGTGCGGAAATGCGATAGGACAACACCAGTGCCATGATCACGGCGGCAACGATGAACAGAATGGAGATGATGATAAGCTCGTACTGCAGCGTTTGCACGGTCGCTGAGACAGGGGTGACTTTCGAGTTCAGAATGATGTAGTAGCCTCTGTCGTGGGATTCCATGTATTCCACGTACAGCATTGCGGTTTCGCGGTCGGGATTGCCGTTCTGTGATGCCGCAGGGAGCGGTGTCCCATCCGGTGCATAGGTTTGGGTGGATGCGGTCGTCGGGGTCATATCACGGAAATAGATCTCACCGGATTGACGGACGGTCGAGAGGAACTGGATCCGGAGCATATCCGACAGAATGGAGCCGGATGCCTGATGCACGAAGCAGCTGTTGGCGGCACCGACGGAATAACAGGTGGTGTGCGTACTGCCGCCGACGGTGTGAAAGGAATCGTTGAGCACCAGTACGCAGATCTGGCTGTCGGATGCGATGGAATCGGTCAGCTGTGCCATGGCGTTTCCCTTGGGGTTGGCGATCGTGATGCGGGAGCGGATGTTATCGGCGGCGGTGAAGATCTCGTTGACCTTGATATTGCGGTAAACGTCGCCCAAAAACACGATCTGAAACAGCCACAGAACGATCAGCAGAACCGATACGAAGACGGCAAGGTACGCAGCCAGCTTCCATCGGATGCTGATCTGCGGTATTTTACGTTTTGTCATGATTCAACATCGGGCAGCGTCCGTTATGCCTCGAAGCGGTAACCGACACCGCGCAGGGTGACGATGAATTTGGCGTAAGCGCCGAGGGACTTACGCAGAAGCTTGATATGGGTATCGAGCGTTCTGTCGTCACCGTAGAAGTCGTAGCCCCAAACGTCGCAGATCAGCTTTTCTCTCGTCAGCGCGATGCCGCGGTTTTTGACGAGATAGAAGAACAGCTCGTATTCCTTCGGCGTCATATCGATCTTCTGACCGTCGATATAGACCAGGCGTCCTGTAAAGTCCACCGTCAGACCGTCAAAGGTCAGAACCTCGCGCTCCTGCTTTTCTTCATGGCGTGCGGTGCGCTTGATGACGGCGGAAACGCGCATCATCAGCTCCTTTGCAGAGAAGGGCTTGTCAACGTAGTCGTCGACACCGACCTCGAAGCCGTGGATATGGTCGTATTCCTCGCCGCGCGCGGAAAGCATGATGACGGGAATGTTTTTGGTCTTGCGGATTTCCTTGCACGCGGAAAAACCGTCCAAAAACGGCATCATGATGTCCATGATG
The DNA here is from genome assembly GCA_045632325.1 of Eubacteriales bacterium. Classification (GTDB taxonomy): domain Bacteria; phylum Bacillota; class Clostridia; order Oscillospirales; family CAG-272; genus RGIG3925. Next base: position 8,101 of record JAZQWK010000039.1, read on the forward strand.
ATGATGTCGTAGTGATTCTTGCGGCATTTTTCGACAGCGTCCATGCCGTCGCCGGATTCTTCAACCTCATAGCCTTCAAACAGTGCGTATTTTTTAATCAGCTCGCGGATTTTTTCTTCATCGTCAACGATGAGCATACGGTATGCTTTATCCATTGGAAACGTCCTTTCTGTTGTTATCTGAAAACAGTATATCTTATTTTTGTGAACGGTATATGATTGCAAAATGAGCGTCTTTTAAGAGTTTTCGTCTTTTTTGTCAAGACGCAGACCCGCCAGCGGATTGGCATCCATGGCGCTCTGCATGGCCGCATCGGAAACGTGTGTGTAGATCTGTGTGGTGTTGAGCTGCTCGTGTCCGAGGATATCCTTGAGCACGCGCACGTCGACGTTTCCGCTCTGGTACATCAGCGTTGCGGCGGTGTGGCGGAGCTTGTGCGTGGACAGCTTTTTGTGTCCGAGTCCTGCCATGTCAAGATATTTATAGACGATGTACTGCACCGTTTTTTGGCTGATGCGCTGATTGCGGCGGGTGCTCAGAAACAGCGCTGTTTTGTCCTCGGGCAGGATGCGGTCAGCCATGGCGGCGCGGACGGGTAAATACGCAAGCAGGGCGGATTTACAGGCATCGTTGAGATAGATCATGCGCTCCTTGCTGCCTTTTCCCGTGACGCGCACGGCGGTCATATCGCGGTCAACGTCGGTCGTATTGATGCCGACCAGCTCTGACAGACGCATGCCGCAGTTGAGGAACAGCGTGACCATCGCAAAGTCGCGGTCGCGCGTTGCACTTTCCGTATCGGAGGCAATGGTCTTGAGCAGATGCACGCACTCCTCCAGCGTCAGATACTTCGGCAGCTTCTGTGATTGCTTCGGCGTTTCGATGTCGCGGACGGGATTGTTCTCGAACAGCTTTTCCGTGACGGTCAGATATTTATAAAACGATTTGAGGGAAGACAGCTTTCTTGCCCGCGCGCAGACCTTGTTGCCGCGCTCGTTGACAAGGTAATTGAAAACGGCGTAAACCTCACTGCGCGTCACACGGGAAAGAAAATCGACGTCGACGTCGTCCAGCGTAATGTCCTCCAGCGGAACAGATCGTGCCGCACGCAGGTGCTTGTACACGCGGAAGAACAGGCTCAGATCCGACAGATAGTCCTCCACCGTTGACGGAGAGCGTCCCTGGATGACGGTTTTGTAGGTTGCGAATTGCTGAAAGATCGGCGGGTATACTGTGATATCGATGGGGCGGTAATCTGCCATGCCGTGCTCCTTTCTGTAAATGCTTTTTCTGATACTATTATACCACGGTATTATATAAAATTTCAAGATTTTTCATGGATAAAATGTAAATTTTTCGTAATCTTTGAAAAAAGACGAAAAAATACTTGATTTGTTCATTGAATTTCGGTACAATGTATCCGTACGACATTGACACACAGACAGAAAGGAACCCAAACAACCGCTATGAAAGAATTTTGGAAATCCAATTCATACAATATCGTCAAATGCTTGCTCAATCAGGTAGCCATTACCATGTTCGGTCTGATGATCGCATTTGCAACCATGCAGAACGAAACGATGCTGCTTGTCGGCTCGATGTTCTCCATCGGCTTTTATCTGTTCTTGACCTACTATATGTTTTGGGAGATCGGCGGCAAGGACCGTATCCAGGAGGATAGCGGACGCCGTCAAAAGACGCCCGTACGCGGTCTGATCGTTTCGCTGATCGCGTATCTTCCGATGATCCTCATGGCGATTCTTCTGCTGATCACCTATCCGTACGGACAAACCAACGGTGTTGCTGCAACGACTTATATGATCGTCAATATGCTCACGCGCTTCCTGCACGCGATGTACCTCGGTCTTGCAACGCTCTACAGCCCCGAAAATCCGATCGTCTGGCTGCTGGTCTGCCTTCCCATGCCCGTTGTCGCACAGGTCGGCTATATGCTCGGTAACCGCAACTTCCGTATTCTCGGTCTGTTTGGCATCAAGCCCAATCTCAAGGACGAAACACGCTAAAAAATCTTTGGACGCCATCCCCGGCGTCCTGTTTTTCCGTCATACCGCGGATCCTTTCGGCATACGATAGCATCACCTATGATTGCGGAGGCGGAAACCGATGAGGAAACGTGTAAAACTTTGTCTGATTTTTGTTCTGCTGACAGGACTTTTCTGCGGAGCGGTGCTGCATCTGAGCGGAAACGGTCTTGTGTACAGGAACGCCGAGACCGTCACGGCACAGGCGGACGTTATGCAGATGGCGGAGGACATGGTGAGGACGACGGTGGTCCTCGATGCAGGTCATGGCGGTGAGGATGGTGGCGCGGTATCGTCGGCAGGAGCGGCGGAAAAATCACTGAATCTGTCAATTGCGCTGACGCTTGGCGATATGCTCTCTGCGTGCGGGATCGACGTCATTTACACAAGAACCGACGACAACGGCTTGTATGACGGTGCCGTCGCGGGACACAGGAAAATGGCGGATCTCAAAAACCGTCTCGCCGTGCGCCGTGCCTATCCCGACGCGCTGTTTTTGTCCATTCACATGAATACCTTTTCCGACCCGCGCTGTCACGGGATGCAGATTTTCTACTCGGACAACGATCCGTCGTCAAAGCAGCTGGCGGAGCATCTGCGTCAGGCAAACAGAACCTATTTGCAGACGGACAACACCCGTGTATGTAAGGCGGCGGACGCGTCGATCTATCTGCTTGACCGCGCTGAGGGCACGACCGTTTTGGCAGAATGTGGGTTTCTGTCCAATCCCGATGAGGCGGCGCGGCTTTTGACGGCGGAATACCGCGAGCAGACGGCGGCGGTGCTGTGCGTCGGAATTTTAAACTACATCAAGGAGTATTGCGCACCATGAAAGGACCCAAGAGTAGCTTTATCTGTACCGAATGTGAATATAAAACGACGAAATGGATGGGCAAGTGTCCGTCCTGCGGCGCGTGGAACTCCATGGAGGAGCAGGAGGAATATCTGACGGAAACGGCGGCGCAGGGAAAGGCGGCTGCCCGTCACGCGCTGTTTTCCTCGGCTGTCGATACGGGTGCTGACGCAATTCCGTTTGACGCGCTGGAGATCCCGACCTATATGCGCTCAAACACGGGGCTGGGCGAGCTTGACCGCGTGCTCGGCGGCGGTCTTGTCCTCGGGTCGGTGGTACTTTTATCGGGTGAGCCCGGTATCGGTAAATCGACGATGCTGATGCAGGTATCGGCGACGCTCGGACAGAATCGCCGTGTGCTCTACGTCTCGGGTGAGGAATCGCAGGGACAGCTCAAACTCCGTGCCAAGCGTTTGGAGGTATCGGGACCGAATCTGTACCTCTGCATCGAAACGAACATCCGCAACATTTTGCGGCAGGTCGATAAATTAAAGCCCGACGTGCTGATCGTCGACTCGATTCAGACGATCTACAACGACGAGATCAATTCCGCACCGGGGTCTGTCACACAGGTCAAGGAAGCTGCGATGGCGTTGATCCATAAGGCAAAAAACGAAGGCATTTCGATCATCCTCGTCGGTCACGTCAACAAAGAGGGCAGTATCGCAGGTCCGAAGGTGCTGGAGCACATGGTTGACGCGGTCGTCTATTTTGAGGGCGAACGTCAGCAGTCCTACCGCATCATCCGCGCCATCAAGAACCGCTACGGCTCGACCAACGAGATCGGCGTCTTTGAAATGACGGACAAGGGTCTGAACGAGGTCGAAAATCCGTCGGAAATGCTGCTGTCGGGACGTCCGCAGGGCGTGTCGGGCAACTGTGCCGTCTGCGTCATCGAAGGCTCCCGCCCGATCATTGCCGAGATTCAGGCGCTTGTCACGCAGACCTTCTTCCCGTCGCCCAGACGCTCGTCAACGGGTATTGATTACAACCGCCTGCAGATGATCTTGGCGGTACTGGAAAAGCGTCTCGGTCTGCGCTTCTCCGCAAACGACGCATATCTCAACGTCATCGGCGGTCTGCGACTGGACGAACCTGCGGCGGACTTGTCGGTTGCGCTTGCGCTGATCTCCTCCATCAAGGACAAGGTTCTGCCCGACGATCTCGTTGCCATCGGTGAGCTCGGTCTTGCGGGAGAGGTGCGTGCGGTCGGCGGAATCGAGCAGCGCGTCAAGGAATGTGCGCGGCTCGGCTTCAACCGCATCGTCGTTCCGAAGAAAAATGCGGAAGCGAAAAATCTGAATATGGACGGCGTGGATATCTTCCCGGTCAACAGTATTTTTGAAACCTTGAGCTTTTTTGCATAAAACATAGAAAATATGATAAAAATTGTGAGCATTTTTCGGTAAATTTCGATTTGTTCACAATTTTGTCATATATATGCGGTATACTGTTTGATAGAAACCGTAATGCTGATCAGAAAGGACGTGAGGACGTTGTCAACGCCGCGCTATCGGCATGAAATCAAATATGTGATCGACCGTTTTCAGATGACACTGCTTGACCGCCGTTTGTCAGCGGTTATGACCCCCGACCGTCATGCAAAGGAAGACGGGACGTACTTCATCCGTTCTCTGTATTTTGACAATGCACAGGACAAAGCTTTGAAGGAAAAATCTCTCGGACTTCCGCGCCGCGAAAAATTCCGATTGCGTTATTACAATCTCGATCCCTCTTATATCCGCCTGGAAAAAAAGAGCAAGATCAACCGTCTGACGGACAAGCAATCGTGTCTCATCACCAAAGAAGAATGTGAGCGTATTCTTGCAGGCGATATTGCGTTTCTCGGGACGTCCGACAACGAGCTGATGCGCGAATTTTACGCAAAGATGCGGCTGTACGGTCTGAGCCCGAAATCGGTGGTTGACTACACGCGTAAGACCTACGTCTGTCCGATTGCCGATACGCGAATTACGCTTGACTACAACATCCGCTCCGGTATCCGTGCGACGGACTTTTTGAATACCGATCTTGCGACCGTGCCGTGCGATGCGGCAGAGTCGGAGCCGATCTGTATTTTAGAGGTCAAGTACAACGAGTTTTTACCCGGACACATAGCGGCATTGCTTCAAACACCCGATTGCCGCACCTCTCCTTTTTCCAAATACGAAATCAGCAGAAGATTTGATTGATTCTGCTACATACAACGGAGGATTTTCTCATGTCGTCTAATTTCATTGCCAAGTTTGCCGAAATCAATTACGTTGACGTTCTTCTTGCGTTTGCCGTCTCGCTTCTGATGGGTCTGTTCATTTACGCGATCTATCGCAAGACGTTTGCGGGTGTCATGTATTCCCGCAGCTTCGGCGTTTCGCTCGTCGCCATGACCATGATTACCAACGTCGCGATTCTGGCGGTCACGCAATCCGTCATTCTGTCGCTCGGTATGGTCGGTGCACTGTCTATCGTCCGTTTCCGTACGGCGGTCAAGGAACCGATGGAAATTGCATTCCTGTTCTGGGCGATTTCCGAGGGTATCGTTATCGGTGCAGGTATGATTCCCGTTGCACTGATCGGTGCGATCTTTGTCGGTGCGTCACTCGTCGTATTCCACGTTCTGTCCGGTCGTGCACCTGCGGCAAAGCCGTATATCCTCGTGCTTCACGTCGCCGACGATGCAGCTGAAGACAGCGTGCAGAAAGCAATTGTGGCATCGGTCAAGCGTCAGGCAATCAAGTCCAAGACCGTGACTGCGGCAGGCGTTGAGCTGACGGTTGAAGTTCGCCTGGCAGGTGCGGAAACCGCGTTCGTCAACGATCTGAAGAAGATCCCCGGTGTTGCCGACGTCACGCTCGTCAGCTACAACGGCGATTATATGGCGTAAACACATTTTCGAATAGCAGCGGGGGCATGATAAATATGCCCCTGTCTTATTTTTCATGGAGGAAATCATATTATGGAATCTGTATTGAACGGTTATCAACCCGCAGACGTTCTGCGGTATTTTGAACAGCTGTGTGCCATTCCGCACGGCTCGTATAACGAAGCGGGTGCGGCGGACCTTCTGTGCGCATTTGCAGAAGAACACGGACTTGCATACCGCCGCGATGAAATGCACAACGTGCTCATCCGAAAGGCGGCGACCGCAGGCTATGAAAACGAGCCTGTCGTAATGCTGCAGGGTCATACCGATATGGTCTGCGTTAAGCGTGCAGACAAGGTACACGACTTTACACGCGATCCGCTGACGCTGATCGTTGAGGACGGCTGGCTTCGTGCAGATGGAACAACGCTCGGCGGTGACGACGGCATTGCCGTTGCAATGATGATGGCGATCCTTGCCGACGACAGCCTTGCACACCCGGAGCTGGAGTGTCTGTTTACCGTACAGGAAGAGGTCGGACTTGGCGGCGCGGGCGGATTTGATTATTCCGATATCAAAGCGAAGCTGCTTTACAACCTCGATTCCGAGGAAGACGGCGTTTGTACGGTCAGCTGTGCGGGCGGTGTCCGTGCCGATATGCACCGTCCCGTCACCTATGAAGAAATCGACGCGATGACGGCGGAAATCCGTGTCAGCGGTCTGAAGGGCGGTCATTCCGGAGCGGAAATTCATATGCCGCGCGGCAATGCACACCGTATTGTCGGACATATTCTTGCCGCTGTACAGGCGACTGCACCGATCCGTATCGTTTCCCTCGCAGGCGGCAATATGGACAACGCCATTCCGCGTGACTGTACGGCAG
>JAZQWK010000040.1:0-1817 GCA_045632325.1 Eubacteriales bacterium
GAGGAAGGCTTTCCATTGGAGCTGGACGACGAGCCGTATTCATCCGCGCTCGTTGCAAACCGTCTGATCGATTATCTTCTCAAAGCAGAGGTGTGAAAAACAACATGGATGAGCTTTCCCTGTACGTACTCGACATCACCATGAACTCCGTCCGCGCAGGTGCCACGGAAATTTCCGTCACGCTGTGTGAGGACGGCGAATGGCTTGACTTCACCGTCACCGACAACGGCTGCGGTATGACTGAGGAGCAGGTGCAGAAGCTGACCGATCCGTTTTTCACGACCAGAAAGACGCGCAAGGTCGGACTCGGGATTCCGTTTCTGACGATGCTTGCCGAGATGACGGGAGGATACGTTCGTATCACCTCCGTCCACGAATCCGTATCCGCCGACCACGGCACGACCACCCACGCACGCTTCGGCAGAAATCACATCGATTTCATTCCGACGGGCGACATGATCGGTACCGTCGTCACGCTGATTCAGGGCTCACCCGACGTCAACTTCGTTTACACCCACACAACCGAGCGCGGCACGGTCTCCCTGTCGTGTGAGGAGCTGCGGGCGGTACTCGAGGACGTCCCGCTGAACGAGCCCGAGGTGCTTGCCTGGATCGAGGGCAATCTCGCCGAGCAGTATGCGTCACTCGCATCCGAATCATCACTTTCGTGATCCATTAAATTTTTATAGAAGGAAGGAATATTACCATGAAGTCTCTTGAAGAGCTGAAAGCCATTAAGGCGAAGATGCAGGACAAGGTCAATCTGCGTACTTCCAGCGCACAGACCCGTGTCGTTGTCGGTATGGCAACCTGCGGTATCGCTGCAGGCGCTCGCCCTGTTCTGGCAGCATTTGTCGAAGGTATCAATGAAGCAGGTCTTTCCGATAGCGTTATCGTTACCCAGACCGGCTGCATCGGTATCTGCCAGTACGAACCCGTCGTTGAAATCTACAATGGCGAAGACAAGGTTACCTACGTCAAGATGACCGCTGAACGTGCAAAGGAAGTTATCGAAAAGCACATTAAGGGCGGCAACGTTGTCACCGAATACACCATCGGTGAAACTGCAAAATAATCAGGAGGAAAGATACCAATGATTCGTTCACACGTTCTTATCTGCGGCGGTACCGGCTGTACTTCTTCCGGCAGTATCGCGCTTCGTGACACGCTCGCAGCTGAACTGCAGGCAAAGGGTCTTGAAAATGAAGTCAAGATCGTTATGACCGGTTGTTTCGGTCTCTGCGCACTCGGCCCGATCATGATCATTTATCCCGAGGGAACCTTCTACTCCATGGTCCAGAAGGAAGACATCCCCGAAATCGTTGAAGAACACCTGCTCAAGGGTCGTATCGTTGAACGCCTTGTTTACACCGATACCGGCGAAGAAAAGAAGCCCGATCCCGCAACCGTTTCCCTCAACGATACTGCATTCTACAAGAAGCAGAAGCGTATTGCACTCCGTAACTGCGGTGTCATCAATCCTGAAGACATCGACGAATACATCGCACGCGACGGTTACTTCGCACTGGAAAAGGTTCTGACCAAGATGACGCCCGATGACGTTATCAAGGAAGTCCTCGATTCCGGTCTGCGCGGACGCGGCGGCGGCGGCTTCCCGACCGGTCGTAAGTGGGCGTTCACCAAGGCTTCTGTCTCCGATCAGAAGTACGTTGTCTGTAACGCCGACGAAGGTGACCCCGGTGCGTTCATGGACAGATCCCTTCTCGAAGGTGACCCCCATGCACTGATCGAAGCAATGGCAATCTGCGGCTACGCTGTCGGCGCTGATCAGGGTTACGTTTACGTTCGTGCAGAGT
>JAZQWK010000041.1:0-14911 GCA_045632325.1 Eubacteriales bacterium
ATCGAGGATTTTGTCATCAACACTCTTTATTTCTCCCCTGTCCAAGGCAATACCGATCTGCAGCGCCATAATGCTTTTTGTGGCGGACATGATATGAACACAGTCGTCCGCTTTATAGTCGTTCCAGCATTTGGAATAGACTTTTTCACCCGCCTTATATGCGGTGATCTGACAAATATTCGGCTGCTGTTCTTTGATCAGCGTATAAAGCTCTTCGCCATTCATGGCATACCATTCCTTTCAGTTCTTGTCGTCAAATTCATAATCAGGCAGTTCAAAAATCATAATCCGTTCCCGGTGATTGCTCCCCTCAAACAGATCATCGCAGTCGATCTCATCGTAAAACTCAAGCTCGTCCACCGTCATCAGATAGCACATGAATTCGTCCGACGGGTAGTAGAAGAACAACAGAATCTCCCGCGGCGCTGCATAATAGGATTCCATGATCCGTGCCATCACCTGCCGGAGAATCTCCACAGAAAAAGGATTGAAGAAATAGCATCGGCTGACATCCTGCGGAACATCGAATTCCTCCGCCCGCACCGACACAAACTCTGCTTTTGCCCTCGGAACGGCGGTTTTATTGTTTTCCAGCGCACTCTGATAGATGCGCTCATCGTATTCGATGCCGATCGACTTTGCCTTCGTCCGATAGGACAAAAAGAATCCGACGCGGCCTTTTCCGCATCCGTAGTCGATAACGGTATCATCCTTGCCGATCAGGCCGGTACCTGCCAGCCGTTCGAGCACCGAATATGGCGTGGGTTCATACGGATAGCGATATTCGTCCGCATTGGTATCATCTCGCCCGCAGGTTTTGATTTGCAGGAGCTTGTCCCAAGAGGTTTCGTTGTCTGTCATTGTTTATATTTATACACGCCACCGCTCACGGCACACTGCCGTGCTTGATGCGTTCCTTTCATTATGCGATTCCGATTTGCGCATCGGAAAGTCTCATCGTTATTATACCATATTTTTGTGAATTTTTCAATTCATGCGCCTTGGGCACTACGTCGTTTCTATCAATTTCTCGCCGGCGTATTCTTTGCTTACAGCACCGCAATCACTGCGCCGTGACATCCAAATGCGCTGATATATCCGTCCCAATATCAATGATTGCAACATTCCCCAAACCTCTTGCAAAATCAGCAGGACTATGTTACAATACAAACAGCCTCCAAGCATCATTTTTATGCTCGGAGGCTTACAATTCTTAAGAACCGATATAGTGGCAGTCGGAGTCAAACCAACCCCTTCGGGGTATAAGCCCGGCGATCTCGGTCACTTGGCTATATCGGCAATAATATTATACCATATTCTTTCTTTCAGCGCAATACTTTCTGACCACAGAATTGACCATAGATGGCTTTGGAGCGGACGGAGACAGCGCACACGAGAGTGTCAAAGAGCACAAAAACCAGCTCTTTTTCGGAATAAAAACGCCCAAAAACTGTTACAAATCAACAAAAACCAAGCCCCCAAATCGGTTTTGGACGTCGATGCCGCAGGTTCGAACCCTGTCACTCCGACCACATGCAAATAATCCGAACATTCTCTTCTTTGGAGAAGCGTTCGGATTATTTGTTGTATTCGAATATCCTAATTTAATAGCAAGAAATGAAAATTGCCTCCGACAAGGGTTTTACCTATCGGAGGCTAATGTTGTTATGTCCACATATTGAGCATTTCCATATATGTAGGATTTTCTCGAAGTTTTGTAAATTGAGGATGAGGCGAGTTCAAAAGCCTAATCAAAAGCCGGATTTGAATATGATCATCCTTATAAGTTGTTTTAATCTGTTCTGCAAGAATTTCGTCGGTTTTCGCAAGCGTTATCATTTTCTCCATTGCCGCAAATTGCTTTTCTCTGAGACGGCTCACTTCCTCAATAGAAGTGTTTTAAGCGTAAACATCTCTGCTAAAATTGCATAGACGGATTCTTCTCCAATGCAGAAAAATTAAAGGTATTTTTGTTCTGATAACGATATAATAATTTTCCGTCGCCAGGTGCTTGAAGATTCCGTAGGTTTCCATTAGTCGTTCCTTTCAGCCATCCTGTTTTGGATGATTTTCCTTTTTTGTTTAAATGATTCGTATATACGAACGGCGTTCCAGGAATCAATTATAGTATATCACAGTTAGCATACCTGTCAATACGGAATTGACAAAAGATGCGGAATGTGATATAATACTTCCAATGTGATTCGCATTTGCGAACAATACGGCGTTTTTGGAGAGGCAGATTATGAACAATTCCGCAAAGCGTGTCCTCGAAATTCTTACCTATATATCAGAAAGCACCGAACCGCTGACCGTTACCGATATTTGTCGCGCACTCGGTTATCCCAAGACGAGTGTCTTTGATATAGTCACGATTTTATGTGAACAGGGATTTCTGCGCCGCGAAAACGAACGCGCCAAAACCTATCAGATCGGCGTAAAGGCATATCAGATCGGTATGTCCTACATCAATTCCACTGATCTTTATTCGATCGCTCATCCCATTCTGACCGCCGTTCGTGACAGATTAGGGGAAACCTGCTATCTCGCAGTGGAGGAAGACGGCTATATTTTCTATCTTGATAAGGTGGAATCATCGTCTCCGATCCGCTCGACCTGCAACATCGGTTCTAAAAATTTCATATATCTGACAGGCCTTGGAAAAGCCATCCTCGCCGGTTTGCCACAAGAACGCATCGGTGAAATTGCCGAGCGCGGCATGGAAGCACATACGGAAGCAACGATCACAACGCTTGAGGATTTACTTCACGAGTGTGCGGAGATTCGCAAACGAGGGTGCGCCTATGATATGGGCGAGGACAACCCGCACGTGCGGTGTGCAGCCGCCCCGATTCGTGATGCATCCGGAAAATTCTGTGCGGCTGTCAGTATCTCGATGCTGGACGTTACGTTTACCGACGAAATGAAAGAAAAAGCCTCGCGCGAAATCATTTCCGCCGCAGAAACGATTTCACACGCTCTGGGATTTCGCGGAAAGACGTTATTTGACGATATTTTTTGATACAAAAACAAAGAAAGGAAATCAATCATATGCAGCAGCAATATAAAATCCAAAAGGTTCACGCCCGTGAAATTCTCGACTCCCGCGGAAATCCGACCGTCGAAGTTGATGTTATCCTTGAAAATGGCATCATGGGACGGGCATCCGTTCCGTCAGGAGCATCGACAGGTATCTACGAAGCATATGAGCTTCGCGATGGCGACAAGGCAAGATATCTTGGCAAAGGCGTTCTGAGGGCTGTCGCAGCAGTCAACACAGAGATTGCAGATGCGCTTGTCGGTCGTGATGTGACCGAGCAGGCGGCGATTGACCGATTGATAATCGCGCTTGACGGCACACCGAACAAAAGCCGCCTCGGTGCGAATGCCATTCTCGGCGTTTCGCTTGCCTGTGCCAAAGCGGCGGCAGCAGCGAAAGGCGTTTCGCTGTACCGCTATGTCGGCTGTGATGATGCGCATGTGCTGCCCGTTCCGATGATGAATATCCTCAACGGCGGCGCCCATGCAGCCAACAACGTCGATATTCAGGAATTTATGATCATGCCCGTTTCCGCACCCACGTGGAGCGAAGCGATGCGCCGCTGTGCAGAAGTGTTCCACACGCTGAAGACGGTTCTGAAAGAAAACAACGTCCCCGTAACGGGTGTCGGCGATGAGGGCGGTTATGCGCCGATGCTGCAGCGCGATGAGGATGCGCTTGCCATGATCGCTCGGGCAATCGAGAGGGCAGGATATGTACCGGGCAAGGATTTCCGCATTGCCATTGATGCGGCATCCTCCGAATGGTACGATGAGGAATTGGATGCCTACAGACTGCCGAAAGCAAACAAAGTGCTGACCCGCGAGGACATGATTGCCATGTGGACTGCGTTTGCCGAAAAATACCCGATCATTTCCCTTGAAGACGGCATGGGTGAGACGGACTACGTCGGCTGGGATATGCTGACACGCGCTCTCGGTGATAAGATTCAGCTCGTCGGCGACGACTTGTTTGTCACGAACACCAAGCTGCTTTCGCAAGGTATCGAAAGAGGAATCGCAAACTCGATTCTGATCAAGGTCAATCAGATCGGTACGCTGACCGAAACGCTGGAAGCGATCAAAATGGCACACGATGCCGGTTATACCGCGATCGTATCCCACCGCTCGGGCGAAACCGAGGATACCACGATTGCCGATATCGTCGTTGCCGTCAACGCCGGTCAGATCAAAACCGGTGCGCCCAGCAGAAGTGACCGCGCCGCAAAGTATAATCAACTCCTGCGCATTGAGGAAGAGCTTGGTGAGCGGGCGGATTATCCCGGAATTCGGGCGTTTACCAATCTGAAGATTGATGAATAAGGTGCGTTTTTTATCATTTCAGCGATACTATGCATGAAGTGTCGTTTATCATGCGTCCAAACGGATTTCAATTTACAGGATAATATCAAAAAACAATCCCCATCGACGCCCAAAGCGGTCGATGGGGATAATTTTCATATCAAATCGATGCAATCAGTTCTTTTAATTTCTGTGCGATCAAAGCATGACCTTCATCGTTAAAATGAAGACCGTCCGTTGTGTACGCTTCAAACTGTTCGGGGATATGGGGGTCCACGCCCAGATTGTGATAAAGGTCAAGCACCTTGATATCAAACTGCTCCGCGGTGTCCAGAATCGCGTCGGCGTATGCCTCCAGAGGCTTACCGGGGACGCGCTTTGCGGCATGAACGGAGGGGAATAAATCGTCTACCTCATGACGCAAAAAGCAGCGGGCGGGCGTCAGGAAAATAATGGGCTTGTTTGCATAGGTCTCCCGCAGATAATTCATCAGATAATATACGCCGCCGCAGTAGGTGACGGGCGTCGTATCGCCGATCTCGCCGAACGGGGCATCGCCGTGGATGTAGTCGTTGACACCGCCGTATACGATGACCATATCTGCATCGGTATCCATATCGTATGCACGACCGCAGAAGCAAAGATCGTACCACGGTTTTGCACTGGGGTACGTCTGATGCGCCAGGCGGCTTCCGTTGGTGCTGTGGTTGTTGACTTTGGAAAGTCCAAGCATTTTCGCAATACGGTTATCATATCGGCAGTTTGGAATATCGGAAACGCCGACGCCAAACGTAATGCTGTCTCCCAAAAAATTCACTTTAAATCCTGTAACGTTCACAGTAAACTCCTCCCGGTTCGTTGTATAATATAATGATACCATAAAAACGGCATAATATCAAGTATACGCGTAAATTTTTGGGAAAGTCGTTTGAAAAACGATTGAAATTTTCATTTGATTATGGTATAATGAAACAAACAAAACCATTGGAGGTGTTGGTTTGAAGAATTGGAAGCGACTTTTCACAGTACTGATGTGTGCACTGCTTTTGACGGCGTGCAGTGAAGGCGAAGCTGCGCCGGAATCCGAGGAGACTGCGGCTCCTGCATTCGTTCATATTACGAGTGCGGGCGCCAGCGATTATTTTGTGATCCGCAGTGATGACACAGATGTCAAAGCTGAGATCGATGCTGCGGTGACGATCCGACGGGAGATCAACGATGCAACCGGTGCTGCGATCGGTATTTCCACCGACTGGGAGAAGAATCCCGTATACGATCACGAGATCATCGTCGGCAAGACCCTGCGCGACGGCTTGGAGATCGATACGACGGCGCTCGGTGAGACAGGCTACATCATCAAGGAAGTGGACGGCGATATATACGTTTGCGGCGGCGCGGCAGCAGGTATCCGCTTGGCGGCGGAATATTTCGTTGAAGAATTCGTCAAAGCGGGAAGCGACGTCGTGGTTCCGATCGGCTATGAACGTATTGTATATCACGAGTTTGACATTCCTGCGCTTTACGTCAATATGCATCAAGTGGACAAAAGCTGGAAGATCGTCGTTCCCGAAAATGCCTTTCACAAGGTGACGAAGGCGGCAGAAACGCTGCAGGCGGCGATTGCGAATAAGTGCGGTTTTCTGCTTGATATCATCACGGGTGATGAAAGCGTTCCCAATGCCTTCATCCTGTCAGACATCAAGCCCGAGATGGGCGGCGTTCACGCCATGCACGTGGACGGGACCTCTTTTATCTTCCGAAGCTCGGCAAGTACGGGTGTTGCGGGTTGTGTGGAGCGGTTTGTGGAACTGTACTTATCATGGGGTGCACGCGGCAAATTCAATTTCCCCGATGATTACGAATATCTCGATCTTGGGGATCTCATGATGGTCACTTACCCCGATGCGAAATGATTGTGATTGGAGAACTGTTATGCGAAAGTTATCATTATTCCTTGCGATCATGATGATCCTTTCCTCAATTGCCGCGTGCAGCGGTGATACGGCAGTGACGGCGAACGTTCCCACAAAGGAACTGCTGTCTGCGGCTGTGGAATGTTATACCGAGGACGTTACCAAAAATCCGGGCATTTTCTATTCCGATGCCGAAGAAGGCACCGACAATGCCATCGACTACGGCACCATGGGCTTTTATTTCTACGGCGAATACGACTGTGAAATTCCGTTGCTTGAATACGTTGAGGAGTACGCACTTGCGATGCCCTCGGGTCTTTATGCTTTTGAGTTCGACGTCATGAAGGCAAAAACCGCGGCAGACGTCGGTCACGTCAAAGAATTGCTTGTGTCCCGCTTTGACGTACGCGAAAGTATGCGCGATGAAATGATCGCCTATGAGCCGGATCAGGTGAGCGTGCTGGATTCCGGTGAGATCTGGGTCATGGGACAATACGTCATTCTCGCGGCGACGGGTGATAATGCATCTGCAAAGGCTGCCGTTACCGCGCTGCTCGGAGCTGATGCGGCAGAATCGGAGGAGCCTGCCGATACGACGGTCGAAATGATAAAAGAAGTGATCGACGACGAGATCGTACATATTTCCTCCAGCGTAAACTCCGCTCTGGACGGAATCGCCGGCATCGACGTTCCCGCGGATCCGACGCTGGAAAAAAGCGCGCTTCCCACGATGACCGTCAGTACGCACGGCGGTGACGATCTGGTTATTTTCGGCGGCAAGTGTACCGTCGGTGCGAAGATTCACGTTCGCGGTCATCTGCATGAAGATCAGGTTTTCGGAACCGACGACGATAACTGGTTCGTCGAGGTACAGATTCCCGCAGGCGTGAGCACGCTGACCATCACACAGGAAGAACCGGACAAGGCGGAATCCGATCCCATCATCGTTACCACCCAGCCAAATTACGCCCTTGACTTCGAGAAATACGGCGCGTACCGCTCTGCACTCGGCGATAATATGCAGGGTCACTACTACGGACAGTTTGACGACTGGATGGGCAACAACATTTTAACGGAAAAACAGGTGGAGGGTCTGACCGAGCGGCTGACCTCCCGCGTGGAATTCCTTGAAGAAAACGATTGCGAGCTGGTATACCTCATCGTTCCCAATCCGATCACCATCTATCCCGAAACCGCGCCCATCCGTTATCCGAAGTCCACAGCGGATACGTCACGAACCGAGCAGTTCTTGGCGGCGGCAAAGGAAGCGGGTGCCACGGTTATCGAGCTTGAGGATCTGCTCTATGCACACAGAGAGGACGACTTCAAGATCTACAATAAGCTCGACTCTCACTGGACACCGTACGGAACGTATCTTGCATACGACGCGCTGATGGATTATCTGACGCCCGCATGGTCTGCGTTGGATCCCGTTGTACCGGGTGAGGATATCGAATTTTATAATGAAGTGGTCAACGGCGGCGATATCGTAACGGCATACGACCTCGATTCTGCGCTGATTCAGGAAAACGCGACCTTCGTCCGTTGGCTGGTCGAGGCGGTGGACAGTCCGTATACCTTCTACGAGGGCACCAACCGTCCCTACTATCCGCCCGTCAACGAGCAGAAAACGGTCAAAAATCATCTTGCGGACAACCGCAAAGATCTGCCGACCGCAATGGTCGTTCGTGACAGCTTTGCGACCAATATGTACCAGTATTTCAATCAGACCTTCGGTGAAGTTTACTGGCAGGGTCAGTCGGATTATAAGTTTGACAAGCAGTGGATCGAAGAATGTAAGCCCGACTACTATATTGTGCTTATCACCGAACGCAACATCGACAGTATTTCGTAACGCTTTCGGAATCTCCGTTATGAATCATAAACAGGAGGTATCTCATGCCGTGCTTTGACGTCAATGCTTATACAAAAGAGGTTCTTTCGGGAAACGACGGAGAACTCCACTTCCGTGCATGGTATCACGTCCCGTATGCGGACCGTCCCACAGCACCGGACTTGCAGATTCTCCACGTCTTCATCCCGGAAGCGTATTTCCACGACGGAACGGTCAACGGCTATACTGCCCGCACGGCACCGATCTTCTTTCCGAATGCCATCGGCGGTTACATGGAGGCGTATCCGTGCTGCCCGGCACTGCGTCACGACGGATGGTTCAACACCGAAGCCGCCGCTCTTGCACACGGCTTCGTGGTCGTATCGGCAGGCGCACGGGGAAAAAATACACAGGTAAACGGACGGTACGTCGGAAAAGCACCTGCTGCGATCGTTGATCTGAAGGCTGCCGTGCGATTTATCCGCTCCATTGCGGACAAGCTGTGCGGGGATACGGAAAAGATCGTCGCCAACGGCACCAGTGCAGGAGGTGCACTGTCAGCCTTGCTGGCGGCGTCCGGTGATTCACCGCTGTACGAACCGTATTTGGAGGAAATCGGTGCGGTGCGGGAAAGTGACCGTATTTACGCCGCATCCTGCTACTGTCCGATCACCAATCTTGAAAATTCCGACGCCGCGTACGAGTGGCAGTACGGTCATCTCGCCGAACAGCATGCGGAGCACTGGGAATGGGAGGACGGTCACTGGAAGGTCACGCCTGCCGTCTATACGATTTCAAAAGAACGGATGGCACTGTCCGCACGGCTCCGCGCATCGTTTCCGCAATACGTCAACCGTGTGGCTCCACGTGGTCTGACCATGAACGAGGACGGGGACGGAAGCTTTACGGAATACGTCAAGCGGCAGATTTTGGAATCTGCGGAAATTGCCGCGCGGGCAGGCATGGAAATTCCATCGGAATCCGGGGTGTCTTTGACAGCAGAAACCGTGGATTTCAAAAAGTACTGTGCGTATATCACGCGAATGAAGCCGCCGTGCGCATTTGACGACCCGGATCTGCAGACCTTTGAAAATGATCTTTTCGGCACGGAGATCGAACGTGCGCGTCATTTCACACAGTTTGGTGCGGAGCACAGCCGCTGCGGCGGTGCGTGCGCGCCCGAAGAGCCGATTGCTCTTATAAACGCGATGCAGTTTATCAACAATGACGGCTGTGCACGGCATTGGAGGATCCGCCACGGTGCCGCTGACCGTGATACATCTTTTGCGATCCCCGTGCTTTTGGCAGAGTGTCTGCGAAACGCACAACGCCCCAAAACGGTTGATTTTGCGATGCCATGGGGTGTGCCGCACAGCGGAGATTACGATTTGCAGGGTTTGTTTGCTTGGATCGACGGTATCGCCGCGAGCCCGCAATGAAGCGCAAACAGCCTGCAATGGGCGTGATTGCGATATCTTACGACTTACGACGGGAGGTCTATCATCAATGGAACAGTTGAAATTTGTCATTTTTTCGGATTTTCACTATAAAAAAGGAATGTATGCGACGACGGTGGATCACATGAGGCAGATCCTTGACAGAGCAGCAGAGGTTGGTGCGTCGTTTGTGATCCATTGCGGAGATTTCTGCAACGATTACAGCGGTTCGCCGGAGCTTGTGCGGACGTATTTTCAAAATCCGCAGGGACTTGCAGTATACGGCGTATATGGAAATCACGAGCTGGAGTCTGCGGAAAACAGCATGGACGTGGTTACGCCGCTGCTGTGCAACCGTGAGGTCGTCTGGGGGACGGAGGACGGAACCGTCGGTGACGGCAGCATCGCGTATTATTACAACGATTTGGGACAATTCCGTTTGATCGGTCTTGATACCAATTACTCTCTGACGCCCGACGATACGTGGCAGCATAATACCACGGGCAGCTGGGGACCTCCAAGCGCCAATCACCGTGCCAACAGCCTGGGCGATGATCAGCTTGCATGGCTGGGACGCGTACTTGAGGATGCAGCACAGCGAGGTCTTCACTGTATGCTGTTCAGCCACGGCTCGTTCTGCAGAAGCTGGCGTCCCGAAGCCGATACGGAAGCCGTCAACGCCCTCTGTGCTGCGGTCAATGAAAAACGTCCCGGTACGGTCGTTGCGATGTGGAACGGTCACTATCATACCAACCATCATACCGTGGATCACGGGATTCTTTACTGGGACGTCAATACCACGATCAACGGAGAATGGATCCCCGAACGCATACCGCATTATACGGACGGACAGACCTTTGATTACGCCGAATACGATGAAAACGGCGTTGAAACGAAGCGGTATGCACGGAATTTAACCGAGCTTTGGATGTCGCCCAATACCTGGTATTTCCGCGATCCGTTATGTGCGGTCGTTACCGTGACGGATGACGGATATATCCGTGTGGAGGGTCGTGAAACGGCTTGGATGTACGGCGTTTTACCGAAAGCACGTCCGGAGGGCTGTGGATGTGAACCGAAAATATCAGATTTCGACGGAAAGGTCTTTTCGTGAAATGACTGCAGGAGAGGGTTGGACGAGATGATTTATCAGCGGGAATTACGCCAAAAATATGAGACGGACGTGTTTGTAGCCGGAGGCGGTGCAGCCGGTGTTGCTGCGGCAGTGGCGGCATCGCGATGCGGTGCAAGCGTGTTTCTTGCCGAAGGTACGGGTGCGTTCGGCGGTCTTGGAACGACGGGAATGGTGCCCGCGTTTGCGCCATTTGACGACGGTGAACATATCCTTGCTGCGGGAATCGGTTTGGAAATAAGAAAAAACGTATCCAAACAGATTCCGCTGAATACGTACTGGACACCCATTAACACGGAGGAGCTGAAGCGGGAGTACGATCGCATCGTTACCGAATCTGGCGTACGGTTTTCCTTTTTCACGACGGTCTGCGACGTGATCGCGCATGACGGTCGGATCGATTCAGTGATTTTGGCATCGAAATCGGGTCTGTTTTCCGTCAAAGCCAAGGTCTATATCGACTGCACGGGTGACGGCGATCTCATCGCTTTTGCAGGCGGACGGTATGAGATGGGAGACGAGCAGGGGACGGTTATGCCGCAGACTCTGTGCTCGGTATGGGCGAATATCGATCGGACCCGCGTCTTGCCGGGTGAGCCCAACAGAATGATCGAGCAGGCGTATGCCGACGGCGTTCTTTCGCAGGAGGACAGACATCTTCCGGGCTTTTTCTATCATGAAAGCGGCATTGGCGGCGGAAACATCGGGCATACGTTCGGCATCGATCCTACGGATGAAGTGTCGCTGACGAAGGCAATGATACGGGGCAGGGCATTGATGCCTGAGTACGAGCGGTATTATAAAGAATATCTCGGTGACGGCTTTGAGAATATGACGCTCGTCAGTACCGCGTCGGTGCTCGGCGTCCGCGAATCCAGACGAATCATCTGCGACTATATGCTTTCGGTCGATGATTTTATGCGCCGTGCCGTCTTTGACGACGAGATCGGACGCTACTGCTATCCCATCGACATCCATGTAAAAAATACGGAAAAGCGCGAGTACGAGCGGTTCGTGAAGGAGTATGAATCGACGTTCAAATACCAAAAGGGAGAATCCTACGGAATTCCGTACCGTTCGCTTATCCCCGTTTCTTTTGAGAACGTACTCGTCGCGGGACGGTGTATGGGCACCGATCAAAAGATGCAGGCCTCTGTGCGCGTCATGCCGGGCTGCTTCATCACGGGGCAGGCAGCGGGAACTGCTGCTGCACTTGCCGCGGCGAAGTCTGTCGGTGATACGGGCGACGTTCGGTCGGTCGTATATCGGGAGCTTGCGCAAGCGCTGACGGAGCTTGGGGCGTTTTTGCCGAATTATAAAATAAATATATCATAAAAATATTGACAAACCGATGCTTATATGATATAATAAGCTGATTTAATGAGAACAGATACCGATAAGACGAACTGCTGAACCATGCGTATTTCGCAGAAAGGAGAACAAGATGCGTACATACACAACTGCGTATGTGATTTTTGTTTCTTCGGGCTTCGTATTTTCCAATGATATCGGTATTTCTGTTTCTTCTATTGATTTTGCATTTGTTGATTTTTCTTTCGGAAATGGTTCCCGGTATCTGTGACGTGCATATGCATTTCAGAGAGCCGGGTATTTTTTATAAAAGAACCGACCGAAAGCGGAACCTGTGCAAAGTGTGAACCCATCCATGTGATTGTGTATAGATCATAAATGATTCAGGAGGTTATTTTCAATGGCAAAAAGAACAGACATTAAGAAAATTCTGATTATCGGCTCCGGCCCGATCGTCATCGGTCAGGCTGCAGAGTTTGACTATGCGGGAACCCAGGCGTGCCTTGCTTTGAGAGAAGAAGGTTATGAGGTCGTCCTGTGCAACTCCAACCCCGCCACCATCATGACGGATACCATCATTGCCGATAAGGTATATATGGAGCCGCTGACCCTGGAATATATCGCCAAGATCATCCGCTACGAGCGTCCCGATGCCATCATTCCCGGTATCGGCGGTCAGACCGGTCTGAACCTTGCAATGCAGCTGGAAAAGAAGGGTATCCTCAACGAATGCCGCGTCAAGCTGCTCGGTACCTCCAGCGCGTCCATTGAACGTGCGGAAGACCGCGAGCTGTTCAAGGAAATGTGCGAATCCATCGGCGAACCCGTCATTCCCTCCGAGATCACTTACTCTTTGGACGAAGCCAAGGAAGCTGCAAAGCGCATCGGCTATCCCGTCGTTCTGCGTCCCGCATTCACGCTGGGCGGTACCGGCGGCGGCTTCGCTTACAACGAACAGGAGCTGGTTGAGGTTGGTATCAACGCATTCAATCTCTCTCCCGTTCATCAGGTTCTGGTCGAAAAGTCCGTCAAGGGCTACAAGGAGATCGAGTTTGAGGTCATGCGTGACTCCAACGACCACGCCATCACCATCTGCGGCATGGAAAACATCGATCCTGTCGGCGTTCATACCGGTGACTCCTGTGTCGTTGCACCGATCATGACGCTGTCCAAGGAAGACGAAAAGATGCTCAACGACTCCGCGATCAAGATCATCAAGGAACTGAAGATCGAAGGCGGCTGTAACGTCCAGTATGCAAAGCATCCCACGACATCCGAATATTATCTGATCGAGGTCAATCCGCGCGTCTCCCGTTCCTCTGCACTTGCATCCAAGGCATCCGGCTATCCGATCGCCAAGGTTACGGCAAAGATCGCCGTCGGTATGGCGCTGGAGGAGATCAGCATTGCAAACACCAACGCTGCATTTGAACCGAAGCTGGACTACGTCATTGCAAAGCTGCCCCGCTTCCCGTTCGATAAGTTCACCGCTGCAACCAATAAGCTCGGTACCCAGATGAAGGCAACCGGTGAGATCATGGGCATTGGATCCAATCTGGAGGAAGCGCTGCTGAAGGGCATCCGTTCTCTCGAGGTCGGCGCAAACCATATCTACCACAGCAAGTTCGACAACATGAGCGTGGATGAACTGAAGGACTACATCAGTGAATTCCGCTCCGACAACATCTTCGCCATTGCAGAGCTGCTCTACCACGGTGTCAGCGTTGACGAAATCTACAAGATCACGCAGATCACGCCTTACTTCCTGGAAGCGATCAAGAAGATCGTCGATATGGAAGAGCTGCTGAAGGTCAAGGTCAACGACGTTGAAACGCTGCTTGCGGCAAAGAAAATGGGCTTCAGCGATAAGTTCATCGCCCGTCAGTGGAAATCCACCGAGCTGGACGTCTACAATCTGCGCAAGGCAAACAATATGTTCCCCGCCTTCAAGATGGTCGATACCTGCCATACGGGCGCATATATCCCCTACTTCTACTCCTCCTACACCGGCGAGAACGCTTCCGTTCTGACCGACAAGAAGAAGATCGTCGTTCTCGGTGCAGGTCCGATCCGTATCGGTCAGGGTGTCGAATTCGACTACTCCACCGTTCATGCGATCATGACCATCAAGAACGCAGGATACGAAGCGATCATTATCAACAACAACCCCGAAACCGTTTCTACCGACTACACCACCGCGGATAAGCTGTACTTTGAACCGCTGACCACAGAAGACGTCATCAATATCATCGAATTTGAAAAGCCCGACGGTGTCATCGCATCCCTCGGCGGTCAGACTGCGATCAACCTCGCACAGCCGCTGCATGACCGCGGTGTCAAGATCATCGGTACCGACTGCGCTGCTATTGACAAGGCAGAGGACCGCAATGCATTCGAAAACCTTCTGAACGATCTGAACATCCCGCGTGCAAAGGGTAAAGCCGTCACCAATCTGGAGGCAGGCGTCGCTGCGGCATCCGAGATCGGTTATCCCGTCCTCGTTCGTCCCTCGTTCGTTCTCGGCGGTCGTGCTATGCAGATCGTCGCAAACGAAGAACAGCTGCGCAACTATCTGAAGACTGCCGTTGAAATCGACGAAGATAAGCCCGTTCTGGTTGACAAGTATATCCAGGGTCGTGAAGTCGAGGTCGATGCGATCTGCGACGGTCACAACGTCTTCGTTCCCGGCATCATGGAACTGGTCGAGCGTACCGGTGTCCACTCAGGTGACTCCATCTCCGTATATCCTTCCTTCTCCATCTCCAACAAGGTCAAGGGCATCATTCTGCAGTACGCAAAGAAGCTCGGTCTGGGTATCGGCATCATCGGTCTGTTCAACATTCAGTTCATCGTTGACGCTGACGATAACGTCTATATCATCGAAGTCAATCCCCGTTCTTCCCGTACCGTACCGTTCCTGTCCAAGGCAACCGGCTACTCCCTT
>JAZQWK010000042.1:0-1481 GCA_045632325.1 Eubacteriales bacterium
GGGGGACCACGAAGTGGTGGATGAGGAGAAGCCTTGTTTATAACAACGTCAAATTCGTCGCTTTTCCTCTCTTCCCCTCATCCGTCACGCTGTCGCGTGCCACCTTCCCCGCCGGGGAAGGTCAATACGCGAGAACCATCACCTGATTCTCCAACCGTCAGCATCCATCTTCATATAAAAAATATACATTACAAAGGACCCCACCATGAAACTTGACAGCAAACTGTTCACAACACCCGGAAAACCCTTCACGGTTCTCCAATTAACCGACATGCAGGTCATCGACGCGTACCAGCAGAGACGCCCCGACCGTCTGCGGCAGGACGAAATCGACGCATGGAAAACCGAGCACGTCGAGATGTGCGCCTACCATCCCATCCGCGCGGTGGTCGAGGAAACGAAACCCGACCTCATCATCATCACGGGCGACATCGTCTACGGCGAGTTTGACGACTCGGGACGTGCGCTTGCGGGCTTTATCGCGTTTATGGAATCGTTTGGCATCCCGTGGGCACCGGTCTTTGGCAACCACGACAACGAAACGAAAATCGGTGTATACAAACAGTGCAGAATGTTTGAAAAAGCGCCAAACTGCCTCTTCCGCCGCTCGACGACCATCACGGGCAACTCCAACTATTCCGTCGGCATTTACGACGGAGACGCGCTCGTCCGCGTGCTCTATATGCTCGACTCCAACGGCTGCTGGGGCGCGACAGACCCCGAAGCTACGCGCACCCACGGCATGGCGGACGATCAGATCGATTGGATGATGAACACCGCCGCCGACCTGCGCGAGAAACACGGCCGTCCGATTCCCGGCTTTGCCTGCTTCCATATTCCGACCGAGGACTTCATCACTGCGATGATCGACGCGGGCTATCAGACCGAGGACGACGAGAGCGGCGGCAACTTCGTCATCGCAGGCACCGCTCCCGCATCCAAAATCGACGCTGACGTTCCCTCTCCCAACACCTGCGAGGAAGGCAATCCCGAAACGGTGATCGCTCCTGCCCACGAAGGCGACACCGGCTATAAGAACGAACGTATGCCGCGCGGAAGATTCCCCAAAGCACGGTCTGCGGAGTTCTCCGCCTCCGACGTCGACGGCGTCTTCATGGGTCACCACCACAAGTGCCAGATCTCGGTACTTGGCAAAGACGGCATCCGCTACACCCACGGCGTCAAAACCGGTACCTACGACTATCACACCCGCGGACGCATCGGCGGCACGAAGATCGTCATTTCCGAGGATCGCATGACGTTTTCCGTGGAGCAGGTGTATGTCTGATCAAAGCCTCCCTCCCCGAGGGAGGTGGCATGCGAAGCATGACGGAGGGAGTTATCTCTCCGATGCAAATAAATCACTTAACAAAACTCCCTCAGTCATCCGAACAAGTTCGGATGACAGCTCCCTCGAGGAGGGAGCCTAAAAATACAAAGGAGGTCCCCATGACAACTTTAACCAAATCCACCCTTGACAT
>JAZQWK010000043.1:0-13303 GCA_045632325.1 Eubacteriales bacterium
GCTATGAGTATACGCATCTTTTGGCGTTTAACAAGGAGCTTGCTGCAAATAACGACTTCGACGTTTACGGCGCGGTTAAGGACGGAACCTGGACGTTTGCATCTATGCGCGAAATGATGAAGGCTGTCGTTTCCGACATCAACGGTGACGGTACGATGGACAGACAGGACCGTTACGGCTTACTTTCGGCGGCAAAGCAGATTCTGCCGTGCTTCTGGATCGCCGCAGGTCAGGAATCGATGAAGATGGACGCAAACGACTACCCGACGTATTCTCTGCTGTCGGATGAACAGTTCCAGACCGTCTTTGTGGAGATCTTCGATCTCGTTTATGACAGCAACGTCTGGCATCATTACACGGATGAAGAAAACGTGCATCCTGATGAGGTCAATATGTTCATTGCCGGTCAGGGTCTGTTTATCGATATGCCCGTATTT
The DNA here is from genome assembly GCA_045632325.1 of Eubacteriales bacterium. GTDB lineage: Bacteria > Bacillota > Clostridia > Oscillospirales > CAG-272 > RGIG3925. The sequence continues at coordinate 438 of JAZQWK010000043.1, forward strand.
TATCTGGAAACGCTTCGCTCAATGGATACCGACTTCGGTCTGATTCCGTATCCCAAGTACGATGAGACACAGAAGGAATATTATTCCCGTATTGAAGGCTGTGAGCAGACCTGTATTCCTGTCACCAACGTCAAGGATCTCGAGATGACGGGTGTTATTCTGGAAGCGATGGCATCCGACTCCGCACAGAATCTCGTTCCCGCGTTCTATGAAACCCTGCTCAAGTCCAAGTTTGCCCGTGACAACGACTCCGAGGAAATGCTGGAGATCGTTTTCGGCAACCGCGTCTTTGACTGGGGTGATACCGTTTACTGCCCTGAGCTGCGTGACGGTCAGTTCTCCCCGATGATGAAGAACAACAACCGTGATATCGCGTCGGTCGCCGCAAAACAGGAAAAGACGATGAACAAGAAGATCGCCGATGCCATTGAAGCCTTTGAAGAACTGAACAACGAAGGATAATACCATGAACGAAACGCAGGTATCTGAATTTTTAGCCGCTCTGCCGCCAAAACCCGGAAAGGTTGTCAGCCCCGGGGAATTTCCTGTCGGTGTGATCGGACTTGATCACGGACATATCAATGGGATGTGTGCGGGACTCCGTGCGGCAGGCGCGAATATCCTGCTCGTCTACGATCGCGACAGAAAGAAAGCCGAAGACTTTGCCGCCAAACAGGGCGCGGCTGTCGCCGACAGCGCAGAGGAAATTCTGGAGCATCCCGATATCCGCATGATCGCTTCTGCCATTGTGCCGTGGGAACGCGGGACGCTCGGCATTGCCGCCATGCGTCACGGCAAGGACTATTTTGTCGATAAAACACCGTTTACGCAAATAGAACAGCTTACCGAGGCACGTCGGGTATGCATGGAAACGGGACGCAGATACTTCTGCTATTTCTCCGAGCGCCTGCATACCGAATCGGGAATCCTTGCCGGATATCTCCTTGATACGGGCGTGATCGGACGCGTCATCGCGGTGGAGGGCTTCGGTCCGCACCGCATCGGTGATCCCGCATCGCGTCCCGATTGGTTCTGGAAGAAGAAAGAATCGGGCGGTATTCTGTGCGACATCGGATCGCATCAGATCGAGCAGTTTTTATACTACACCGGCGCGAAATCCGCACGGGTCGATTATGCCCGCATTGCCAATTACGCGCATCCCGAAGCGCCCGAATTTGAGGACTTCGGCGACGCCTGTCTGACTGCCGACAACGGTGCGACCAATTATTATCGCGTCGACTGGTTCACCACGCCGGGACTTTCCAACTGGGGCGACGGCAGAACGCTGATCGTCGGTACGAAGGGACACGTCGAACTGCGCAAATTCGTCAATTTGGCATCGAATGGCACAGCACCGAACGGCGAAATGGTGCTGTGGGCAGATGAGGACGGCGAACATTCCATTTGTGCAAAGGGTCTTGTCGGTGCGCCGTTCTTTGGGCAGATGATTCTTGACTGTCTTGAGCGAACCGAGCGTGCGATGACGCAGGAGCATATTTTTGCGGCTGCAGAGCTTTGCATTGCGTGTGAAGCGCAGGCACAAGTCGTGGCGGGCAACGGAATCCTGCCGCTTTATCATCCGATTTCAGAATAATTGAGGGAAACCATCATGAATACCTATACGTTATATCTTGCCAATGAGGCGGTCAACTGGGAAAATGCGACACCCGTCGGCTGCGGCACGCTCGGCGCGATGCTGTGGGGCGGTGTGAACAACGATTGTTTGCAGCTCAACGAAGAAAAGCTGTGGGCTGGCGGTCCGCTGGAGCTTCATGCAGAAGGCTTTGCCGAAAAACTGGCACAGGTACGCACCGTGCTCCGAGAGGGCAAAAACGCCGATGCGATGGCGACGGAGCTTCTTGATCCGTATTTCTTCCGTATCAAGTCTTATGAATCTGCGGGCAATCTGCGTCTTGCGATGAAAACAGGCGGGGACGTTTCCGATTACCGTCGCGAACTCGATCTGGTAAACGGTATTGCGTCCGTGACCTACAAGCAGGACGGGATCGCTTTTACCCGTACGCTGTTTGCGTCGTACCCCGCGCAGGTCATCGCATACCGTCTGACCGCCGATACTGCGTCTGCGATCTCCTTTACCGCATCCTACGACCGCGAAAACGACCTTTCCGTCAGCGTCGACGGTAATCTGATGCGCGTTGGCGGTGAAACGGAAACGGGCGGTCACTTCTTTGACGGCAAAATCCGCTTTGACGTTTCGGGCGGCGACTGTACTTCCGACGGCAAAACCCTCACGGTCAGCGCAGCGGACACGGTCTGCATCTACATTGCGCTGAAGACCGAGGGAGAGGCACCTCTTCCCGAAATTGCGTCATTTGACGATCTGATGGCAGAGCATATCGCTGATTTCTCGGCGATCATGTCCCGTGCCGATATTGCGTATGACTACGATGAGGCAATTGATGCGCTTCCCGTCAACGAACGTCTGGCACGCATCAAGGCAGGACAGCCCGATGCGGGTCTTGTCAACCTCTATTTCCAGTTCGGCAGATATCTTCTGCTGTCCTCCAGCCGCGGCAAGTCCCTGCCCGCAAACCTGCAGGGTGTGTGGAGCGGCTATCTGCACGCACCGTGGAACGCCGATTACCATACCAACATCAACTTACAGATGAACTATTGGCATGCCGAGGTTGCCAATCTTGCCGAGTGTGCCGAGCCGTTGTTTGATTATATCAACGACTATCTGCTGGAAGACGGAAAGACCGTTGCAAAGGAATATTATCACTGCCGCGGTGCAGTGCTCCATCATCTGTCTGACATCTACGGCTTTGCCGCTCCTGCCGACGGACTTTGGGGTCTGTGGCCGATGGGCGGTGCATGGCTGTGCTATTCGCTTTGGGAGCATTACCTGTTTGCGCCCGACGCAGATTTCCTGCGTAAAACTGCATACCCCTATATCTCCGCGTGTACCCGCTTCTTCCTTGACTATATGTTTGAGGATGAGAACGGATATCTCTGCTCCGGTCCCTCTACGTCTCCCGAAAACCGCTACTTCTTAAACGGTGAGGCGGCATATCTGTGTCTGTCCCCGACGATGGACATTGAAATCATCCGCGGTCTCTTTGAAATGTATATAAAAACGGAAGAACTGCTTGGTATCAACGCAGAGCAGAAGGCGGAAACCGAGGTCGCTTATCAAAAGTTGCCGCCGCTGAAAATCGGTGCGCGCGGTCAGCTGCAGGAATGGCAGGAGGATTACGCCGAGCCGGAACCCGGTCACCGTCACATTTCCCATGCGTTTGCACTGTATCCCGGCTGGGAGATCAACAAAAATACGCCCGATCTGATGGATGCCATCAATACGACACTGAAGCTGCGGCTTGCATCGGGCGGCGGTCATACGGGCTGGAGCTGTGCATGGCTCATCAATCTGTTTGCACGTCTCGGTCAGGGCAAAAATGCCGCTGACATGATCGCAAAGCTGTTTACGAACTCCACGCTTGACAACCTCTTTGACACCCATCCTCCGTTCCAGATCGACGGCAACTTCGGTGCGTCTGCCGCCATGGCGGAAATGCTCCTGCAGAGCCATACCGACGTCATTGAACTGCTCCCCGCACTTCCCGACGATCCTGCATATCAGAACGGTGCGTTTGAGGGTCTGCGTGCGCGCGGCGGCATCACCGTATCTGCCGATTGGATGGACGGACGTGTCGTTTGCTGCCGTCTGCTGTCCGATAAGAACAAAAAGGTCACCCTGCGCGTCAACGGCGAGGTCTATGAGGATTATCTTGCGGCAGGTGTAACAAAGGAACTGCTGTTTAGCTGATAAGGAGATGACTGTGATGTTACAGCAATTTATTGAAACTGCAAAGGAATACAACGTACCTGCGTATGCCGTGACGGTGATTCGTGACGGTGTGTCGGAAATGGCGCGCATCAATCCCGCAAACGACTGCAACGATATTTATTCGATTTCCAAGAATTTCACGGCAACCGCTATCGGTATGCTGTGTGACCGCGGTATTCTTTCCGTGGATGATACGATCTACGATATTCTTTCTCCGCTCTATCCCGATATGCCGACGGCATGGAAGGAATGTACGGTTGCGCACGTCCTTTATCAGACGACGGGCATTGAACACGGATTCCTTGACATCGACGTTGAGGATGCGCGGGATTTCGGCGCAGATTGGCTGCATTATACGCTCTTTGACCGTGCGCCAACCGTCAAGCCGGGAACGCTCTACCGCTATTCCGATTCCAACTTCTATCTGTTGTCGCGCGTGTTTGCACAGGCGGCAGGCGAGAAAATGATGGAATTTATGCAGCGCGAGTTTTTCATTCCGCTGGAATTTCAGGGTCAGGCGTGGGCGGTTTGTCCTGCGGGGCACGCAATGGGCGGTACGGGTCTGTTCATCCGCGTACCCGATATGGCAAAGCTCGGTCAGCTGTATCTGCAGGGCGGCGTTTGGAACGGCAAGCGGATCCTCTCCGAGGCATGGTGCAGCGAAGCCACAAAACAGCACGTGGATTTTGACGGTGTACGCGGCTACGGCTACAGCTTTTGGAAGGAAACGGCACATCCCGAGGAGTTCCATTGCGGCGGCATGAACGGACAGGCGATCCGTGTCTATCCCGAAAAGAACCTTGTCATCGCATGGCAGGGTCACGACTACAATGATATGATCGGAAAGTTCTTTGCGCTTGCCGATCAGTTCGGTCGGAACGCATAATGAATACGCACGAAATTCTGAACCTTGTCACGGACAAAGCACGGTCGATCGACGCACCGCTGTATGCCGTTACCGTGATTCGTGACGGTATATCGGAAACGGCAGAAATACGGCTTGGAAACCGCGTCAATGCGCTGTATTCGGTGACGAAGGGCTTTGTGTCCACCGCCATCGGATGGGCGTGCGATCATGGGCTTTTGTCAACGGAAACCACGGTATACGACCTCTTTTCTGACGGTTATCCCGATCTCTGCACCGACGCATGGAAAACCTGCACGGTCGGTCACGTTCTGTCGCAGACGACAGGCATTGATCACGGCTTTCTCGACGCGGATTTTGACGACGTCTCGTCGTTTGGCGAGGATTGGCTGATTCCCGTGCTTTCTCATGCACCCGTTCATACGCCGGGGGAGCATTTTTGCTACTCCGACTCCAATTTCTATCTGCTCTCCCGCATCTTTGCACGTGCGACGGATGAGACGGTCGGGAATTTTTGGGAGCGGGAGCTGTTCCGTCCGATGCAATTTTCGCTCCATGCATCCGCTGTCTGTCCGATGGGACACAGCCCCGGCGGTACGGGACTGTTTCTGTGCTGTGAGGACATGGCAAAGCTCGGACAGCTGTATCTGCAAAACGGTATATGGAACGGAAAACGGATTCTCTCGGAGGAATGGTGTCGCCGAGCAACTGCCATGCACGTTCGCTTTTCCGAGACCGACGGCTATGCGTACGGCTTCCGCAAATATATCTGTGCGCCGGAGAATGAGTTCTTTATTTCCGGTGCCAAAAATCAAGGGGTACATGTGTATCCCGAAAACAACCTTGTCGTTGCATGGCAAGGACATGACCGACAGAACAATCGGCTCGGTCCGCTTATCGAATACGTCAATACCCTTGGCAGAACCCCTCTCTGATCGGTCTGCGCTCCAAAGAAAGGAAGCGAATATTTCGCATCATGACCAAAAAATACGAAATCAATATGTGTGAGGGTCCGCTGTTTCCCAAACTCGTTCTGTTTGCGGTTCCTCTCATGCTCTCCAGTATTTTACAGCTTCTCTACAATGCCGCTGACGTCATCGTCGTCGGACGGTTTGCCGGAAGCTCCGCACTTGCCGCTGTCAGCTCGACGGGCTCGCTCATCAATCTGATCGTCAATCTGTTTATCGGTCTGTCGGTCGGTGCCAACGTCGCTGCGGCACGGTTCTTCGGTGCCAAAGACGATCGGGGCGTTTATGAAGTCGTCCACACCTCGATGCTGTTGTCCATCATCGGCGGTATCGGCGTCGGTATCATTGGCTTTACCTGTTCCAAGACGTTCCTCGGCTGGATGGACTCTCCGCCGGACGTTATCGATCAGGCGGCACTGTATATGAAGATTTACTTCTGCGGATTGCCTGCCTTGCTGGTTTACAACTTCGGTTCTTCGATTCTGCGTGCGATCGGTGATACCCGCCGTCCGCTTGTTTTCCTGTCGATTTCAGGGGCTGTCAACGTCGTTTTGAATCTGATCCTCGTCATTTTCTTTCACATGGGCGTTGCCGGCGTTGCGATTGCAACAGTATCATCGCAGGTGCTGTCTGCAACATTTGTTGTGATCTGTCTGATTCGAGCGAAGGGCTCGTCGTTTCAGCTGTTTCCACGGCAGATGCGCATTTACCGTGATAAGCTGATCATCATTCTGCGTACGGGTATTCCCGCCGGTATTCAAGGTTCCGTTTTTTCCGTTTCCAACGTGCTGATCCAGTCGTCGATCAACTCGTTCGGTTCGACGGCAATGGCAGGCAACGGTGCGGCAGCGAATATCGAAGGCTTTATTTACGTTGCGATGAATGCCTTCCACCATGCGGCACTGACCTTTACCTCACAGAACCTCGGTGCACATAATATCGCCCGTATCAAGCGGGTCGCGCTTGCCTGTGTGCTGATCGTTACGGTCGTCGGACTTGTGATCGGTCTTGGCGCACTTGCGGCAGGTGAGGTGCTTCTGTCGATCTATGACAAGGATCCTGCGGTCATCGCATACGGTGTAGGACGTATGGAGATCATTTGTCTGACCTATTGTCTGTGCGGCATCATGGACGTTATGGGCGGCTTGATGCGCGGTCTCGGTTATTCGATTGCGCCAATGATGGTATCACTGATCGGTGCCTGCGCGTTCCGCGTGATGTGGATCTACACGTTCTTTGCGTGGAATCCGACGCTTTCTTGTCTGTATACGTCGTATCCGATCTCGTGGGTTCTGACCACCGTCGCACACACCGTTTGCTTCTTCGTTGCTCTGCGGCAGGTGAAGCGGAAGCTGGGACAAGCTGCGAACTGATATCAAAATATCAATATAATCAAAAAAATTTGCCGTACGATTCATGCGGCAAATTTTTTTTGCATTTTTTTGAGAATCTACCTAACCTTTTTGAATTTTCCCGACTGTATGGGTGAGAGGGAAAAGAACCTCCGCCCGGGCAAACCAAACAACACAAGGAATGAACACCATGAAACAGTCAGAACTTCTGAACATCATTGACCGCGCAATGCTGGAAAAACTATACGGCTTCTGTTATCGCCGCACCTCCGATCATTATGAATCGGACGAGCTGTGCTCTGACATTCTGCATGCCTATGTCACGGCATCTGCACGCGGCGGCGAGATTGCCGATCCCACGGCGTTTCTTTGGAAGATCGCGCATAACGTCTATGCCGATTTTTCCGAGCGACGCCGGAAACGTGCGGAAAACGAGACGCTGTTCGATCCTGACATCACGCCAGACGATATTCCGTGCGAGGATGAGGAGGAAATCGAGCAAATCCGTGACGAGCGGCTTTCTGCCATCTACCGTCAAATTGCGTTTTTAGGTCGTGCGTATCGCGATGTGATGATTGCGTTTTATTTGGATGGTGTTTCTATCGCGGAGATTGCGCGGCGGGAGAACACCTCGGTTGGCGCGATCAAGCAAAGACTGTTTTCGGCAAGGGAAAAAATCAAAGGAGAGGTAACGAATATGACTACCACGAATGAAAAAGCAATGAAACTTCAGCAGATGAACTGGAACGTCTGGGGTACGGGCAATCCGAGCACAGGTCAGGCGGCGGCACACTGTCAGCGCCAGTTTTCCCAGCACCTCGTCTGGCTGTGCAGAAAGCAGGCGAGAACAGCAAAGGAGTTGTCCGAGCTGCTCTGTGTGCCGATGGGCTATGTAGAAGAAGAACTGGAAATCCAGTGCTTCGGTGAGAGCGGCTACGGTATGCTGCGCAAGACCGAGGACGGCAAGTACATTTCCAACGTCCTGCTGTTTGACCGCGCGGAGATCGCCGCGGCACAGAAGATTTACCTTGACCGCATGGACACGCTGTGCGATATCATCGTGAAATTTGCGGAAGAACACATGGATGAATATATGTCCTATCCGTATCTCAATAAGACTGTGGATAAAAATCTCGTTCTGTGGCGCCATGTCAAGCATTATGCATCAATCATGGAATGTCAGGTGGAAGAAGAACTGGATACAGCCTTTGCTGACGTCCAAAAGCCGACGAACCGTCCGTATTCGCAGTTTGTCTTTGGGGATGATCCCGATAGGCGCTATTGGGGCGGCGGATGTGACGGTATCGGCGGCAATGATATTGCGGGATACAAGTATGTACATCTGTCCAATCTTTACAATTCCTCGGTTCAGGCTCATTTCCGCTGCGGTCATGACATCCCGGGCGACAATGTACTCCTGCTTGCCATCCGCGCTGTTGACGGTATTGATGTCAATGTGCTGACGGAAGACGAAAAGGAGTATGCCGCAAAGGCAGTTCAGCAGGGATACGTCTACCGCGACGGCGATATGCTCTACACGAAGTTTTTGTGTGAGACGATGGATGAAGAAAACTATCCGACCAAGCCGAACAGTGCGCTGTTTGCGGAAATTACGCCTGTTTGCCGAGAAATCGCCGAGGAGCTGTCCGCACTCCTGCGCCGTATTCTTCCTGCGCACCTGCTCGGTGAGTATCCGTTTGCCAATATGCTTGCCGGTATTCCCATCAACGATTCGATCATCGAAACGCTGATTGCAAAGGGTCTTCTGACAGCCCCCGAGAATGGTGTCGGTGCCGAGGGTATGTGGATGCAGGTGGCGAAGTAATATCAAAGCCTCCCTCACCGAGGCAATGCTGTCAACTTAAGGTTTAGATGACGCTATTGGTAGACGGATAAGACAATGGTGCGCTGATACGAAACCTTCTCCAGCGGAGAAGGGGGACCGCTTGCGGTGGATGAGGAGATAACTGTCTTATACGTTGTCGATTCGGGAACAGGAATTTTCTATGTAATTCATGGAATATTTCAGCCTTGCCGCGTCTTCTCCTCATCCACCACGCCTTCGCGTGGTCCCCCTTCCCCGCTGGGGAAGGTTTTTTCGAGCGAGCCATCACCGCCTACTCCTTAAGTTGACAGCTTTGCCCTCACCGATGGAGGTGGCAAAGAAAGCTTTGGCTTTCTTTGACGGAGGGAGTTCACTTTTATCAAGATATCAAAACGGGTCTGATGCAAGTTTTTTCGCTTACATCAGACCCTGAGTATTTTACTATCGTCAGAATATGTTTATTTTGCCAACAGCACCTCTGCATTTGTTCCGTAATAGATATCATCCTTGCCCGAAATCATCTGACAGAACTGCTCAAAGCGATCCCAATCCTTGTGAATATCAAATTCATACGCATGACCCCAGATATAAAAGATCTTCGGCGTATCGGTTTTGAGATTGATGAATTCCTCGCCGAGGCGGAACAGCTCATCCCATTCGGCGTGATGATAGACGGTCGGGTTGAACATGATCAGATCGGACTGCAGTTCGAAATTGTGCGTCGAGGTGGTCGTGCGGGCGTACTTGATGCCCGTGTTGCTGCGGATGAGATCGGCAACGTGCTCGTTGATGACGTGCGAGCCGCCGGGATATGCCATACCGACGACCTCGTAGCCTGCGATTTCCGAAAGTGCCTTGCGGTCTTCCTCGACCTGACGGATGACTTCCTCGTCGGATACCATCGACAGCGCAGGATGCGTCAGCGTATGGGCGGCAATTTCGTGACCTTCGTAAATCTTGCGCACTTCCTCGGGGCGCGGCTTGCAGTGTGCGACGGAAACGTCCTCGCGCAGCAGCATGCCCGCTTGTCCGAGCAGACCGGAGTTGATATTGAAGGTACACTTGAGATTGTAGCGGTTGAAGATCTCGATCAGACGCTGATCCTGTGTGACGCCGTCGTCGTAGCTGAACGTGACGGCTTTCATTTTTCCGTGGAACATGGTGAGTTCTCCTTTGTTGCGTTATTGATGGTGGTTATTTGTTTGTTGTAGGGTCGATTCACGAATCGACCGTTCGATTCATCACGAATTGACCGATTTTTTGAATTTACGCAGAACGATTCCCGCAAGAATCAGAATCGCACCGAGAATATACGTCGGCCAGAACAGATACGACCAAAGAATCAGAAAATCCCCGTAGGTCAGATTGCTTGCGCGGAACATCGGCAGACCGAGAATCAGCGCGGCAAGGAACGGTACCGTGCCAAGTCCGATGAGCACGTAAGAAATGATCTTTCGTTTCATCGGTACTCAAAATAGTATAGCGTGCGGTGCTCGTCGCGCAATGTCGATGCTCTGCCGTGACCGGGATAGATGGCGATCTCGCCGTCCATCTCAAACAGACGATGCAGAGAACGACCAAGCACGGATTTATCGCCGTACTTGAAGTCAAAACGACCGAAACCGCCGTCGGCAAACAGCGTATCGCCTGTCAGCATACGCTTTTCGGCTTCGTTGTACAGACAGATGCATCCTGGCGTATGACCGGGGGTATGAATGACCTTCCACACAGATTGACCAAGCGTGACGGTATCGCCGTCACCAAGCGTTTTGTCAGGCTGCGGGTAGACCGTCGGCTGTCCGATGAGCGCCGAGACATTTGCTGTGGGATCGGAGAGGATCTGCTTTTCGTTTTCGTGGCAATAAAGCGGCACATCAGGGAACAGTGCTGGGTAGTCCTTTGCAAAATAGGCATGGTCATAATGTCCGTGCGAGAGGATCAGATATTTGACATGGATGCCGCGTTCTTCTGCATAGGCGCGGACGGTCTGCGTCGGGACGGCAAGGTCGAGGACAAATCCATCTTTTGTTTCCTCGTCCCAGACAAGATAAGTATTGGCCCCGACACCGTTGTCGGTAAAGCGGTGAAGCATGGGTGTGCTCCTTTCGTGCGATTTGTTATCTATATTATACGCCGCATTGAGAGAAAAGTCAAGAATCGCGGCGAAATTTGGGCAGAACTCTTGTAATTGCCGCCATAATCTGCTATAATGAAAGAAAAATGCAATTCGGAGGGATTTGCAATGAACGTTTTATTTATCGGCAACAGCTATACTTATTTCCATGATCTTCCCGTGGTTTTTGCAGCCCTTGCAAACGAAAACGGCAAAGATGTGACCGCGCACAGTGTGACACGCGGCGGACGGAAGCTCTGTCAGTTTCAGGATACAGAGGACGACTGCACCAAAGAACTTGGCACGGTTCTTGCAGACAATCCGCCGTATGACGCGGTCTTCATGCAGGAGCAGAGCATGCTTCCGTACCGCGATTATGAGGCATTTTTCGGCGGAGCAGAACATGTTGCGGACACCGTCCGTGCGGCGGGCGCAAAACGGCTTCTGTTCTACGTCACATGGGGACGCAAGCCCGGCTGTCCCGATCTTGATGAAATGGGATGGACGCATGACTCTATGACCGCGGGTCTGTCCGATGCCTATACACGTGCGGCGAAGGCACTGGATGCAGAATGTGCCTATGTCGGTGCGGCATTCCACGAAATCGTTGTTTCCCATCCCGAAATCGAGCTTTACGATCCCGACGGTTCGCATCCGTCCTATGTCGGAACTTGCCTTGCAGCGATGGTGATGTACAAAACTGTGTTCGGAGAGGTGGCTGCAAAGGCGGAATCGTTAAAGCTGGATGCGGGGATTTTGCGGGTGTTGCATGATACATTAACCGCACTTTAATTTTGTAAGCATTACTTTCCTCTGACTGTCAGAAATTGCGATGGACGGAGTGCATATTTTGTGGTATCATAATGACAGAGAAAAGGCCTGATCTCCAGTTTTATGTTAAAGGAGAAGTACATTATGAAATCTATCGGAGAAACCATACGAAATTTGCGCCGTGAACGAGACATCACGCAGGAATCTCTTGCATCCATGCTTGGGGTGACTTCCCAATCTGTCAGTCAATGGGAAAACGGCAGAACTCTGCCTGATATCTCTCTTTTGGCGCCGCTTGCACATATTTTTGATGTATCAGCCGATGTGATTCTCGGCATTGACATTGATTCCAAGCATGCGCAGATTGACGCACTGTACAACGAGGCATATGCCGTCGCGGCATCCGGTGAGCATATTCGTGCGATTGCGCTGACCGATGCTGCGTTGACCAGATTCCCGGCATCTTACAAGTTGATGGACTTTTATGCAAATGAAGTCTGGCTTTACAACGATCAGTGTGATGAAGCGGTCAGGGAAGTGCAGAAAGAACGCGCCCTTTCGTATCTGGAGCGTGTGATCAGCGAATGTACGGAATCATCGATTCGCAACAACAGTCTGATTATGGCATGTCTTTGGTATCATGATCTTGGAAGGGATACCGATGCCGAACGAATTGCCGCAGCACAGGAGGGGATTCATTATACCTACGGTGAGTTGATGGGGAAAATCACACGCGGTTACCGTCAGTTTGAATTTCTGCGCGATGAAACGGTGGGACAGTTTTCCTGCGCCATGGTCTATCTGATGGATGCGCTTCTTGCATCCGAAGATGATGACGGTACACCCATGTATTCGGATACAGAAAAGTTGGCACTGAATGAAATGCGGCTTGCCATGTTTGATTTGATGTTTCCCGACGGTGACTATTTGTTCCACGCACAGTTTGCTGCAGAAGCACACCGTCAGACGGCGATTTTATATGCAAAACAGGATAACCGTGAACAAACAATTTCGCATCTTGCCAAAGCCGCCGATTTTGCCATGCAGTTTGACCGCACCGAGGAGGATGATGCGCATACCTCACCTGCGGCAAAGGGAATGAATGCCGGCGGTGTTTGGCTGCATGACGGTCACAATTATGCGCATGGGCTTGTAATGCGACTC
>JAZQWK010000044.1:0-5858 GCA_045632325.1 Eubacteriales bacterium
TATGTGGATGTTCCGTCTGAACTATGACGATATCGCCGATATTTCCGAATGGGCATACGAGGCAGTCTGCTACACGGTTATGAAGGGTGTTTACTGCGCGCCGACGGAAACCACATTGCAGCCGCAGAAGTCCGCAACACGTGCAGAAGCCGCAGGATTTTTGAATCGCTATGCAGATTACCGTGCTTCGCTGATTTCAGAAGTCCAATAAATCCATATCATCGAAAGGAAGGGGTTGCTGTACTTTGGGCAACCACATATTACCATCATGGAACTGACTGCCAAACAGGCAAAACATACCAAACATGCATGCTATTTTTCCTATCTCGCAATGTCCTCGATTTTCAGTCTTCCGCCGCTGCTGTTCAACACATTCCGCGCCATGTACGGAATTTCCTATACCTTACTCGGAACACTGGTACTGATCAACTTCTGTACTCAGCTGACGGTCGACCTGATCTTCACCTTTTTCACAAAATATTTCAATCCGCACAAAACGGTACGCATCATGCCGTGTCTGACCACGCTGGGGCTTCTGGTATATGCGCTGATCCCGACCTTGTTCCCACAGATCGCCTACGTCGGATTTGTCGCGGGAACCGTAATCTTCTCGATTGCCGCAGGTCTTTGTGAGGTTATGCTGTCCCCGACTGTTGCGGCACTTCCCTCCGACAATCCCGACCGCGATATGTCAATGCTGCATTCCCTTTACGGCTGGGGTGTGCTGATGGTCATCGTCATCAGTACCCTTTTCCTGCGTATCTTCGGTACGGAATACTGGATGATTCTGACGCTGTTCTGGGCATTGCTTCCAATCGTCTCCTGCGTGCTGTTCTGTACGTCCAGGCTGCCCGACATGGATCTGACTTCACAGAGCGAAAGTGCTGAAGCTGCAAAGAAAAAGAACTTCGGTCTGGCACTTTGCGTCGCCTGTATCTTCCTCGGCTCCGCCGCAGAAAACGCGATGACCAACTGGATCTCCGGCTATATGGAAACCGCGCTCCACCTTCCAAAGGTCGTCGGTGACATCCTCGGTATGGCGGCGTTTGCGATGCTCCTGGTATTGGCAAGAACCCTCTACGCAAAATACGGCAAAAACATTACCGCAATTCTGCTTTACAGCATGATCGGTGCAGTGATCTGCTATCTTGTCGCAGCACTTTCTCCGTTCGTCGCGCTGTCCATGATTGCCTGCGTGCTGACCGGCTTTGTCACGTCGATGCTTTGGCCGGGTACACTGATTCTGATGGAAGAAAAGATTCCGAATCCCGGTGTCACGGCGTATGCGCTGATGGCTGCAGGCGGTGACTTTGGTGCTTCCGTTGCGCCGCAGATGCTCGGCATCATCACCGACAACGTCGCCGCAAGCAGTTGGGCATCACAGCTTTCCGCAAATCTGTCTTTAACGCCCGATGAAATCGGCATGAAGGTCGGTATGATCGCCGCGGCGGTCTTCCCGCTTATCGGCATCGGTGTCATTCTGTACATCAAACGCTATTTTGCCAAGGTATCATAATTCATGTTCAAGAACAAACTCCCCGTCACGCCAAAAAGCATGACAGGGAGTTTTCCTTATGGATGGTTTTTATTACTGCACAGCAAGCGCCAACATATCCGCCTCGGTCAGCGTATACATCCAGGAGATATACGTTTCCTGCCGATGTGAAGAAGCGACCAGTCCGCCAACGTGCTCTAGAAAATACGCCGTATCGTCCTGCAAGGTATAGTCGGAAGCCGTATACTCCATATATCTGCGGAAGAATTCCAGATATACGTTGATCGTCGCCAGCATGGGATCCTCCGACGTATCGTGACCGTAAACCAAAAGTCCCAGGATTGCCTCTGCCGCACCGTCACCATCGACACCATTACGGAACAAATCCTGAATCCCGTCCTGATAGGAAAGACAGAAGTTTTCCCGCGATCCGACCCAATCACCAAGCAGATCGGCAAACAGATTCACCACGCGGTACTGCCCGTCAAAACCGACGTATGCCGATTCTTCCCGATCCTCGGTAAGTAAGGAATAATACGTCTCAAACGCGTCGTAATACGCATCCTCCTGCAGATTCTGTTCATACGGAAGAACGATATCACGACCGTTGCGTCCGAATCCGAACTGCTTCATCGGAATCAGCGGAACCGGGTCGTGCGGATTGATGATATTGTAAACCGGAACGGATACGTTTGGCACGTCTGCCACGTTTGGAGAAGCAAAAGCAAATGCATAGACGTTGTTCGTATCAAAAGCTGCATCTTCACACAGCAATCCAGCAAGACAATTCGTCACCGCCGCCGATCGGCTGAAGCCGGAAACCAGCAGCTTGATCTGCGACGGGGCATAAGCAGATGCCGTTTCTGCAAGATAAGCGTGCAGATTGTCGCGGACGTTTTCTGCCGCTGCCGCAAATCCGTTGTGCGAGCCACGTTCACCGACATTGCCGTTGCTGACCCATTCCGCACCGTAGCCCGCGCCGCGGCATATGACCGCAACCAAGAGACAGGGCTCTCCGTCAATGATCAATTCTCTCTGCGCAAAGGAATGTGCAACGAGATCTTCTTCCGCATCCGACGGCTTGTCGTAATATACGTATTTCTGATCGGTAAATCCAAAGCGCTCGTACGCCGTACGCAGGCGAATGAGGCTGTCCTCGGACGCCGCTTCGTCGCCGCCTGCCGTGGTGTTGGCGGTACATACCAGCGCAAGCGCAAATTTCGCAATATCGTGACGGTAGGTACTGCTGTCGGACGCAAACATCGCGTCGTCGAAATGAACGTCGCGAATCAGATTTACCCCGTCACTGGCGCTGTCCGAATACAGAATATCCGCATAAATACCGACACGCAGACGGTATGCAGAGAAATTACACATCAGCTGTGCCATCAGTGCGCGGGAAGCCTGCATCTGCGGACGCAGCTCACCGTCTTCTCCCGCGTAAATGCCGTTGTCCAGTGCCCACCGCATGGCATCCAGCGCCCATCCCGACACCGACGCACCGTCTGCATAGCCGTCGATGACAGCGGAAACATCGGGTAGAAAACCGCCGTAGTTATACAGAATCTGAATCGCCTGCTCAACGGTAATGGGATCGTCCGGACCGAAGATACCGTTTCCGTATCCGCTGACGACACGGTTCTGCGACGCCCATGCAATATACGGCGTATACCATTTGTCATCCGCAACGTCGGTATAATCGGTATGCAGATATCGCGACAGATCCATGCCTTCCGTATTGGCAAGCACCGTCACGACCGTCGCGCGCGTCATGGTGTCATCGGGTTCAAACGTCGTTTCCGAGGTACCGTTGAAGATACCGTTTTCATAACAGTATACGATGGCACCGTAATACGGATGCTTTACCGATACGTCATCAAACGGAAGCAGGTTGTCCGCATCATCCGATGCCGCACACGCCATCCCAAGGGAAAGTCCCACGATCAGCGCGACCGTCAGATACAGCAAGACACGTACCGTACGTTTCAGCCGACCGTTCTTTTTCATCATCATTGGTTTAAAATCACCCTTTCTGATTTCATTATACACGATATCCATACAAAAATCAAGTATCATTTCCGACAAAATCAGATTTCATCTTGCAATTTTCCCGTATTCATGGTATGATATGGTAACGAATATTAGGCAATTGCATAATTGCCTTCCTTTCATCGCCCAAAGGCGATATATAATAAATTGCGTCGCTTGGGCGGGTTTCCCGACCAAAAAGACACCTTCAAAGCGACCAAAGGGAGCCATCGGGCTGCGTCAGCCCGATGAAACCAATTGCAAAACAGAGTTTTGCAATTGACTATAACGAATATACAAAGGAGCATGACTATGACCACTATCACGCTGCATCCCGAAACCGTCGTCGGACAGATCAAGCGTATGCACGCCGTCAACAACGGTCCCGCAAAATGCCGCATCGACAACTGCGACGATTACCGCCGAGCCGGTATTCCGTATGCCCGCAATCACGACGCTTCCTACTGCGAGGAATACGGCAGTGAACACTGTGTTGACGTCATCGGTATCTTCCCCGATTTCGATGCCGACCCGTATGACGAAAACTCGTACGATTTTGCCATCACCGACAAATATCTGTCCATCATTCTGGAAACCGGCACGAAGATCTTCTATCGCCTCGGCAACCGCATTGAGCACTACTGCAAAAAATACGGTACCCTGCCGCCAAAGGATTTTCACAAGTGGGCGGTCATCTGCGAGCACATCATCCGCCACTACAACGAAGGCTGGGCAAACGGCTTCCATTGGAACATCGAATACTGGGAGATCTGGAACGAGGCCGATCTTGACTACGACGAATCCGACAACAAGCTCTGCTGGGGCGGTACTGCTGCCCAGTTCTATGAATTCTACCGCATCGCCGCACTGCATCTGAAAAAATGCTTCCCGCATCTGAAGATCGGCGGTCCCGCTGCATCCTGGCCGACCAATCCGTGGCTGGAACGCTTCTTTGCGGCAATGACAGAGGGAGAGCGCGTGCCGCTGGACTTCTACTCCTGGCACAACTATTTCACCGACCCGAAAACCATTGCCGAAAACGCTGATTATGTCAGAACACAGCTCGACCGCTGGGGTTATACGGAAACGGAAAGCATCTGCAACGAATGGAACTATATTGAGCGCTTTTCGGGGGAGGAATTTCGCCATTCCATTTCCGTTATCATCGGCATGAAGGGCGCCGCGTTTACCTCCTCCGTCATGGCAAAGTCGCAGAACGCGTCCATCGATATGCTGATGTACTACGACGCGCGTCCGTGCGTGTTCAACGGTCTATTCGACTTTTATACCCTCCTGCCGCTGAAGGGATACTACCCGTTCGTCATGTGGAACGAGCTTTACAAGCTTGAAAATCAAGCGGAGGCGGTCTCCGACGATCCGGCAGTCGACGTCATCTGTGCTGCAAACGGCGACAACGTCACCGCGGTCATCACATATTACGCAATGGATGAATCAGCGGACGCAAAGGACGTTGCCGTAAACGGTGAGGGTACTTATGAGGTTTACGTTCTCGATGCCGATCACACCTATGAAAAGACCGACAGCATCGTATTGCCGTCCGTATTCACCATGAAAGCAAATTCCGTACTCATGCTCAAAAAAGCATAATAAGCAAACTCCCTCCGTCACACTGCGTGTGCTGCCGCCCTCAATGAGGGAGGTTCTATCGGCACCGAAGGTGAACGAGGGAGTTTTTCTATTCATTTTTCGACAGATAAATACTTTGCAAGCGTCGGATGCTGCGTACGTTCAAAGTGTGTATCAAGCCATTTTCCGCACAGTGTGATCAGCGGTCCGTTGACGAGCGCCGCGACGACCGTACCGATACCGATACCCTCCAGCACATACCCGGACACGATCGCCTCACCGAGTGCGGCAAAGGAGAAGTCAGCAAATACGCCAAAGCCAAACAGGATGACGGACAAAACGATCGAGAATGCACAGCTGATACAGTCATAGGAGAGCTTTACGCGTCCAAATGGAATCGCATAGACCACCGCAAGCTCGCGCACGAACAGCTCATAGACCTCGGGTGCCAAATAGGTACGCACGAACAGCGCCACGGAAATCGAGATAAACCCGGTTCCGACGGCAAACAAAATGACTCTCGCCGCAAGCGTATCCGACGGCACGAATCCGACCAACCAAAGCATCAGATCAAACGTATAGCCATAAACGACCGCCGTTACGAACGAAAACAGATACTGTACGCGGAAGCGCCTGACGCAAATGCACATCAGAATCAGAAGAAGACCCTGAAACAGATACTCCGCCGTGCCGAAGGTGATCAGACCGCCGAGCTTGGCAAACAATAAGTAGGCAGGTGCGACAATCA
>JAZQWK010000045.1:0-2371 GCA_045632325.1 Eubacteriales bacterium
GTTATTCTTTGCTTCTTCCTTGGATGTCTGAATACCCATCGCATTCAGCGCGGCTTCATCGGTAACCAGCGTTTCGCCGTTTACAAGATACGCACCGCAGGCAATTTTTTCAATCATGGGAGTATACCTTTCTGTATCGGAGATATCAGTGTTCGTGTTCGTGGGAATGGGTCAGATCTTCTTCGGTCGCCGCGCGATCTTCTGCCAGCGCATCGCGGATCTTCAGAAGCTCCTCATGTGCGTGCGCATTGGTCAGATCGTCTGCAACGCCGTTCAGAACGTGTACGAGCAGCGGGATCCACGTTTCGGCAACGTCCTGATTCATGATCAGCTGACCGTAAACTTCATTGATCACGAGGAATTCGTCATTCATATCCTCGCCGTGCACCTGAAAGAACAGGCTCAAAAAGTTGTTATAATCGGCAACGGCGGCGGTGTAAAGATAATCTTCCCCACCGTTATAGTAATCGCTGAACGTTTCCGCCGCATAGTGTGCGCCGGTACGGCTTAAATTGGTCAGCGTATTTTTCAGCTCCGTTTTTGCCTCAAAGGTCATGACCAAACAGATCACAGCGGCAGCAAGCAGAACTGCACATACGCCGAGCAGCACCTTGGTACGGGAATCAAATTTCGACTTTGCCATATCAGAGCACCGCCTTTACTGCCGCGATCTGACGGAGAACGGATTCTCTTGCGGGACCGCCCGTGACACATCTGCCGTTTACGCAGGTCTCAAGGCTGATTGCTTCAAAGATGTCTTCCCCAAAGACCTCGGAGAAGGTACGATATTCGTCAAGCGTCATGGTTTCCAGCGTCTTTTCGTTTGCGATGCAGTACGCGACGATACCGCCGACGATCTTATACGCCGCACGGAACGGCATACCCTGCTTGACGAGATAGTCTGCACAGTCGGTTGCGTTGATGAAGCCGCCCGATGCCGCTTTTCTCAAATTGTCCTTTTTCACGGTCATCGTTGCAAACATGGAGGTAAAGACCTCAACGGCGATCTTGGTGTTGTCGATGGCGTCGAAGATCGCTTCCTTATCTTCCTGCATATCCTTGTTGTACGCAAGCGGCAGACCCTTCATCATGACAAGCAGCGTCTGCAAATCCCCATAGACTCTGCCCGTCTTGCCGCGAACGAGCTCTGCAACGTCGGGGTTCTTCTTCTGCGGCATGATGGACGAGCCGGTGGAGTACGCGTCGTCCAGCTCCAGAAATGCAAACTCGGAGGAGCACCAAAGGATGATCTCCTCTGCAAAACGGCTCATGTGCATCATGAGGATCGACAGATCGGACGCAAATTCCAAAACGAAGTCACGGTCGGAAACGCCGTCGATGGAGTTGAGAGTAACCGCGGGGAAATCAAGCAGCTCGGCAACGCGTTCACGGTTGATCGGATACGTGGTCGATGCCAGTGCACCCGAGCCGAGCGGCATCACGTCGGTACGACGATAGGTATCAGAAAGACGGTCGATGTCGCGCATGAACATCTGCGCGTAAGCCAGAACGTAATGTGCAAACGTAACGGGCTGTGCTCTCTGCAGATGCGTGTAGCCGGACATGACGGTATCGATGTGCTCCTCTGCTTTTTCAACGATGGCAGAAAGCAGGTTCTTGACAAGCGCGATGATCTCGCCGATCTCGTACTTGCAGTACATACGGATGTCCAGCGCGACCTGGTCGTTGCGGGAACGTGCGGTATGAAGACGCTTGCCCGTATCGCCGATGCGTGCGGTCAGCACTTCTTCCACAAACATATGGATATCCTCGGCCTCGGGATTGATCTCCAGTGCACCGGAGTCGAGATCGGCAAGGATACCGCGCAGACCTTCGATGATCTTTTCGGATTCTTCTTTTGCGATGATGCCGCATTCGCCGAGCATCGTCGCATGTGCAATACTGCCCGTGATGTCCTGGCGGTACATCCGGCAGTCAAAGGAAATCGATGAGTTGAAATCGTTGACGCGGGTGTCAACGTCTTTGGAAAATCTTCCTGCCCACATTTTCATGGTTGGATATATCCTTTCATAAAAAACTGTATTGTGCAAGGCTTAAAAACTACCAAAAGGGCTGTCACATTCAGCCGCAACAGCCCTTTGAATATTTGATTTTTACTTGCGGTTTGCGTCGAGCTTTGCCTTGACCTTGATCGGCAGACCGAACAGGTTGATAAAGCCTTCTGCATCAGCCTGGTTGTAATCTTCATCCTCACCGAAGGAAGCGGTCTGTTCATCGTACAGGGTGTACGGAGAGGTTACGCCTGCATTGATGAGGTTGCCCTTGTAGAGCTTCAGCTTAACGTCACCGGTAACGGTTTCCTGGGTCTTGTCAACGAATGCACAGAGTGCTTCGCGCAGGGGTGTGAACC
>JAZQWK010000046.1:0-2252 GCA_045632325.1 Eubacteriales bacterium
GTTATCTCGATGGATCGCTGTTCGGGACGCTGGAGGCGGCATATTCGATCGGAACGGGCAATAATATCTTCTCAGCGATCGAATCCTTGCTGAATTTGAGCAAATATACCTATGAATCGACTGTCAATACAATAGACAAAATCGACCCCACTGCGCCGGTATGGACGACTTACTACAACGGCAAGACATACACAGCCGCAAACTCGGACGGATCCATTTCCTCCAACATCAACATGACGGATACACCGTACACGGTGACGGAAAATCGCGGGTCTACAATTGCTGACCTCGTTCTCAAGCTGAACGGCATGCTGGCGGGATGGATCGGATATGACCAGACAGGTGCGCTTCGCCTGGAACCCTCGCAGGATGACGTTGACGACGCCGACAAGCCCGTTCTGTTTACGTTCTCTCCACAGAACAGCAATCTGCTGTCTATGTCCGAGACCTCACAGAATGAGGCTGTGTACAACGACGTGATGGTCGCGGGGCAAGGGCTGACGGATGCGACGGTCTGGGCGCGGGCGGTCAATGCAGACCCTTCGTCTGATACCAATATCAATATGATCGGGCGGAGGATTTTCGTTGAAGAACGTGCGGACTATTGGAATACGGAACAGTGCGCCGCGCTTGCCCGTTGGATGCTGAAGCGAAAAACGATTTTGCAAAAAGCCGTTACAATCGAATGCGCCCAAATGTTCCATCTCATCGAGAATCGTCTTGTCGCGGTGAAGCGAACGGACAAACCGGGCGCGCCTTTGGAAAAACATTTGATTCAAGGTTTTACCATCCCGATTGGCGAGACGGGATCCATGTCGATAACCTGTACATCCGTGAACGATATTCCGGATTTCAGTGTGACGACAAGTACATCTGGAGACCAGAGATAAGGGGGACGCATGAGTATCTTATCGGATGCCGCCGCTTTCCGCGAGGCGATCGCGCAAATCGTTCGGGATGAAATCCAGAGCGAAACGCGGGATTGCTTCCGGGTGCGCAAGGCAAAGGTAACGACCGCGCCGACCGCGACTGTGATGGGCGTACAACTCGTCGGCGATGAAACGGAACTGTTCCTCCCGTATTCCTCCGTTGTTTCTGACGCGCTTGTCGGGGACGTCGTTTGGGTCGGGATTCTCTTCGGATCCATGCGAAATGCGTTTGTGTGGGAGAACGCGACGTTTGATAATGGCTCCGGTCCCGTTCAACCGTCATCCGCCATTGCGGTGGTGGATGAACCGGACGGAAATGGAGGAACCATTCGTCACATCAACGGCGTTAGCTTACAGGGAGACACGGTGAGTCCTTCCGTTTTGTTAAACGGATACACGGCGCACAATGCACAGGGAGAACCGATCACCGGCGAATACACACCGTAAGGTTGCAAGTTGGTTGCAAGTTATGTTTTTGCCGTCAAATTGCACAAATTTCGTTCGGTTTGGATGGAATTCCGAACCGCATAAATATACATTCGGCAAACACGGCTTAGAGGGGTGATTACGATGCCGTATAAACCTTATGATTACAAGAAGAAAACCGAAAACCCAGAGCAGGATCTGAACACGATCATCGCGGCGGCGGAGACAAACATGTCCGTCAAGGAACGAAACCGTTCTGCGCGGGCTGCGGGCAAAGCGTTTGAAGGAATGATTGATCGGGCGTGTGAGGCATATCGGCAGCTTGGCAAAGCGATGGTGGTAAAAATTCCGGAACCTCGGCAGGTCATTGGCAGAACAGGGGACAGACGATCCAATATGATCTGCATCAACGCGAAAAAGGCGCACCCCGACTACATGGGATCCGTTGCGCCGAACGGAAGAACGCTTGTGTTTGATGCAAAGCACACAGCGAAGGACCGGATGCTGCGGACCGCGCTGACTTATACACAGGCTTCCATTTTGGAAACGCATTTCAAGTGCGGTGCGTGGTGCTTCGTTGCGGTTTCGTTCAGTTTCAAAGATTTCTTCCTCGTTCCGTTTTCCCTATGGAAAAACATGAAAGAGCACGTCGGAAGAAATTATCTGCTGGCAACAGACGAAGCAATTCAGAAGTATCGGCTGCCTTTTGACCGGGATATGGACGACAACGGGAACGCTTACGTTTGGTTCCTTGGCCGGCCGGACGATCTGAGCGCGATCTTCAAAAAGCCGTATGAACCGGCGATTGACCCAGAGACGGGCGAAGAGATCGACCCGGAAGCGATGGTGTTCGTATAAACAGAAATACCGCCGAAGGTGCAACCCTCCGGCGGCTTT
>JAZQWK010000047.1:0-12168 GCA_045632325.1 Eubacteriales bacterium
AAGGGTCTCATTGAAGCTCTCGAATCCAAGACCGCTCCCAAGTGGATTGAACTCGACAAGACCAATGTTACTGCAAAGATCGTTGCAAAGCCTGCAAGAGACGACGTCGAATTCCCGTTCGAAGAACAGCGTATCGTCGAACTTTACTCGAAGTAATCAATTGGCATCCCGGTTTGTGCCGGGTGGAACACACCATGTTTTTTCATGGGCTGCGTGATCTTCGGGTCCCCATTCCCATGAGATTCGCGGTGATGCCGCGGCACAGAAAAGACCTATTAGGCAGACGCGGGAAGATCCCGCTCTGATTATGAATTAAAATAGGAGGGTAACAAATGATTGAAATCGAGAAGCCCAATATTACCACTGTGAACTTGAGCGAGGACGCATCGTCCGGCAAGTTTATCATTGAGCCGCTGGAAAGAGGTTACGGTACCACGCTCGGCAACTCCCTGCGCCGTGTACTGCTCAGCTCTCTCCCCGGTGTCGCAGTCGTTTCTATTAAGATCGACGGCGTACTGCATGAGATCTCCACCATTCCCGGTGTTAAGGAAGACGTCTGTGAGATCGTGCTCAATGTCAAGGGTATTACTGCAAAGCTGTACAGCGAAGGTCCCAAGACTGTCATTATCGACATGACCGGTTCCTGCAACGTCTGTGCAGGTGACATCAAGCAGGATGGCGATATCGAAATTCTGAACCCGAATCATCATATCGCAACCGTCAACGAAAACGTCCGCTTCTACATGGAGCTGACCTTCGATCACGGCCGCGGATATGTATCTCAGGAAAAGAACAAGCAGCTCGGCGCAGCTCAGCTCTGCCCCGGTCTGATCTATATCGATTCCATTTACACACCTGTTTATAACGTCAACTATGCAGTTGAAAACACCCGTGTCGGTTCCAGAACCGACTATGATAAGCTGACGCTCGAAGTGCTCACGAACGGAACGATTTCCGCGAAAGAGGCAATATCGCTTGGAGCCAAGATACTCAACGAACATCTCAACCTCTTTATTGACCTCTCTGATGAGGCAAAGAAGGCAGAGATCATGGTTGAACGCGAAGAAACCATCAAAGAAAAGGTCCTTGAGATGACCATTGAGGAGCTTGACATGTCTGTCCGCAGCTTCAACTGTCTGAAGCGCGCAGGCATTGATACGGTCGGAGACTTGACAAACAAGACTGAGGAAGATATGATCAAGGTCAGAAACCTCGGTAAGAAGTCTCTTGAAGAAGTTGTCCAGAAACTTCACTCCCTCGGCCTGGATCTGAAGAAGGACGACGAATAAAGTAAACACAGGGAACATCCTGTCCCCGCGTGTTAGTTAGGAGGAACCAAAACATGCCCGGAACCAGAAAGCTTGGCAGACCCACTGCACATAGAAATGCAATGCTCAGAGGTATGGTTACCTATCTGCTGGAAAACGGCCAGATTGAAACCACGCTGACGAGAGCAAAAGAGGTCAGATCCATGACCGAAAAGATGATCACGCTCGGCAAGAAGAACACGCTTGCTTCCAGACGTGCGGCTCTGGCATACATCACCAAGGAAGATGTTGTCAAGAAGCTGTTTGATCAGATTGCTCCCGAATATGCTGACAGAAACGGCGGCTACACCCGTATCTACAAGATGGGCCCGCGCCGTGGTGACTGCGCAGAAATGGCAATCATCAAGCTCGTTGCAGACGAAAAGGCTGTCAACGAAGCTCCTGCTGCAGAAGCAAAGAAGGAAGAAGCAGCTGACGCTGAATAATCCTGCTGTGCTTGCATAAAAGCATAAATTACGCCTCGGTTTTACGACCGGGGCGTTTTTGCGTATAAAGAAAGTACAAAAAGAAAACGGACCCAATACGGATCCGTTTTTCTAATATGATTATTCAGCAGTAAATGCATCAATCGCTGCTTGGACGTCTTTTGCGGACTGCTTGGAAACGCTTTCCAGAACAGAAACGATGTTGGTGGAGCGCTGGTTGAAGGCGTTTTTGACCTTGCTGAAGGTATCACCCCAACGGAAGAAGTAACCGATGTCGTACATCTGATTCGCAAAGATCAGTTCCAGCATTTCAGCACTGTCTTCATCGCGGATGGATTTGGTCATAACCTGAACGTCGTTGAAGATCGGCGTGACCTCCTGCATTCCGCGTGCACTGTATGCTTCGAGAATCAGACCGGCACGGGAGGGGTCGGAGACGGTAATCGGTACGGAGACAAGTGCGGTAGAATATGCATTGGTATTGGAATAGTAGTTTTTCTGCGCTTCATCGTACTTGGGCAGCGGAATGATACCGAAATTGATCTCGGAACTGCGCATACCAATGACGTTGGAAATAAGGCCCCAGTAGTAGAGACCGTTGCCGCTACCGAAAATACTGGTGCCTTCAACGGACTCATCAACTGCTTCATTGAAGGAATATGCCTTGTCGGCAAGCTCGATGATTTTGTTGTAGGAATTGATAAAGTGTTCGTCCATCGCGCAGTATTCGGGTTCGCCATTGTTATTGATACGACCGACGGTAGAACCTGTCGCATGCATCAGAGAATAACCGGCATCTGTCCAGAATGAGAATCCCCAACGGTCACGGTTGTCGCGTACACCGTCGCCGTTGATATCACCTGCGACCTGCTTGCAGTGCGAGATCATCTTATCAATGGTCCACGTGCCGTCTCTGACAGCGTCGTACGGATTGTCGATGTCATACTGCTCTGCAAGATCCTTGTTGAAGAACAGTACGGCGGTACTGCGGTTGTCGACGGTCGTGATATCACCGACGGAGAAATAAACGCAATCGTAGAAAGAAAGCATGCTGTTGACGTTCTGATCCCACCACGGCTGGCTGAGATTGATATGCTCAAGCGTATTCAGATCCAGCAGGAAACTGCCGAGCGCAAGACCGCTCTGACAGTAGGGCGTTGTCATGATAACGTCCATGTTGCTGTCGCCGCTCATGACCATTTGGGAAACCATTTTGTACATTTCACTGCCGGTGGGAGAACCGCCGCCTTCGCCGCACCAGAGAACGTCGATATCGATATTATAAGTCATTTCAATGTATTCATTGCGGTAATAAACGGCGTCGTTGAGCGGGTCGCCATCGGTCGTTTCTGCCGTGATGTCGTTGTAATCACCGTCAGTACCGCGCATCGCAAAAATGAACTTCTCGCCACCGAAGTCTGCCGCAGGAAGACCCGGATCACAGATGAGTTTATCTTCGGTGACAGCGGATTCGGTGTTCTGCGCCTGTGTGTTCGGCGTGACGTTGTCGGCAGCATCGGCTCCTCCGCAGGAAACCAGTCCCGGAAGAAGGAGTGCTGCAGACAGAATGAAGAGTGTTGCAGTAAGTTTCATAAAAACCTCCGTATGTATATGATATGTCAATATTATAATAAGAAAGCATTTCCAAAATGTGAATAAATGCTGAATAAGGTATGAATGATAGGCATTTTGGCGAAAAATATGAAAATTTTTTTGAGAAATTCAAAAAAACTATTGCAAATTTCGTAAAAATAAGGTATTATATATATGATATATATTCGGATTTCAAAAACGGATATCAAATATTTATACATATGGAGGAAACTCACAATGGCAGAAAGAAAAGTAAGAATTGGTATCATCGGCTGCGGTGGTATTGCAAACGGTAAGCATATGCCTTCTCTGAAGAAGGTTCCGGAAGCTGAAATGGTAGCGTTCTGTGACCTGATCGAAGAAAGAGCAATCAAGGCAGCAAAGGACTACGGTACTGCTGACGCTAAGGTCTATACCGATTACAAGGAACTGCTCAAGGACGAAACCATTGAAGTCGTTCACGTCCTGACGCCCAACCGTGCACACAGCTTCATCACCGTTGATGCGCTGAATGCAGGCAAGCACGTTATGTGCGAAAAGCCGATGGCAATCAACTCCGAAGAAGCACTGAAGATGATCAACGCTGCAAAGGCAAACAACAAGAAGCTCACCATCGGTTACCAGAACCGTCAGAGACCCGACTCCCTGTACCTCAAGCAGGAAGCAGATCAGGGCACGTTCGGTGACATCTACTACGCAGAAGCAATCGCGATCCGTCGCCGTGCCGTTCCTACCTGGGGCGTCTTCATCAACGAATACGAACAGGGCGGCGGTCCCCTCATCGATATCGGTACCCATGCACTCGACCTGACCCTTTGGACCATGAACAACTACAAGCCGAAGTACTGTGTCGGTACGACCTACCACAAGCTCAACAACCTGCCCAAGGAAGAACAGGGCAACGCTTGGGGGCCGTGGGATTCCGAAAAGTACACCGCTGAAGACTGTGCATTCGGCTTCATCGTCATGGAAGACGGCGCTACCATCAACCTCAAGGCTTCCTGGGCAATCAATATGCTCGATCCCAGAGAAGCAATCACGACCGTTGCCGGCACCAAGGCAGGCGGCGATATGCTCGACGGTGTCCGCATCAACGGTATCCGCAATGGCAGACAGTACACCCTGAAGCCTGACCTCAACGCAGGCGGTGTTGCATTCTACGACGGCGCAGGAAACGAAGATCCCGCAGGCCGCGAAGCAAGACTCTGGATCAATGCGATCATCAACGATACTGAACCCTTCGTAAAGGCTGAACAGGCATTTGTCGTTACTCAGATCCTCGAAGGTATCTACGAATCCGCAAAGACCGGCAAGCCGTACTACTTCAACTAATTCAAAACTACGGGACAGCATTGTGTTGCCGAATGGCGGCACAATGCTCCGTCTCATGTAAAGGAGAAACCATATGGAACTCGGCGTACTGACAAATCTCTATGCGTCCAAGTCTCTTGACGAAACACTGTCCATCCTGCACGGCATGGGTGTCACCATGGCGGAAATCGGCTGCGGCGGTTATCCGGGCAAGGCTCACTGTGATCCCAAGGTTCTCTTGAATGACGATGCGGCTCTCGCAGAATTCAAGGCAACCTTTGAAAAGTATGATATGAAGATTTCCTGCCTGTCCGTCCACGGCAATGCCGTTCACCCGGACAAGGCAATTGCAAAGGCATTCCACGATGATTTCGTTGACGCTGTTCTGCTCGCAGAAAAGCTCGGCGTTGATACCATCGTTACCTTCTCCGGCTGCCCCGGCGACCATGAAGGTGCAAAGTATCCGAACTGGGTCACCTGCCCGTGGCCGGAAGATTTCCTGGCGATCCTCGAATGGCAGTGGAACGAAGTTCTGATTCCTTACTGGAAGGAAACTGCTGCGTTTGCAAAGGCTCACGGCGTTACCAAGATCGCATTTGAAATGCATCCCGGCTTCGCAGTTTACAACCCCGAAACGCTTCTGAAGATGAGAGCGGCTGTCGGCGACGTCATCGGCGCAAACTTCGACCCGTCTCACCTGATCTGGCAGGGTATCGAACCCGTTGCGGCAATCCGTTACCTGCAGGGTGCGATCTACCACTTCCATGCAAAGGATACCAAGATCGACAAGATCAACACCGCAAAGATCGGTGTTCTTGACTGTAAGCACTACGGTGACGAGCTCAACCGTGCATGGGTCTTCCGTGCATGCGGCTACGGCAACGATGCTACCTACTGGAAGGAAATCGTCTCCGCTCTGCGCCTGACCGGTTACGATAAGGTCATGAGCATTGAGCATGAGGATTCCCTCATGTCCATCGACGAAGGTCTGACGAAGGCTGTTGACTTCCTCAAGCCCATTCTGATGTACGATCCCAAGCCGTCCGGTATGGCGTGGGCATAAGAGGCTTTGCGAGTATATAAATAACTGTTTGGAGAAATTCCTATGAAGAAAAATCTTGTAGTGGTCGGCTACGGCGGACAGGGCGGCTGGCACGCAGATCATGCACTGAAGAGCGACGTCGTTACCCTGCGCGGTATTTACGACATCAAGCAGGAACGCATGGATCTGGCTAAGTCCAAGGGCATCAACACCTACGATTCCTTTGAAGCTGTACTTGCTGACAATGAAATCGATATCGTTGTCTGTGCAACTCCCAACGACGTTCATAAGGACATCGTCATCCGTGCACTGGAATCCGGCAAGAACGTTGTCTGCGAAAAGCCTGTTGCACTGTCTGTCGAAGATTTCGACGATATGTGTGCGGCAGCCAAGAAGGCAGGCAAGCTGTTCACCGTTCACCAGAACCGCAGATGGGACGTTGACTTCCTCGCGATCAAGTCCATCATCGCAAGCGGTGAGATCGGCGATACCATCAACATCGAGTCCCGTGTCCACGGCTCTCGCGGTATTCCCTCTGACTGGAGATGCCACAAGCCTTACGGCGGCGGTATGATCCTCGACTGGGGTGTTCATCTGATCGACCAGATGCTGCAGCTGATTCCGAATGAAAAGATCGTCCGTATCTACAACGAAAATACCAACATTACCACCGATGAAGTCGATGACGGCTTCCATCTGATGCTGACCTTTGAGTCCGGCAAGCGTGCAACCGTCGAAGTCGGTACTTACAACTTCATCTATATGCCGCGCTTCTATATGCAGTGCAAGAACGGCTCTGCGTTCATCGAAGATTGGCAGAAGAACTGTAAGGTTGCAAAGCTGAAGGCTTGGAACGAAAAGGAAGTTGTTCCCGTTCAGACCGCAGCAGGTATCACCAAGACCATGGCTCCCCGTGACGAGATCACGCTGGACAGCTACGAAATCGACCGTCCGAAGTCTGACGTTCACGATTTCTACCGCAACCTGGTCAAGGCTGTTGACGGCATTGAGCCGCAGCTCATCAAGCTCGAAGAAGTCCGCCGTGTCCTTCTGGTCATGGAAGGCTGCTTCAAGTCTGCTGAAACCCACCAGGCACTTGAGGTCAATATCTGATTTCAAACAAAAAGCAAGAGGAAGATCACAATGGTCTTCCTCTTTTTTCGTTTAGATTCCGATGATCGTCAGCCAGGTCTCAAGGATGCGCGGCAGCAGGGTATCGTCAAAGGCAAAGCCATCGGTGTGCAGGGCAGGAGCGTCCTCTCCCGTGCCGATGCCGAAAAACAGCCCGGGAACGTGACGGCAGTAATGCCCGAAATCCTCCGACCAGCGCATCGGATCGGCAAGTGTCAGATGCGGGATCGACGCGGCGTCTAATTTGGAGCGAAGCGCGTTTACAAGTGCTGTATCGTTGACCGTGTCGGGGAACACGTCGAGGTAAGAGATATCAAGGCTGATTCCTTTAGAGTCGCACAGTTCTTGCGCTCGTACGGTAATGGCTTCTGTCAACCGCTCCAGATCCGCTTCGTAATGTGCGCGTACCGTCAGACACAGCTCACCTTCCCCGGGAGAAACGCCGAAATTTCGACCGCCGACCTGTACGCCGACCACGGTCGTCAGAACCATACCGTGTCCGCCAGCTTCGGTTTTTTGTGTCAGCGATTCCAGCTCCGTTGTCAGAGCCGCGATGACCGATGCGGGATTGCATCCTGTTTCGGGATATGCCGCGTGGCTTTGCCGACCCGAAAAGCGCAGGATCATACCGCGCGACGCACACGCAAAGACGTCGTCCCGCAGAAGTACCGTCCCGTGCGGAAATCCGGGAATCGTATGACAGCCGCAGATGGCGGAAACGGTTTCACGCTCGAAAATGGAACAGCACTGTTTTGCACCCTCGCCCGTTTCTTCGGCAGGCTGAAAGACAAACAGCAGATTGCAGTTCGGCTTGCTGTCGGCAAATTCCGTCAGATACGCAAGTCCCGCAAGTGCTGCGGCATGACCGTCGTGACCGCATCCGTGATACGGCTGTCCCGATGCGGCACAGACAATGGCGTCGGTATCGGCACGGAAGGCGAGTGTCGGCAGGTCTGGCGAGATATCGCGGCGGGCGTAAAACCAGCCGTCTTGTTCGTATACGGTACAAGTGGTATGCGCGCGCAGAAAGGCTTTCAAAGTCTCCATCGTCTTTGTTTCGTGTCCCGACAGCTCGGGGACGTCGTGCAGGGTACGGCGCAGTGCGAGGATCGGAGAAAGAATGGAGTGTTGTAACAGCATAATGTCACCTCTTGTTGTCGTCAGTATGACAGTATTGTATCATAAAGCCGCGGATTTTGCAAGAAAAAAGTCGGAATCAGCAAAATAATTATAAAAAAAGTTGACGATTTTATAAAAATGTGGTATAATATAGGAAGAAACACAGGAATTTCAGGAAAGGAACACTCTGCCGATGTCGGCGGGGATGGTCGGAAGTTATGGAAGAAATCACACAGCTGCAATTGTTCGGAGACGAGGATTTTACTCTGGAAACCGGAAATCATATCCCCGCGGAAACCGACGCGCAGGACGAAGATACGATTGCATTTCTGACCGATATCCGCCGTATTGCACTGCCGATGCTGTCGGTGCGCAGCTTCGTTTATACGCCGCTTTCCCGTGTGGAGGAAATCTCACCGACGCTTCTGACCGAGCATCAGCTGATCTTTGTCACCGAGGGTGCGATCACCTGTCTGATCGGCGGCGTTTCATTTACCGCAGCGGCAGGGGATTGTCTGTATGCTGCACCGGGCGTGCTGTTCTGCCGTCCGGAAGGCGTGGAGCCTGCCGCCTATATGACGCTTTGCTTTTGGGACGATACCCCGCGCAGAGAAGGACGCACGGGCGATATGATCTTTGCCTATCCGCATAAGATGACGTATATTGACGACGCGGATGTTTCTTATACGGTCGATTATCTGCAGCGCGTCTGTGTGACGGGTTCACCCGACCAGCGCAAGAAGTGTCTTGCCGCATTGCAGATGCTGCTCATTCAGATGGAAGACTTCGTCGTCCGTTACTCGGATAACGACTACGTCCGCGCGATGAAGCGTTATATTTTGGAGCATTACAGAGAGGGTGTTCAGCTCGAAGATCTCGCCGATCAGGTCGGTCTGCATCCCGTATACTGCGCAAAGGTTTTCAGAAAGTGCGAGGGCATGACCGTTGGCGACTTCATCAATCAGCTCCGCATTTCCCGTGCTGCCGCACAGCTGGAATCTGCCGTGGAAACCTCTGACGTTGCCGAAGACCTCGGACTTTCCGAGTTCTACTTCAGCCGCTGGTTCCGCCGCATGACGGGTGTTACCCCGACGGAATACCGCGATTCTCTGCGTGCCGCGTATACCAAGCATTGATACAAAGACATAAAACAGATCCCCGACGGTTGGACTTCCGACCATCGGGGATTTTTGTGCTTATTTCTTCCACGTCTCCCCGGGCTTTACCGAGCAGATCTCTCCGTCGCAGGAGAACCAGACCTCCATCGCAGACGGATTGTAGACCATCGTATGGTCGGCAGACAACGCCAGCGCACGCTGTGCCTGCATATAATCGTAAATTTCCATGTTGGTCGCGTACCAGATCTTGTCGTTGCCCGCGACCGTTTGGCAGAACTGCTCGATTTCCGACCACTTGACCATACGCTCAAATTCGTGGCTGTGACCCCAAACGTAAAGCAGCTTCGGTCCGCTGTAGTAGCCGTCAATGGCGCTCATGAAATCCTCCGCATAGGAAACGGCTTTTCTCTGATGCGTCGTCGGATGCCACTGCAGAAAATCCGTCGGGAAATCGTAGCGGCCGGTATCTCTCGTCGTGCGGGAATAGACGATACCGCAGGCGGAAAGCGGCGCGAGGTTGTCCTCGGTGTACTTGCCGTTGGCATACGACAGACCGCGGACGGGATAACCTGCGTATGTTTCGAGTGCGATGCGGTCCGCATAGATTTCATGATAAATCGCCGTCGGATCAAGGTAGGTCATCGAGAAATGACGGACACCGTGGCAGGCAATTTCGTGTCCTGCGTACAGTACGGGAAGCTCCTCACCCTTGATGGCACTGTTCGGATTGGCGATGCGGCCGGAGTTGAGATGGAAGGTGCCCTTGATGCCGTATTTGTTGAACAGCGCAACGAGCGGACGGTCGTTTTCGTGTCCGTCATCCCATGAGGTCGTGACACAGTGGCGTTTTCCGTATTTCAGAATATCGAGTGTAATCATATTGTTCTCCTTTATCTATTGTCGTCGATCATAAAACCAGATCGGCACGTTCAAAAATGGAATAGGCTTCAAAATAGCGGTGCTCCATCGGAATCCAGCGGGATACGAACATCGCAAGCATCTGCTCTCCGTTTCGCGCAAGGATGCGTGCGCGCTGTTCCTCCTCTGCAACGTCAATGGCAACGCGCAGATCGTAGGCATCGCCGAAATACGGGTGATGAGCATACGAGCCCTCCACGATCACAAGGGATTTGGGCTCCACGGTGACGGGCGGCTGAAGGGAACCGCTTGCGCAGTCAAACGCGGAATAAGTCACGGCTTTTCCGTCAAGAATCGGGGTGAGCACCTCCGCATAAAAGCGTTCATAATCGACGTTGCCGCCTGCCTCTGCAAGCCGTTCTGCCGTTCGCTTTTCAAACGGCAGGAAGAAATCGTCCATATGGAACACGCTGCAGTCGTAAAGCTCCGCGAGTATGGCGGCACAAGTCGTTTTTCCCGATGCGGCGTGCCCGTCGATGGCGATGACGGTGGTACGGTTCTCGTTTTGTTCGAGCAAGGCTTCGATGCGATCAATCAGCGGCAGCAGCGGGATGTATTTTTCCTCAATGACACGGTAAGAGGGCGCATAGGCGGTACGGTATTCCTCCGTATGCGACACCATCGGACAGCCCAATGCGCGGTAGCCGTCAAGGTAGGCGGTAAGCGTTTCAGAGGAGAAGGGGGATTGATGATCCGCCGTCATTCGCTCCAGCGCTGACAGCAGATCGGAAAAGCGTTCGTCGTTATCCCGGCGCGCCAAAACGTGCGCCGCACTTGCGGCAAAGACCCGCAGAATCGATTTGTCCGAGAGGGAAGCGACAGCGGGCGACGCAAGATTGAGCCGCACAAGACCGCTGCCCAGCGGTTCCGTCGTGGGAAGTGTGGAATCGGGTGCCAGTGCCGCGCGTTCTCCGGCAAGATAGTCTGCCGCACGAGTCGTGTCGGTGATCAGATGACCGCCGCCGAAGGCAGATTGGTAACAGAATTTGACAGCGTCCTGCGGAAAAAGCGCAGGATGGGTCAGAAGATGGGTTCTCAAATAGGTATCCATATCGTCTCCGTTTGGATTTTGATTTTGTATGCCTTCATCATATCATATTTTGGGGCGATTTACAAGAGCAATCCTATGAATTTTTGAAAATCTTTCAATCTTGTTTATGTGTATCCATAAAACATGGTGCAAAATCTGTATAAATTGTTCCGAATTTGTGAAACTTGTGTTAAGGATTATATAAATCGATTGACGAGAAACGCAAACCGTGATATAATGATTTCAGAAAAAGAACAGGAAAGGAATGAATCCGATGCAAAAATCCGTATATTCCATCGTACTCTCCGACGACGTGGTCGCGCAGATCGACCGTCTTGCCTACCGCCACAATACCAACCGCTCCAATATGATCAATCAGATTTTGGCGGAATACGTATCCTACGTCACGCCCGAAAAGCGGATGCAGGATACCTTCCGCCGTATGGAATCGATTTTACAGGCGGCAGACACGTTTCAGGTTCTGATGCAGCCGACCGACTCGACGCTGACGCTTCGTTCCGCAATCGCGTATAAATACAATCCGTCCGTGCGGTACGCCGTGGAGCTTTACCGAACCCCTGGGGAAACGATCGGGGAGCTGCGCGTGTCCCTACGTTCGCAGAACAGCTCCTTATTATTATATCTGACGCAGTTCTTCCGTCTTTGGATGACGATCGAATCGGCATATTTGCCAGAGACGCTGTATCACGCGGAGGACGGACGAATGACGCGCACCTTGCGTCCGACGGCAGTGGTCAAACAGGCGGATGCCGATACGCTGTCGTCCGAAACGCTCGGTGATCTGATTTCTGCTTATATCGCACTGTTTGACCGCGCACTCAAGTGCTTTTTCTATCATCTCGATACACCGTCCGTCGCGGCAGGAGAGATTGAGCGGATGTACCGCGCGTATCTGTCGGAGCATGAAGTAGTGCTGTAAAGCGGCTGATAAAAGAAGAACATACCTTCAAGGGTCGTCCGCAATTATGGTATTGTTACATCAGAAAAGGAGGAACTGTCCACATGAACATCCAAAAATTCACACAAAAAAGCATAGAAGCGATGCAAAACGCACAGAGCCTGACCGTCGAGCACGGCAATCAACAGATGGAACAGGTGCACCTGCTGTCTGCACTCATCAAAAATCCGGAGG
>JAZQWK010000048.1:0-7180 GCA_045632325.1 Eubacteriales bacterium
CATTCAGGCAGAGCTGCGCGGAGACGCTCCGTACGGCTACGAGGAAGGCGACGAGGACGGTCTTTACGACGACGATGACGTTGACGAGATCAACGAATATGCCGAGAAGATCCGTGCGGCAACGGAAGGTGCAGCCCCCGAGGTTCGTGCCAAGCTGATGAAGGAGCTCAAGCGGCTCTCCAAGACGCCGTTCGGTGCGGCGGAAGGCAACGTCCTGCGCAATTATCTCGATCTGGCATTGGAATACCCGTGGGTGGCAAAATCCAAGGATCGCGTCGATATCAAGGCGGCGCGTAAGGTGCTCGACGCCGATCACGACGGAATGGAAAAGGTCAAGAACCGTATTCTCGAATATCTGGCAGTCCGTCAGATGAATCCCGACGTCCGCAACCAGATTCTGTGTCTGGTCGGACCTCCCGGTGTCGGTAAGACCTCGATCGCATCGTCCATCGCACGTGCACTGCACAGAAAATACGTCCGCGTGTCACTCGGCGGCGTGCGCGACGAGGCAGACATCCGCGGTCACAGAAAGACGTACGTCGGCGCAATGCCCGGCCGTATCGTTCACGCCATGTCCGAGGCAGGCGTCAACAATCCTCTGATTCTTCTTGATGAACTTGACAAGCTGACGCGTGATGCACACGGTGACCCTGCGTCGGCACTGCTGGAAGTCCTGGACGGGGAACAGAACCGTACGTTCCGCGATCATTTCTTAGAGCTTCCCGTCGATCTGTCCGACTGTATGTTCATTGCAACGGCAAACACGCTGGAAACCGTTCCTGCGCCACTGCTGGACAGAATTGAAATCATTCAGCTGCCTTCTTACACCCGTGAGGAAAAATTCTCGATTGCCGATCATCATCTGATCGCAAAGCAGTGCAAGCGTCACGGTCTGAACCGCCGTACTCTGCGCATCAGCGATGAAGCGATCTACGATATCATCGACTTCTATACCCGTGAAGCGGGCGTGCGCCATCTGGAACGCGAGATCGCCTCGCTGTGCCGTAAGGCTGCGATGAAGATCATGGACGAGGGCGTGAAGACCTGTTCCGTGACGCGCGACAATCTGACCGAGTACCTCGGCAAGCATAAGGTCAAGCCCGACCGTATTGTCGATACCAACGAAGTCGGCGTCGTCAACGGTCTTGCCTATACCGAGGTTGGCGGTGACGTGCTGAAGATTGAAGTTTCCGCATTGCCCGGTTCCGGTCACGTTGAACTGACGGGTTCTCTCGGCGACGTTATGAAGGAATCTGCGCGCGCGGCGATCTCGTTTGTCCGCTCCCGCGTCGATCGCTTCGGTATCGATGCAGAGTTCTATAAAAACCGCGATATCCACATTCACGTTCCCGAAGGTGCCGTTCCCAAGGACGGTCCGTCGGCAGGTGTCACGATGGTTACGGCGCTCGTTTCCGAGCTGTCGGGCAGAGCCGTCCGCCGCGACGTCGCGATGACGGGTGAAATCTCCCTGCGCGGACGCGTCATGGCAATCGGCGGTCTGCGCGAAAAGACGATGGCGGCGTACAAGAGCGGTATCCGTATCATCTGTATCCCCGCGGACAACGTACCCGATCTCGACGAGGTCGCACCCGTCGTCAAGGAAAACGTCACGTTCTATCCGTGTTCTCATGTCGATGAGGTTCTGGCGATCGCATTGACCGAGGAGCGTCCCGTGGTATGCGAAGAACCGACGATTCCCGAGCCGCTTGCACTGATCCCGACGGAAAACGTCACGCTCGGCGGATCGGCGTATCTCATGAAACAAGATAACGAGTAACCTCTGACAATCAGGAGGATTCCCAATGGCTATCAACTATCAAAACGTCAATTTGGTGATGAGTGCCGGCTTCCCGGAGCAGTTTCCGCAGGATAACCTGCCGCAGATCGCGTTTTCCGGTCGTTCCAACGTCGGAAAAAGCTCGCTGATCAACGCACTGCTCGGGCGCAAAAGTCTGGCACGCGTATCGGGTCAGCCCGGCAAGACCATCACGGCAAATTTCTATAACATCGACCGTCAGTATTATTTGGTCGACCTGCCCGGCTACGGCTTTGCAAAACGCCCCGATGCCGAGCGTGAAAAATGGAGCACGCTGATGGGTGCGTATTTTGACAACAATCCCAATCTGCGGCTCGTCGTACAGCTCATCGATCTGAAGGTCGGTCCGACCAAGGACGACGACCAGATGCTGTCGTGGCTTTACGAAACGAGAACGCCGTACATCATTGCGGCAACCAAAGCGGACAAGCTCAACGTGACCGACCGCAAGAAGAATCTCGCACTGTTGTCAAAAGACCAGATGATTCTCGAAGGTACCCACGTCATTGCGTTTTCTGCGCTGAAGGGCGACGGACGCGATGAGATTCTGTCCATCATTGAGCGCAAGGCGCTTGAAAAATAAGAACCATGCTTTCTGTACTCCAAAATTTATTTTCCGATATCCCGATGCTCCTTTTGAGGATTCCCGTCATCCTGCTGGCACTGTCGATGCACGAGGCGGCGCACGGATATGCCGCGTATAAGCTCGGCGACCCGACCGCGCGCAATATGGGAAGACTTTCCCTGAATCCCGTCAAGCATCTGGATCCGCTCGGTACGATCATGATGTTCGTCTTTGGCTTCGGCTGGGCGCGTCCCGTACCGATCAATCCCCGATACTTCAAAAACCCCAAATACGGTATGGCGATCTCCGCGGCGGTAGGTCCGATTGCAAACCTGCTGCTCGGTTTTCTCGGGCTGTTCTTTGCGAATCTGTTCTGGTTTATTATGACCCGTACGGGCTTGATTTTTGAAGTCGGCGGCGCGTTGTATGCGGGAACGGATTCCACCTTCCTTGTGAATCTGATCACCTATACGCATTTGTTTTTCTACCTGTTCTATATGCTCAACGTGTCGTTGGGCGTGTTTAACCTGATTCCCGTACCGCCGCTGGACGGTTCGCGGATCTTCTTGACCTTCCTGCCGCCAAAGCTCTATTTTCAGGTCATGCGCTATGAGCACGTCATTCAGATCGTGCTGATGCTCGGTTTGTGGATGGGCTTTCTCGATACGCCGATCCGTGCGGCGGTTTCGCTTGTTATGCGCGGCATGGAATGGCTGATCGGACTGATTCCGATTTTCTGAAATTACAACGACAAGGACGGATGTCTTCATGAGCGAAGCACTGACATATAAAATCGATACCTTTGAGGGTCCGCTCGACCTTCTGCTTTCCCTGATTGCCAAAAACAAAATGGAAATCGCGGACATCCGTATTACGGTCATTTTCGAGCAATATATGGCGTATCTTGATCGTATGAAGCAGATGGATATGGAAATTGCCGGCGAGTTCATCGTCATGGCAAGTGAGCTGATGCTCATCAAGAGCCGTATGCTTCTGCCCAAACCCGAGGATCCCGATGCGGAAGACCCGCGTGCAAGGTTGGCGGCGGCGCTGCTTGCGTACCGTCAGGCAAAGGAAGCCGCTGCATATCTGGAAGCGCAGTATGCCTGTTTCTCCGCGCGCTACGTCAAGGACGAGGATGAGATTCCCGTCGATCACGGTGATATTTCGCCGCACGACATTCAGCTGCTGCAAAAGGCGCTGGCGCGGCTGTTCTCCAAAAAGGACAAGGAAGCACCTCCGCCGATGACGGGTATCAACCCGATCATCAAAAAGACTGTGGTTCCCGTATCCGATAAAATCAGAGACGTTTCGCACCGTTTGAATCTTAACGGTACGACACCGTTTTTGGCGTTATTTTCCGAGGCACAATCCAAAAGTGAGATCGTCGCGCTGTTCATGGCGGTGCTGTCACTGATCAAAGACGGATACGTTTTGTTGGAAAAGCGTCTTGCGGCGGCAGCCGAGGATGAGGATGCGCTTTGGGACAGTGTTGAGGATTATCGGTATGAGTTTTACTGCACGCTCAATCCCGAGCAGGCGATTCCCGAAGATTACGCCGGGCTGTATGATGAGGCAGGCGGCAATACCGCTTCGGACGAAACGACAGAACGTCAGTTGTCTGACGGTCAAAAAGGAGACATCGAGTAAATGAACGAAATCGAGAATACGGCGCTGACCGCATCGGTTCCCGTCGGAGAAGCACCCGAGGAACTTGATGCTGCGGGCATCAGAGAAGCCTTTGAAGCCATCCTGTTTGCCGCAGGTCATCCGATGACCTTTACAAAAATAGCCGAAGCACTCGGCATTTCCGAGGAGGAAGCCTCCGCCTGTGCCGACGAGCTTTCCGTGTCCTATGAAGGACGCGGTATTCAGCTCATCCGCGTTGGAAACGGATGTCA
This sequence comes from Eubacteriales bacterium, assembly GCA_045632325.1. GTDB lineage: Bacteria > Bacillota > Clostridia > Oscillospirales > CAG-272 > RGIG3925. The sequence continues at coordinate 4,283 of JAZQWK010000048.1, forward strand.
GCTGGTCACCCGCGAAAAATATCTTCCTTATATCCGTACGGCGCTCGGCGTCAGACGCGGCGGCAATCTGTCCCGTGCATCGCTTGAGACGCTGGCGATCATTGCCTATAACCAGCCCGTGACCCGTGCTTATATTGACGAGGTGCGCGGTGTCGATACGGGATACGTCGTCTCCTCTCTCGTGGAGAAGGGTCTGATCGAATCGAAGGGACGGCTCGACGTTCCCGGTCGTCCGACGCTGTACGGCACGACGAATGATTTTCTGCGGGTATTCGGTCTTGAACACATCGGACAGCTGCCGCCTGCGGAACAGTTCCTTACCCGCGGAGACGGCGGAACGGGGTCTGACAATCCCGATGCCGTAGCAAGTCTGCACGCGGAAGAAGAATAAACCAATGACTCTATAACAGGAGGGAGCACAATGAAGCTGATAACCGTCGTTTTGTTAGGTTTGCTTGCACTGCTTGTGCTTCTGTTCCTCGTTCCGATCCGCATTATTTGCAGGATACAAACGGCGGGCGGCATTGATTTTGCACTTGCGGTGCAGGTGCTCTTTCTCCGCATCCCGATCCTGCCTCAAAAAAAGCGCCTTCCCAATCTTCGGAAATTCCGTCGCGATGCGCTTGAGCGTCTTTACGAAAAAAAGCGAAAAAAAGCGGAAGCCGCAGCACGGGCAAAAGAAAAAAAGGCGGCTAAAAAAGCGCTGAAACAAAAGAAAAAAGCAGAAAAGGCAAAGTCCCGCACGGCAAAAACGGGATATACGCCGAAAAAGCGCGGCGTCAAGCACATCATCAAGCTTGTGCTTGCATTGACGCGGGTTTTACTCGATCGGTTCGGACGATATCTGCGCGTCGATATCAAATATCTCGATATCACGGCGGCGACGGGCGATCCTGCAAACACCGCGATCTTATACGGCTGGATCTGGGCGGCGATGGAAAACTTCTGGAATCTGATATCCGAAACGCGGACGTTTCGCCGTGTCAAAAAGAACAAGATCGCCATATACGCCGATTTTATTGCCGATAAGCCCTCCGTGCGCGGAAAGATCGTATTTTCGATCGCACTGTGGCAGGTGATGGCGATTCTGATTGCAGGCGGCGGTGCGGCGCTCGGTGTGGAAGCTGAGGCGCGTAAAAAAGAAACCGCAGAGGAGCGGGAAGCACGTCGTCAAAAAGAAGCCATGGCACGTGCCGACGTGATCCGTGAACTGAAAAACAAGTAAAAAGATACATTTATATATTTGCTGAAATGAACCGAAAACAGAAAGTGAGGATCTCATCATGGCAGAAACCAAAGTAACCGGAATCATTGCGGGTGCCCTTGAGGACATCCGTACCGTTGTCGATGCAAATACCATCATCGGTACGCCGATCGAAACCAATTCCGGTACCACCATCATTCCCGTATCCAAGGTCTCCATGGGCGTTGCATCGGGCGGTGTCGACTATGAAAGCAAGAAGACCGCAGGAAACAACAACTTTGGCGGAGGCGGTGGTTCGGGCGTTTCCGTTGTTCCGGTCGCGTTCCTCGTCGTTCACGCAGACGGCTCTGTCGAGATGATGAACGTATCCAATCCGACCTCCAAGCCGGCAGACGTCGGCTATAACGTATCGTCGCTTCTGGAGCGTGCACCCGAGATCATTGAAAAGATCAAGGCGATGATCCCCAAAAAGAAAGCCAAGAAGGACGGCGAATCCGAATCGGCAGAGACGTCCACAGACCGTGCGGAAGAGGAAGAAGACGGTGCCGACGAGCATGAATTCCTCGACACCTCTCTGTAAATAACCGATCTCGGATGGTATCGGCGGCACACCCTTTGCATATCATGAAGCAAACATGATGGAAAAAAGGATGGATGCCGTATGAAGCTTTCCCGTTCTCTGATGGTACTCGGTTTATTGTTGACGATGCTCGTGCTGCCGGTTTTGGCATCGGGAACAGATACGCCTTTGACTGAACCGACACTTCCCGTATCGGCAGGTGCGTTTTTGTCGCCGCCTGCGATCTCGGCACAAGCTGCCATACTGACCGACGAAACGGGACGGATTCTCTTTGACCGCAGCGCGGACGTTCGTATGCCGATGGCAAGCACCACCAAGATCATGACGGCGCTGACGGTTCTTGCAGGCGGCGGTGATCTTGACCGTGCCGTTACCGTTCCCGCGGACGCGGTCGGTGTGGAAGGCTCGTCCGTCTATCTTTACGAGGGCGAAACGCTGACGCTCGGTCAACTGATGGATGCAGTACTGATCGAAAGTGCCAACGATGCCGCGACCGCGCTTGCCATCGCACACGCGGGTTCCGTCGATGCATTTGCCCGACAGATGAATGACCTTGCCGACGAGATGGGACTTGTCAACACGCATTTTGTCAATCCGCACGGACTTGACGATGCGGCACACTATACCACCGCCAAAGAGCTTGCACAGATCGCACGTGCGGCGATGGCGTACGAGGACTTTGCTGAGACGGTGTCTTCTTATAAAAAGGAGATTCCCTTAAAGGGCAGAGAAGGCGTCCGCCTGCTCATCAACCACAACAAGCTGCTCAAAACGCTTGACGGCTGTATCGGTATCAAAACAGGATTTACCAGACAATCGGGACGGTGTCTCGTTTCTGCCTGCACGCGGGACGGCGTAACGCTGTACTGTGTCACTTTGTCCGCTCCCGACGATTGGAACGACCACCGCGCGCTCTACGATTGGGGCTTTTCGCAGGTGGAATCCGTAACGCTGACCGAGGTCGGAGAGCAGTATGTCGTTTTACCCGTGGTGGGCGGCGCAATGGCGGACGGACGTGCGCCGGATGATGAAGTTTTGCTGACCGTATCCGTGAAAAATACCGACGCAGTTTCGCTGACCTTGCCGCGTGAGCGCTCGGAGATCAAAAAAGAAC
>JAZQWK010000049.1:0-11676 GCA_045632325.1 Eubacteriales bacterium
CCTCGCGGTTGTCGTAGTCGGCGATCTCAAACTGCAGCGTGAGGTCACGCCCCGCCAGTCTGCGCGACACCACGGCACTGCCGTCGGACTGCGCAAGCTCCATCAGCTCAGCCGTCGCCTCCGCGCCTTCTCCGCCCGAAAAGCCGGAGGAAAGCAAGCGATAAGGAGATGACGCACCGCCGACGGTGATGATCCGATCTCCGAATTGCAGGCGCAAAATCAAATCGCACTTACGTTCCATACAGCATCTCCTCCATGACCTCGCGAATTGCCTGTGCGTGACGGTACGGGGTTTCCACAGGCTTTTGGAAAATGAACGTATTGCCGCCGAGCGACGGCGCAGGATGCTTCTCCGATGCAGATACCGCCGTCGGATATCCTCTGACCGATGCGGGGACGCCCGATGAAGACGTAGTCGAGCGAAGCAGCGTTCCCGCCGCACCGACCGAGCCGACGCGCATACGGCGTACCCGTCCCACGGCATCCTCGGCAAGCGTATCGGACGCCGACAAAACCAGATCGCGGCTGTCAAGCATTCCCGCGGCAATTCCCGCACCGATCTGCCGTCCGACCTCCTCGCGCATGACCCGTGACGGCGATTGAATCCCCAGCGCGTTTTTCAGCGTTGCCAGCATATTGGACGCCACCGTACGCAGGGTATTCCAGAGAGCGGATGCATTGCCCTGAATACCGTTGATGATTCCCGTGATGACGTAGGAACCGATCGACGAAAAGCGCGGCGCATATTCCGTACCGACGCCAAGTGCTCCGCCGAGTACGCCGCGCAGGGCACCGCTGATCCTACTGCCGCCGCCGACGATGCCGGACGACAGCGCAGCGACCAGACGCGAAGCCAGACCCGGCATCGACCCGACGAAGGCATTTCCCTCGCTCTGCGTCTGTGATCGGATCGACGCAAGCTGTCTCGATGCATACGTTTTCAGCGCATCCAGTGCCGCACGGATCTCGGCAATGCCCGCCGTAATCTGCGCAGTATCAAACTCCGCACGGATCAAAACCACCCCGTCTGCCTGTTGCATAGTGAATTCCTCCTTTTACGATTGAAAATATTTGCGGCAATACCGCCGCCGATTGCAGCCCTGCCCGCAAGTTTTGGTGTATTCCAAATTTGCAAACGAACGTCGGGCAGGACCGCATCATTCGGCACAGCGGTAAAACGATTCGTATATCTCCCTGTTGTCGGGGATCCGCACGGCAAGCTTCTGCGCCGCCAGTACCGCACGGGCTTCCGCATCTGCCGCGTCTTCCGTCTGCGCGGCACGGACCGCCATCGTCCGACGCAGGGTGCACTCCTCGGGCAGTGCCGCAAACAGCGCGTCAAACTGCCAGAGGTGCATCTCCGCCGTCAGAAGATCGACGCGGTAGACCTGCAGAAACGCCGCGTATACCGCGGGCATATCCCAAAGATACGAGAATACCGCGTCGCCGTCGTTCACCGCTTTTGCAAAGCGCACCGCCGCCGTACGTTCCCCGTTATCCGTCAGCCGACCGACGATGCGCCTCGTCGGCATACGACCGTCGAGCAGATACCAGAGTACCTCTGCAAGGAACGCCGTTTCGTCGCGGTATGCGGGAGCACCGCCTGAAAACAGCAGACGGCAAATACCGTCAAGCAAAGCCGCAGGACGGCGCTCGTAGTACGGATCCCACGTCATCTGACGGATGCGGATCCCCACGCGGAAATCCGTGTCGATCGGATACGGCACCCCGTCAACGATAAGACGCTTCGGCATCTGCCAAAACGGCAATCCCGTCACATCCCCGTCCCCACTGCGGGCACATCCGGAACGTCATCGCCGAGGTAGATGCGGCGCATCACGACCGCGTTGCGTTCCTCCTCCTCGACACAGCCGCGCAGAAACGCCGCAAAGCGGTCAAACGCACGTCCCGCACGGCTGACGCTCGGTTCTTCTCCGATGATCTCCGCGGAATGACCCGGGAAGACCGTCTCGAAAAAGTCGCGATAGATACCGAAGATCGTGCGCATCTGTACCGACGCGGCATCCGCATCCGCATCGGACGCACTTTGCACGTACTGCGTGTTCTTTGCACACAGCAGTGCACACGCACGCTCCAGACGGCGCAGATCGTCCGCATTGGTGACGTCGAACGCAAAGCGCTTGTCACCGATGATAAACGGTTTCAATGGAACCCCTCCTTTTGTCAATCGTTACACATCTGTATATGTGTATCGTTTCACTTTTCATAAAACTGCTTTGCCGAAACGTCAAAGGTCCCTCTGACCGCGTCTCCTCTTGCCTTGAGCGTACCGGAGCAGATCAGCGCGTCCGTTCCGGCACCGAGCTTCGCAGGACAAACGGTATATTCGCGGCGCACAGCCTCCGCGCGTCCGTCATCGACCGTTTTATGCAGAAACGCCGTCACGACCGTCACCGCCGCCGCATCTCCGACCGCCTCCGAGAGCACGATCTCCAGCAGTGCCGCCTGTACCTCGTCCGCCTCGTAAACGTCAAAGGCATAGGTGACGCTCGGTGCAAAGCCGACGAGATCGGTTCGCTCGGACGACTCGTGAATATACTGTCGGGAATATTCCTTCGGATTCTTGTTCTCCGTGAAATCGGTGAATCCGTCCCCGATCTCGCGGTATACGCCACCCACCAAAAGATAAGAACGCATATCACTTCTTGCTACCAAACCCATATCTGTAACCTCCTTTTATTGACTTGTAATTTCCACCGCACAGCGCAGCTCCCATACCGCACCGTCTTCGGTCAGACGCAGACGGGCAGGATGCGCGGCGGGGCGGACCGTATAGACCCGATCCCCGACAACGTACCGTTTTCCCTGTGCCGAAACGTACTCGGCAAGCGCGGAAAAGAACGCCGCCGTCTCACGCCGCTGTCTGCCGTCTGCATCCGGCACCCTTGCCGATACCGTGCACGCACCGCGCACGCATCCGCCGCCGTGGACGTATCTGCGTACCCACGTCAGCGTCGGCTCCATCGAAAAGACGGCGGAAAATCCGCCCTTGTGCGGCGATGCTTTGTGTGCCAACGGCATTTCCGCTTCAAAGCCCAACGGATGGGCACCGTCAAAGCCGGAAAACGCACAGAAAAACCGATACAGCGCTTCTGCCGCAGATGCCGCTTCCGTCATAACCGTTCACCTCCCCTATCAAAACAGCGCGCGAACCGCATCGCGTACGGTTTGCGTCCACGCGCCCAAGGCAGACGCTTTTGCACCCTCAAACCAACGCGCACGGGCGTGGGCGTGATGCTCGGTGCGATAGCGAACGCCGCGCGTATCTCCGTAATAGACGGCAGAGGCATAAGGGGACGACCAGACGATATCGCAGCCAACCGTCCCTTCCCCGCACGCTGCATCTCCGCGGCGCACGCTTCGGCACAGCGCACCCGTGTCGTACGGCACGTAGATCTCACAATCCGCCGCCACCGCATCCCCAAGCGTGCAGGACACCTCACGAAAGACGCGTCCGCACCGCTCGTTCAACGCCGCCGCGTCGAAAACCGTGTCAATTCCATATCCGAGCATTGCACCACCTCCTTTTTGTGTAACGATAAACATACGCATATGTAAATCGTTACACAGTTGCGTTTGCAGTAAACTGAACCCATTCGACCAGAGTACCTCCCGACAGGCGCGGCGGACGGACAACGTCGTGAAAGACGTAGATCTGCGCACCGGATGCAGCCGCCTCGGCAGGCGTTTCGCAGTGAACGCAGTCACCTCGCGCGATACAGTCTCGTCCGACCATCGGCGTCGTCGGGAGCAGATGCCCCGTCGGGAACAGAAATCCCTGCAGCTCGGCTACCCCGTGTCGGGTCATCCGCACCTCGTCGGCACGCTCGGCAAGCACGACCGCCGCATCGTACAAAACGGGATGATAAACCGCCCCGCCGTCGGATTCGGCAAGAAAATGCCACACCGTCACAAGCTCGGAAACGTCGGACAGCGCCGCCGTCGTATTTACAGCCATAACGAGATCACACCTCCCACACGCAGAACAGAAATCATCATCGGACAGACCTCACAGCCGAACAGTGAAAGCTTCTCGTCTTTTCCCTTTGCACTGCGCTCGATCGAGTATCCGCCGAAGCTCTCTCTGATCGGACGCTCGTCAAAGCAGGCGGACAGCGCACCCTTCTGCCGCATGAACCAGATCTGCCAGTGTACCGCCTCCCGTACCGCGCTGTTGTTCGCGTCAACCGCACGTCCCGCAAGGAAATCGACCATGCAGGACGCGATGCGGTCATACCGCGCAAATTCCGCCTCGGAGATGTTGTCTTCATGCTCGGCAACGTAGGCGGCATAGTCGCCGTAGCCGCTTTTCACCGCCGTCATATCAGCCAAGGCAGCGTACCGCCAGCTCGGGATAGATGGTCTTGTACGCGTAGAGCACGTCCATGGACAGCATCTCACGCTTGTACTTCATGTCATAGCCGCGGACGACACGCAGGGAGATGCCGTCAAAGGACGTGACGTAAGACTCGACACCGGCAGGTGCGGACAGCGGACGGGAGACGAAGGCAAAGGCGGACGGGTGGAACGCAAGGTTCGCCGTGTGATTGCCGACGAGCTTGACCTCCGTGCCAGCGGACAGCGCAGGAAGTGCCGGGAAGACCTTGACGCCGAGGATGTTGTTGGAGGATGCTGCAGCGGAATCCTCGGTGACGGTATAACTCTTGCCGCCGACGGTCAGCAGGTCACCCGCACACAGATGACCGATCAGCGCCGCACCGGACAGATCGAGCGTCGTATCGCCCTCGGAGACCTTGGACTTGACGGTGACGGCAGCGGCGGAGGTGATGCCCGTTTCATGCTTGACGACCGCCTGGCTCATGTAGTTGTCGATGCCGAAGACACGGCCGATCGCACCTTCACGCAGGGCGTCGGTGGAGCCGCTCTTCTCGGCGTTGACGAGTGCGGGAACGGATGCAAACGCGGTATCCGCCGCCGTATCCCAGACGGCACAGCGCGGTGCCTGCGGAACGAGTGCATCGTTGAGTGCGCCGCGTACCGCCGCAAGATCGGTAAGATCCGCAGGCGTCTTGCCCGCCTCACCGACCGTCGCCGCAATATCGCGGTACAGCGCAAGACCGTCGGCATTGAGCTTTTCGGCGAGTGCGATCGCCGCAGGCTCGATGAACAGACGCTCCACGGAATCGAAGTTCAGCGCCGCGTCAAGGGCAGAGACCTCGATGTCAACGGATGCGATCTTGTCAAGCTTGACCTCGACGGAGCCTTCCTCCAGCTCCTGTGTCTGGATACCCGCTTCGGGGTCAAAATCGCGTGCGACGTAGTTGACGGGCTTGCGTACCTGAACGGTATCACCCTGCTTTGCCGCCAGCGCATCGGAAAAATCGCAATGCACCAGGCGCGGGAACACGAGGTTGCTCATCAGATGCGGAAGAGCCGTGCGTGCAATGTCGCGCAGCGTAACAAAAGAATTAGCCATAACGAAAATCCTCTCTTTCTTTGTCTTTGGTTTGTGGTTGATGATTTATATGAAGCCCGACTGTCGGACGCGGATGAACGGCACGGTCATCAAAACAATCTGCGCAAAACGTGCGCCGCGCGGTGCCGTTGTCCGCCCGATATCGCGGGGATCATCCTTTTCTTCGTCCCTTTCTCTTCGCCATCACGGCGCGGTAATAGGACGCATCGTCCAGCAGCGACAGATCCTGCTGTGTCATCACACCGAGACGCATCCCGGTGGATACCTTCGGTGCATCGTCGGCGGGTGCGTTTCGTTCCGTTTCCTCGCGGAACAGATACGCCTGCTCTCGGCGCAGAACGTCAATTTTGTCCTTTACCGCCGACACGTCCGGAATCCCGTCGTCACCGATCACGACGTCATTCTCACCGACGTCGATCAGACGGGCAAGCGTTGCCGGATTGCGTGCGCCCGACTGTGCATACAGCTGCTCCAGCGCAAAGTCCCGTCGCATTTTCGCCAGTGCAGCACGGTGCTCGACCATTGCCGAGTCTTCAGCGGCAGGTGTTTGGATTGTGGTTTCTTCCATGGTGTGGTCCTCCTTTTGGTTGGTGGTTTTGTGTGGAATTGGTGGATTGGCAGATGCATTTGTGGATTGTAGGGACAGGCGTCCTCGACTGTCCCCATGTCCGCATTGAAAAATACCGGACAGTCGGGGACGCCTGTCCCTTCGGTGCGTACTGCAGTCTGCTTCTTAAGTTGCCAACATCCTCGCCGTCTCCTTCGCATGCTCCTCCGAATCCCCGTAATACTTGACGCGGTATTCCCACGGTGCCATGATACCCGCACGGACCTCGGAGAGATCGCGTTCGCGCTCGGCGGCGGGATCGATGAAGAAGCTGTCGTCAAAATCGACGGAGATATTGGTCGGCTCGGCAAGCTCCATCCCGTGCAGAACGGCGGCAAAGTACCACGCAAGCAGTACCAGCGTGCGCAGGAATTGCTCCATGTGCAGATAATGGCGCGATGCGTTGCGGAACATCTCCTGACGCTCGCCCGCATACTGCGTCGCCGTCACCACGCGGTCGCCGGAGAAGCGGTAATGGCGCGTCCCGAAGCCGACCTTGAACGACAGGTAATCCAACTGTGCCTGCAGTGCCGTGCAGTTTTCCTCGGCACGGAGCGCGGGATTGTGCTCGACGATCATCGTGTCAGAGGACAGATCGCCGTCGCCGACCGTCATGAACAGCTGCTGTGCCACGTCGTCGGGTGCGATGCGGTTGCCGAAGCGGTCTTCGCCGATCAGAGATTGGTTCATGAAGACCTTCTTGCCGCCCAGGTACAGATCGCGGCAGAAGTTGTTGTAGGCAAGATCAACGCCCTTGAGGTTATCGTAGGCACAGGCAAATACCGAATCCCCCATCCCGTGTGCCGCAACTGCAGGATCGGTCGGCTGTGCGTTCGGCGTCAGAATGGCAAACAGCGGACGGTCGGTGTAAAACCGCTCGGTCACCCCGTCGGGCAGCGGGATCGCAATCAGGCTTTCGTCAAAGGCATGATTGGTCACGCACCATCTGCCGTCTCCGCGCTTTTCGTGCACGGCAAGCAGAACGAACGCATCGCCGCCGTCATCACACGCCGTGCCGTTCTGTCCGAGAAACGCGCAGGAAACGACCTCGCCGTTTTCCACGCGCATGGGGAAAATCTGATCTGCCGGCAAAAAGTCGATCGCCATACCGTCGGCGGCGATCAGATTCCCATCCCCATCGTACCTCGCACCCGACAACTGCATCACCGCCGCACCCGTTCCGAGTGCAAAGACGCTCTCAACGAACGCATGAAGTCTGCCGCGGAAGTTGCCGCGGGTCAGAATCCCGCCCATACCGCGCCGCTCACCGAGCAGAATACGGTCCAGCTCTGCGTCTCCCGTCGAGACGTGCGTCTTGTCGTTGCACAGCACCGTCGCCCAATCCTCGCAGATCTTCTTCGCCATACCCATTTTGTACATCTCGCGGCGGCGCGGTGCCATCCCTGCGTGATGCTCGGTTGCCGCGTGAAACGGCTCCCACGTTCCGGCCCACCACGCACGCGCCTTGAGGATCGGGCGGTAAACGTGCGACGGCGGTGCCCAGCCGTAGGTTTCTTCCAAAAATTCAAGAATCGGATCAATCATGGTTGTACTCTCCTTTTTATAAAATGATAACGAGATCATATTCGCCAAAATAAGACATTGACATTTTAGCTAAAACATGATATAATGATACTACAAAAACACAGGGAGGGATTATTTGTGACTACCGCAACCGCAACCGAAGTACAGAACAATTTCGGGAAATTTCTGAAGCTTGTCCAAGAGGGGCAGGAAATCGTCATCATGAAAAACGGCACCGAGATCGCCCGTCTGATCTCCCATGACCGCACCGTCTCGTTTTTGTCCGACAATCTGGTCGGTGTGCTTTCCGCCGATGCGGATGAAAAGGAAGCACGGGCGGAAAGGATGCGCCGTTATGAAAATCCTCGTTGACACCAACGTCATTCTTGACGTTCTCTGCAACCGCCCGGAGTTTGTGAACGACGCTCTGCGCGTCTTCCGATACTGCGAAGCCAATCAGATCACCGGATATATCTCCGCACTTTCCGTCTCGAACATCGTCTACATCATGCGCAAAGAACTGGACAACGCCAAAATCAAGGAAATTCTCGGTACGCTCACATCCATCTTTTCCGTCGTTGATCTGCGGAAAAACGATCTGATGAAAGCCGCCGGTCTTGCGTTTTCCGATTACGAGGATGCCCTGCAGGCAATTTGTGCAGGTCGCGTGAAAGCCGATTATATCGTCACACGCAACGTCAAGGATTTTAAAAACAGTCCGATTCCCGCCGTTAAGCCATCGGAGCTGTTCGACAGAATCTGATTTTTTGAAGGTAATACCGTTTCCAAAGGCCGTCTGATACAGGCGGTCTTTTTTTGCGTGCATCACCTCATCTTCTTGATAAACCCCTCAAACGCATACTCAAACGCGTCGAGAATGTCGATATCCGAGGTGAAATTGTCCAGCCGTACGTCGCCCTCCTTGGACGGATCCCAGACCGCACCGCAAAGTCCCGCTTTCAGCTGCTCCGTTTCCCCGCCGACCAAACGGATCCTTCCCTGCGCAAACAGCGAGGTCTCACAGGCGATCCGCTCGGCAATCGGCAACTTCCGCGCATTCTGCAGTGAAACGGCACGGATATAAGGATGAGCACTTGCTCGCAGGCTGCGGTGCAGACCGTGGATCAGATACTGCGCTTCGCTGTCGCAGAACAGATAGCGGATCGGGACGGTCGGATAGCGGCCGTGCATCCGAATGAGGAAATCCTCTGCCGCCGCGCTGACGTCCTCCGAGGTAACGTCGTCGCCCTGTCTTCCGCCGAGCACCGCCTCACCGAGGACGTACATCTGCGTATACCCGGGCGTAAACCCGACGCAGACGAACGTGGTTTTGGAGCGCGTTCCGCCGAAGTCCACACCGACCGACGCAAATGCAAGCGGCGGCACCTCCTCCCGTGACACGGAAAACGCGGCGGGATCGTCGGCAAAGCGCGTGTAGATCATGCCCTCGGCGGCACAGCGCTGTCCTTCAATGTCACGGCGGTACCACAGGGAACCCGGCTCGTACTGCGCAACGATCTCCCGAAGACGCTCGGGCGTGATCGCGGCGTTGTCAAAGATCGTGAACCGCTCGTGGTTGAAAAAGTGCGGTGACAGCTGACCTGCCGTTGTCATCGATGCGTATCGGTCGAGATAGTCGCGGTAGATCGGGGCTGACGGCGTGTCGGGGTTGAGATCCCAGAAGATGCGCCGCTCGGACGCTGCAAGCTGTCTCGAAAACGCCTCGCGGATGAACGTGGGATGGTGGAGATTGATCTCCGTTGCCAGCCACATACCGATCGACAGACCGCGGATGTGCTTGTACGCATCGGCATTTTTGCCGCCGACGAACAGCACCGTCTTTTCCCCCGTCGGTGTCATAACCGTCATCGCGTCGCATCCCTTGTAGCTGTGCCAACGGCTTCTCCCGCGGAAGATCGCCTCCAGCCCGAAGCCGCCGCAGTCCCCGAGCGTGACCTTCGCCGTACCGCCCGTCGCACCCGTTGCCAGATGCAGGCGGTCGGGCGTGGTTTCCAGAAGATGTGCAAAGACGAAGACGTTGTCCACGGTCTTGCCCGAGCGCACCGCACCCTCCGCCACGTTCATCGTGCAGGTAAGCGCACGCCGCATATAGGCTTTGTGTTTTTCCCCGAACTGATAGGGGATCATGGAAGTTCCCTCCTTTGCCTCTTCGGCTGCAGGGGCGATTCACTCTTCGCCCAGATTTTGATTAGCCGAACAAATTTTGTTCGTATCTGAAATACTACTACCAATCGTCGTCCGCATCAGGCGGATCATCCGTCGCCGCATCCCCGAATACCGCCCGTCGGATCGCCGCCATCGGTTCCATATCGGGTGCACTGCGTTCTGCCGTCACGGGACGCTGTTTTTTCTCCAGCATATCGTAGTACAGCTTGATCGCACGGATGTCTCCACCCTCCGCAAGTCGGAGCAGTTGTTCCCACACTGCCGTGCTTTCCTGCGGCAGTAAACCGATATTTGTTCTTTGTTTTTCGATATCGTTCTCATTTGTTCCCATATACCGGTATATTCCGCCTTTCTGTAATCGAATTGTTGTTCGTTTTCGTTGTGGGCATATTATATCACACGAATGTTCGTTTGTCAATATGTTTTTGGAAATTCATGGAAAGTCTATACGGCGGACATACGGAGTTCACAGTTTCAGAAAATCACTGTCAACCTTTTCAGACGTCGTCAGCGGCAATGCAATCACGATAAGCAATCTATGCTCTGCGTTGTAGGAGCGATTCACGAATCCCTCGCCTCTTGAAGCATCGATTTTGTTTCCCGGGAATCAATATCTCATGATATCGGATGAACTCACCTCCCCGAAATCCAATTTCTTTCAAAACATTCTCCCACCCTCTTGCATTTTCCATCAATCTATTGTATAATATGTAAATCAGATAACCATTTCGCCTGCAGATATAAGAAAGGAAGTCACCCTTCGTGGGTGCAGCGTGATCGTATGAAATGTCCCAACTGCGGTTATACCGAATCCAAAGTCACAGACTCCCGCCCCGTTGAAGAATTCACCAGCATCCGCCGCAGACGGGAATGTCTGTCCTGCCAGAAGCGCTTTACAACGTACGAGATCGTCGATTCCATCCCGATCAGCGTCATCAAAAAGGACGGCTCCAAGCAGCTGTTCGACCGCAACAAGCTTCTCTCGGGCATCATGAAGGCGTGCGACAAGCGTTCGGTCACCAAGGAACAGATGGAAGCGCTCGTTTCCGAGATCGAAACCGAAATGCAGAACTCCCTGCACACCGAGTTCACCTCGCGTCATATCGGCGTTATGGTCATGGAACGCCTCAAAGCGCTCGACGAGGTCGCCTACATCCGCTTCGCCTCCGTCCACCGCGAGTTCCGCGATCTGCATACGTTCATGCAGGCGCTGGAGGAGATGACGAAGAAGAAGGAAGAGGAGGATAAGGGATAAAGGCTCCCTCCCAGAGGGAGCTGTCGGCCGAATTTATTCGGCTGACTGGGGGAGTTCATCCACACAAAAAACTTATGGTCTGCTTAGTTGACCGCTCCACCTTTTCTCTGCAGCACCAAGCGTAACTCCCTCCGTCACGGCAAAGCCGTGTCACCTCCCTCAGTGAGGGAGGCTTTTTTGCAAAAAATTCCCACAGAAATTCCCGTTATCTCTTGACGATTTCCGCCGTCCATGATATAATAGATGCAACAGGTTAAAAATAACCGCAACGAAAGGAGTTTTACCCATGGATTTTTCCAAGAACGTAAAGTATTTTAAGGCGAACAGCAAGCTGTTCTTACTCGGTATCCCGGTCATCGTCATCGGTGCAGTTCTCGCAATGCTGCTCGGCTTCCAGAAGATGATCATCGGTATCGTCATCGCCATCGCAGGTGTCATTTTCATGATCGCTTGTCTGACCGGCGGCATGAAGGACGACGACATCGACGGTGCCGTCGCATCCAAGATGAACACCATCGAAGCAGAAGCTTCCGAGCTGTTCAAGTTCCCCCGCAGATACGAAGTTATCCACAAGGCTGTCATTCTCGGCGGCTTCGACTTCACCCGTGAATCCTCCGTCCCCGTCAAGCGCGGTGCTGACCTCAA
>JAZQWK010000050.1:0-11544 GCA_045632325.1 Eubacteriales bacterium
CAAAGGGCACGTTCCCGACACCTTACGGTCTGATCACTGTCTGCCATACGAGACAGGAGCACGGCTCGATTCGTACCGACATTGCGGCACCGAAGGAAATTGAAATTATTATGGGCTGATTTTCCCGATATTTCTCTAAATATCCAAAATTATCAGGCACCCCCGTTTTCATGCGAGGGTGCCTGTCCTGTTTATTCGCCGCCAATATAAGAGTCAAGTCTCAAATTCCGCATTTGCATCGTATGGTCAAACGTACCGATGGTCTCCCAACCGAGGTTCATACCGCCCATACACAGCTCCGACAGCGTCTGTGCGTCGAAATAGCCGTCGGCAAGTCCGTGCTCAAGCATATCGTCCAGATACGGGCGGATGTCGATCTCCACATGAACCCATTCGCCGCCGACATCGGGTTTTCCTGCCCGATACAGCGTGCGTCCGGAATTGCGGTAAACGTACTTGGAGCCAATCGAATAGATCATCGAGCCCGATGCATCCGCCTTGCCGCCGTCGTAACCGATGTAGTGATCGTTCTTCTCCCAGCGATTGTCAAACAGCTGTAATCCGAACCAGCAGAAATCATTGGTATCGATGCCCTTGACGTAGAAATACATCAGAAACTGTGCCGCATTGACCCAGTCGCCATCAATCGGCGTGTTCGCGTAATCCGTCAGACGGATATCAAAGGATACCACCATCCGATCCGCATCACAGCGATAGTATGCCTGTGCGTCCTCCGACAGCGATGCGTAATCAAACGTCTGCTGTTCGATCAGAAGATGCGGCCACCAGTCGCCCGTCAGCGCAGGCTTGCCCTGATAGTAAATGCTCGTGTCAAGCTCAAAGGTCATTTGATGCTTGTCGGGCTGATAGATAAAACTGCGTCCGACGCCGTCCGTGATCGTCGTCACGTCACTTGCAACACGGTTTTCAATCAGACAGGGACCGGAATCCCACTGAGCCAGCAGCCATCGCGGATTTTGGGACGTACCGCCATAAAAATCATGCGTGCCGAGCACGGTGATTGCGTCGCCGTTGGCATGATCCTTTTGGGAAATCAGCTGCATACCTGTTCTGAACGTGATATCGGGAATGATCTGCATGGTGTCCTCCTTCGGCTCTTCGGGAACAAAGATATATTGTGTTTCAACAGATTCGGTTTCGGCATCCGTACTCTGTGTTTCTGCCGCAGATTCCCCACCGCCGCATCCGAGCGCGGTCAAGAGCAGCGCACCGAGCAGAACGGGCGACAGACACCGTTTCAAATGGTATTTCATGGAATGATACCTCCTAATCAATCACTGTAATGACAGATTACGCGCAAAAACGCTTCGCCGTACTTCTCTGCTTTCGCCGCGCCGACACCGGAAACCGTGAGGAATTCCTCGATGGTTTTCGGTTTTTTTGCGCACATATCGGCAAGTGCGGCATCGGGGAAAATGACGTACGCGGGAACGTGCGCCTTGACGGCAAGCGACGAGCGCAGAACGCGCAGCGCCTGCATGAGCGGCGTGTCGGGCACAGCGTTTGCGGACGAGGGCTGTTTTCCTTTTGCGGCACTGCCCTTTTTGCCGACGGATTCGGGCGGAGCTTCTTTCTTCTTTGGCACACGCATGACGACACGCGCTTCATCGGCGAGCACCACCCGTCCTTTTTGCGTGATCTTCGGAACGGGATAAACGTCGTCCTCCGTTTCAAGATAGCCAAGATCGGAAAGGGATGCCAGCAGCAACCGCACGTCCCTGTCCGACACGGCACGCATGGCACCGTAGGTCGATATCTTGTCAAAACCGAGCGAGATCAGCCGTTCCCCGTGCGAGCCGCGAAGAACGTCGGTGATCATTTTCACCCCAAACCGCTGTCCCATCTGCAAAATACAGAACAGCACGGTTTTCGCGCGCTCCGTAACGTCGGTCATCTCCCACTCGCCGCGCGTTTTGCAGACCGAGCAGTTTCCGCAATCGCTTCCCGGCGTATCACCGAAATACTGCAGAAGCGACTTGCGCAGACAGCGCTCGGCGCGGCAATAGGCGTTCATCTCGCGCAGACGCAGAAACTCGCGATCGCGCACCGCCTCCTGTGCCGCTTCATCCAGCTCGGGATTCGGTTCGCTGTTTTCAATCAAGAACTTCGCTGTATGAACGTCTTTTGGCGAATACAGCAGAATACACTGCGCGGGTGAGCCGTCACGACCGGCACGACCTGCCTCTTGATAATAACTTTCGATGTTTTTGGGCATCTGGTAGTGAATGACGTACGAAACATCCGATTTGTCGATGCCCATACCGAACGCGTTGGTTGCGACCATAATCCGCTTTTCATCGTAGACGAACGCCTGCTGATTCAGCCGTCGCTCCTCCTCGGAAAGTCCCGCATGATAGCGCGTCGCGGGATAACCAGCCTCACACAGCATGGAGCAGACCTCCTCCACCGACTTGCGCGTCGCACAGTAGACAATGCCCGTACGGTCGGCTTTGTCGGAAACGAGCGACAACAGCGCATCGTCCTTGTTCTCGGGATGCACGACGCCGAAATAGAGATTCGGACGGTCAAAGCCTGTGGTAATCAAAAAGGGATTGCGCAGTCCGAGCAGACGAACGATGTCATCACGAACGTCGTCGGTCGCCGTTGCCGTAAATGCGCCGACCACAGGACGCTGTTTGCCCGAAATCACAGACAGAAACTCCGCAATTTTCAAGTAACTCGGACGGAAATCCTGTCCCCACTGCGATACGCAGTGTGCCTCGTCCACTGCCACCATCGAGATGTTGAGCGACTCACATACCGACAGAAATCCGGGCGTCAGCAGCCGTTCGGGCGCAACGTAAATAAGCTTATACCATCCCGCACGCAGACGGTTCAGAACCGTATTGCACTGTCCCGGTGTCAGCGCACTGTTGAGATATGCCGCGGGAACTCCCGCCTGCACCAGTGCCGTTACCTGATCGGACATCAGTGAGATGAGCGGCGAAACAATGATCGTGATTCCTTCAAACAGGAGTGCGGGAATCTGATAGCACATCGATTTTCCGGCACCCGTCGGCATGATGCCAAGTGCGTCACGTCCCGACAGCAGTGCATCAATCAGCGGTTCCTGTCCGCCGCGAAAGCTGTCGTGTCCGAAATACTGCTTCAGCACGCGGTGTTTTTCTTCCGTTTTGTTCATCCGCTCACCTCCTCAAATTTGAATTCACTTATGAAATGCCGCATCGTGTTCACGGAAAAAGTCGTAGTACGTCCGCACGGCTTCCAGCTCCGTCCAGCGGCAGACCGCTGCGGGATAGGCGTCTAAATTATAGATCTTCGCACCCTTCATCGCCAGCAGAAACGGCGAATGGGTGGATATGACAAGCTGGCAGTTATAAAAGCGCACCGATTCGACGAGGAACTGTGCAAGCTCTCTCTGCATTGCGGCGGAAAGGCTGTTTTCCGGCTCGTCGAGCAGATACAGCGTGTCCTGCGTGATCTGCTCGGTAAAATAGGCATACGCCGACTCGCCGTTGGACTTGCTCTGAATATTTTCGGGTAAGCGGCGGTAGGTATAATCGGACTTGGTTGATTTTTTTGCATCACGGAACTGCTTGAATTCTTCATACTGCGCAAGACTCTGCAGCTGCATATGGACGTTCGGATCGTGATTGCGGTCGTATTCTTCAAACAACGCTTCCCGTTTGCGGTCAACACCGTCATTGATGGCGCGCATATCAAGCATGAAGTCAAACACCGCGTCGCTTGTGATGATCTTTGCATCCCGCGGCGGATTGGCATCCGCCGTGCACATCCGCAGATAATCTTCAAAAAACGGCGTATTGTTGAACGGTGCCGAGCGGATCAGCTGCAGTTTTTCTGCGATGATATTGAGCAAGGTCGACTTGCCCGAGCCGTTGGTGCCGTAAAAGATCGTCAGCGGCTCAAAGGTAATTTTCGACAGTGCTTTGGGCGGAAAAATCTTGAACGGATACGCCGACGTTCGGGAGTAACAGCGCATCTGCATCCGCGGCTCCGTCATCGACAAAAGAAAACCGGATTCGTCCCGCTCTGTCGGTAATAGAAAGGATTTCAGATATAACATACGCCGCCTCTTAAATATGCTCCGCGAGTGCACAGTTGACCGCCGCACGCAGAACCGTCAGCGTATCGCCCGAGGGAATCGTCGTCGGTGTGATCTCCTCGCCGAGTACGGAACGGCACAGGGAAAGTACCGCTTCCCGACCGATCTTTTCCTCCAGCAGCTTCAGCGCACCGAGATCGCAGAATGCCTCCGCCATCAGCTTTTCGCGGATCGACGGAACCGCCCTGCCGTCTCTGCCCGGATAGACGATATACGTCGTACCGGGAGACTGCATATAGGAACACGGATCGGTAAACGGATCGAACAGCCCCTGTGACATCCGATCGTAGTAAAAGTTATAGCCCCAGTGTAAAAAGCCCTTTGCGCCAAGCGCATACATCTGTACGCCGAGTACGCGCGTCCGTGCGGCGGTGTTGGGAATCAGACGGTTTGCGCAGTTTTTCAGCGCACCGATGTAGTAGACCCATAAATCGTCACAGCGTCCCGCAAATGCACCGACATGATCAAGCGAAGCAATCGGCGTTGACACAAGACCGCTTTCATAATAGCGGTAATCCGACAGTGCATCGGCTATCACGCATCCCTCAAGATACGGACGGACGCCTTCCACGGCAGCGCGGTAATGTGCCTCGTGTGCGGCACTCGGTTCGTCGGAGACGTGGAAAACCATCTGCTCCCAAACCCCGATCCCCCGTGCAAATGCTGCAAACGCCGTCAGATACTGTGCTAAAAACGCGCGGTATTCCTCTCCTGCTGCATCGGTCTCCCAACCGAAAATCTGCGTCTGTATACCGTTCACATCCGCATAGATCAGCGGCGCGTGCTCGGCACCCCACTGCGAAAATAAATGGCAATGCTCAAAATACGTCATGCCGCACGCGCGAGCCAGATCGATAAACCGACGCATCTTTGAAAAATCAAAGTGATAGATGCCGTCATTTCCAACGGTAATACCGACAAGCTGCACGTTTTTGCGCTTGCCGCCGATCGGCGTATCCAGCGGCGGCGTGAAGGCAGGAAGCAGAAGCGTGTTCATCCGATGCTTTGCCGCGCCCGCAACAAAGCTCTCAAAAATCTCCCAAAATCGCTCGGAATAGACCTCAACGCCGTAGATATCGGAAAGACAGTCACAGTGAAACCAGTTGGTATAGTACGCCGATACCCGCGGCTGTGTCACACCGATCACGGTAAAAACAAGCTCCGTTTCATACAGAACCGATCCGTCGGTAAGGCTTGTCAGCGTGATATGAACGGGATACTCCCCTGCATCCAGCGGCGCGTTATCCTCGTTCAGCGTCACCCACAGCCCCATCGTCACGTCCCAAGAGCAGTTGAACGTCGCCTGTGTATCCGCCTCACAGTATAATGCACTGCCCCACGCGTTCGGGTATCGAACAATTTCGGGGGACGACGGACGCGCAAGTAAAACGTCGGGATACAGACCGCCTCCGGACCGCGCATAACCGGCTTCTTCGTTGG
The DNA here is from genome assembly GCA_045632325.1 of Eubacteriales bacterium. Lineage (GTDB taxonomy): Bacteria > Bacillota > Clostridia > Oscillospirales > CAG-272 > RGIG3925. The sequence continues at coordinate 5,549 of JAZQWK010000050.1, forward strand.
GATTGCGGGCAGAAATCAGCGGCACATAGCCGATTTTGTAAACGGATACCGGCAGCTCTGACGTTACTGACGCCGAAATCGGATGAACGGCACCGCCCGCAGTGCGCACGGCGATCTGAAACGAGAACGGTTCCCCCGACAAAAAAGACCGGTGCTCCGGCTTCAGCGCGGGATATTCACCCGGTGCCGTATCCGGGAAGATCTTGATTTGTGAGGATAAAAGATTGACGGAAATAGAAGCGTTGTCTGTCATCGTAAGCCTCCCATAAAACAGTAGGATTCTGCTTCTATTATACATGGATTTGAACACTTTGTCAAGTCCGCAAAAAAGAAGAAACCGAACTGCCTCAACGGACAATTCGGTTTCGGGTACGCAGATTATTCAATATCCTCGTAAGCTTTGACGATCTTTTCCATCATCTTCTGTGCCGCCTTGAGATTGCCCGCATACTGGGATGCAATCTCGTTTTTCTTTGCCTTGAGCTGTCCGTCAACACAGCCGTAGCCGTTGATCTGATAGATGTAGACGGGGTCAAACACACGGTTGCGGACGATCAGGTCAACCATCGACGCAGATTCCTCATCGCGGACGTTCTTGGACTTGGTAATGACGTCAAAGAGCTGCGGGGTGACCATGTCGTACGTTGCCGCCGAGAGTGCTTCGATAACCGTACCCGTGCAGGACACGTCCTGTGCATTGCGCGGTACGACGATCATCGGCGCGGACAGGTTGACAAGCGAGGTGTAGTCGCTTGCCTCGTCATACTTGGGCGTCGGCAGGATACCGAAGTCATCCTCCATATCACGCAGATACAAACCGATCTTATAAAGCGTGATATCACAGAAGTATGCGTTTCCGTTGACGAACGTGGTGTACGTATTCATATACTCGCTGACGTCGGTAACGAAATTGGACTGCTGACCGATGACGAGCTCAAAGATCTTGTCGTAAATGGCCGACAGACGATCCATATTGAAATCAATATACGGAATATCGTTGTCGTCCTTTGCAGACAGCTTACCGCCGGTGCCGTAGAACAGAGAGTACGGGCTGTCCCAACCCCAGGAGGTCATGCTGAACAGGTCGCTGCTGTAATCAAGGGAACCGTCGCCGTTGAGATCAGTGGTCAGACCCTTGCACATATCGAGCATCGCATCGATCGTCCATTTGCCCTCTGCCGCCATTTCATACGGAAACTCCATATCCTGCTGTGTAAACAGACGCTTATTGAACGCCATACAGGATGAGGTCAGAAGGGAAACCGGGGAAATATCGCCGATTGCCATGAACACTTCGTTTCCGATGGAAAGGTCGTTCAGCGCCGCCTTATCCCACCACGGATTTGTCAGATCGATTTCCGCAATCTGGCTGATCGGGTACAGAAGACCCGCCGTTGCCAGACCCGAAACGGAGGAGTGTGCAAAATAAAACGCATAGTCGTTGGAACCGCCCTGCACCTGCATGCGGATCATATCGTTGACCACGGAATTGGTATCTGCTTCACCCTCGATGAGCACGTTGTACTTTTCTTCCACCGCACGGTTGCGCTGATAAATGAGGTCGTGCAGAACGTCGCCGTTTTCTTCCTCACCCGTGATGATATCACCTTGTCCGTCCTGCTGGTCGGAAAGCATGATACGGATGATCTGTCCGCCGTAATCAACGCTCTCCATCAGATCAAACGCAGAGGGTACTTCCGTTTTCGCAGACTCCGCTGCGGCAGTCTGACCGACCGCAGACGTCGTATCTGCCGCCGTATCGGAACCGGTATTACCGCCGCAGGACGCAAGCGTACCGCCTACGGTCAAAAGTGCAAGAAGGACAGAGAGCTGCTTTTTCATTGCAATACTCCTTACTTAATTCATGTTCTTATAAGCCTCGACCAGCTTTTCAAGAGACTTTTCTGCAGCAGAACGCTTGGATTCCAGAGCGGAAGCAATCGATTCGGATTTCGCGGTCAGACGTTCCTGAAGAATACCGTAACCGTCAAGCAGGTTCAGATAGAAGGTATCGTAGACGATGCTGCTCGTAATGATGGAAACCATTTCTGCGGATTCTTCGTCACGGACGTTTCTCGACTTGGTAATGATCTCGTAAAGAGAGGGCGTGATCATATCGTACGCACCTGCAGCCAGCGCTTCGGTCAGAAGACCGGTTCTTGCGGGATCGGCAGCACTCGACGGAATCATGGCAAGGTTGCCTGCCGCATTGACGTATGCGAGGTAATCCTTCTGCGCTTCATCAAACTTGGGCATCGGCAGAATACCGTAGTCGTCCTCCATATCGCGCAGATTGCGGTCGATGGTCAGAAGCGAGATCTGGTTGAAATAAGCGTGACCGTCGGAGAAGCACTTGAAGTTGGTATCGTACTTGCCGGCATCGGTAACGAAATAGGACTTCTGACCGATGATCAGCTGATAAAGATCCTCGTAAATGGCGCTGATGGAATCGCCGTCCCATGCGAGCTCGGGAATATCGTCCGCACCCTTTTTGCTCATCATACCGCCCATACCGTAGAAGAATGCAAACGGAGACGCCGCACACCAGCTGGACATGGAGAACAGGTCGTCCTCGTAGGACATCGTGCCGTCACCGTTGAGGTCGCGGGACATATCCTTGGTCATAGACAGCATTGCGTCGATCGTCCACTTTCCTTCACGGACCATATCGTAGGGGTACGCGATGTCGTTGTTGGAGAACAGCGCCTTATTGAAAACAAGACCGCCGCCGCTCATCATCGTGGTCGGGTTGATATCACCCGTCGAGAAGTAGTTCTTGCCGCCGACGGACAGTGCGGATACTGCCTTTTCGTTCCACCACGGCTTGGAGAGATCCATGCTCTCGATGGCGTTCATATCGGCAAAATAGCCTTCCGATGCAAGCTTGGTCGCATGACCGTCTGCCAAATACAGATCGTAGTCGGAAAGACCGCCCTGTACCTGCTGACGGATGACGTCCATGACCTTGCCGTATTCATCGTTTGCGGTCTTGATGGTAATATTGTACTTTTCCTCAACGGCACGGTTGCGCGCGTAAACGAGGTCGTTGAGAATATCGCCGTTTTCCTCGCCTGCCGTTTCAATATCATAATGGCGGTTGTTTGCACCGTCGTTTGCCGCCAGCACGCCAAAGGTATGTCCGCCGAAATCCTGTGCCGCAAGACCCTGCAGTGCACCGATCTCCTCGGTTTCGGCAGCCGCAGTATCGGCACCGCCGACGGTTGCTGCGTCGGTCACGGCAGAGGTGCCCGTCGAATCGCCGCAGGCAGCGACGGAAGATGCGATCATTGCAAGCAGAAGAAGATGTGTCAGTTTTTTCATATCAGTTTTCCTTTTTCCTTTTTCATTTCATGGGAATACCCGGACAGAGCGGTCCGGGTATCGATCATAGCGTTCTGTGGCTTATTCCGCATCCGCATAGGCATCAACGATCTTCTGCAGTGCCTTTTCCGCACCGCTGATTCTCTTTTCGATAGCCGATGCAACTTCAGCCTTGTTGCTCTTCAGCTGCTGCTGAAGGGTATCCCAGCCGGTGCAGAGGTTGATGTAGAACGGGTCGTAAACGCGGTTGCGGATGATCAGGTTGACCATATCTGCAGATTCTTCATCTCGGACGTTCTTGGTCTTGGTGATGACTTCGTAGATCTGCGGCGTGACCGTATCGTACGCACCTGCAGCAAGTGCTTCAAAGAGCATACCGGTACGCTCTGCGTCTGCGGGGTTGTTCGGGATGACGACAAAGCCGCCCGCACCGTTAACGCAGGACAGATAGTCCTCCTGTTCTGCACTCCACTTCGGAATCGGGAGAATACCGTAGTCGTCTTCCATATCGCGCAGGAACGCGTCGATCTTCTGCAGGGTAATTTCACAGAAGTACGCACCGCCGTTGGAGAAGCACTCGTACGTCGTTTCATACAGGTTTGCATCGGTGACGAAATAGGATTCCTGTTCCAGAATCAGCTGATACATCTTGCCGTAAATATCGGAAATGCGTTCAACGTCAAAGTTGACGTACGGGATATCGTTTTCATCCTTTGCAGACATCGTTCCGCCCGCACCGTAGAACAGAGAGTACGGAGAGTCGCACATCCAGGAGGAGAAACCGAAAATATCGTCGCCGAGCGTATACTTGCCGTCACCGTTGACGTCTGTGGTCAGACCCTTGGTCATTTCGGCGAGCACCTCCAGCGTCCACGTTCCGTTAGCCGCCATTTCATAGGGATATTCCATGTCGTTGCTCGAAAACAGCTTCTTGTTGAATACGAGGCAGGAGGAGGTCAGCAGCGAGGTGGGAGAAATGTCACCCGTTGCAAGATAGGTCTTGCCGCCGACGGACATACCCTCAAGTGCCGCCTTGTCCCACCAGGGGTTGGACAGATCGACGTTCGGCAGATCATTCAGAACGTACAGAAAACCGCCGGAAGCAAGAGGAGCCGCATAACAGTTGGAGAAATAGAAGTCGTAGTCGGTCAGACCGCCCTGGACTTCCTTTTTGAGCATATCGTTTACTGCCGTGTATTCATCCTCGGAGCCGACGATCGTGACGTTGTACTTTTCTTCAACGGCACGGTTGCGCTTGTAAATGATATCGTTCATGACGTCGCCCGTTTCTTCGCCGTCGGTCATGATATCAACGAAGCGTTCATCCTGATTGTTGAGCAGGATATTAACGACGTGTCCGTTGTAATCGGCTGCGGGAAGCTTTGCAAGCTCGGAAATTTCCTCGGTTACGGCCTCCGTTGCAGCCGCGGTATCGACGGAAGCCGTCGTATCTGCAGTATCTGCAGTGTCGCTGCCGCAGGATGCCATCGTCGTGCCGACCGTCATCGCAGCCAGCAGAAGGCAAAGAAGCTTTGTGTTGTTTTTCATATCAAAAGATCCTCTCTTTATAAAAAATAGGGGTATTTTGCATTTCATTTCTATATATTATACTACTTTAGCATGAAATTGTCAATCCTTTTTTCGATTTCGGTAAGAATCTGCATTTTTCACAAAACGATGCATATGCAGCGACATTTTCGGGCGTTTTTATCACGAAAAATGACAGAATGCTTGACAAAAACGTATACAGATGGTATAATAATGAAATGAGATTTTTCAAATAAAAACAATTCCTGTATAAAAATGCAATTCCCCGAAAGGACCCATCGCTATGCCCATTACAGAATTTCTCACCAGAAACGCAAAGCTGTACCCCAACGACACCGCACTCGTTGAGATCAACCCGCATTTTGAACCGACCGCCCGCATCACTTGGAAGGATTATTCCCTCATCCAGCCCGAAGTCGGTCAGCCCTTCCGCCGTGAGATCACGTGGAAGACCTTTGACGATAAAGCCAACCGCTTTGCAAACCTGCTTCTGACCCGCGGCATCAAGCGCGGTGACAAGGTCGCCGTTCTGATGATGAACTCCATTGAATGGCTGCCCGTTTACTTCGGTATTCTGAAGGCAGGCGCTCTGGCAGTTCCGCTGAACTACCGCTATACCGCAGAAGAAATCAAGTACTGTCTCTGCAAGGCAGACTGCTCGATGCTCGTTTTCGGTCCGGAATTTATCGGTCGTATTGAAGAAATCGTCGACCGTATTCCCGCTGTTCATAACCTGTTCTACGTCGGTGAGGACTGTCCCTCCTTTGCGGACAGCTACGACCGCATGATCGGCTTCTGCTCCAAGAAGGCGCCCGACGTTCCCCTGTCCGACGACGACGACGGCGCCATCTACTTCTCCTCCGGCACAACGGGCTTTCCGAAAGCCATTTTACATAAGCACCGCGCACTGACCCACGCCGCTCTGTGCGAACAGGCGCATCACGGTCAGACCAGAGATGACGTGTTCCTCTGCATTCCGCCCCTGTACCACACCGGCGCAAAGATGCACTGGTTCGGTTCTCTCGTTGCGGGCAGCAAGGCCGTTCTGCTCAAGGGCACGAACCCCGAGTGGATCCTCAAGGCAGCATCCGAGGAAAAGTGCACCATCGTCTGGCTGCTGGTGCCCT
>JAZQWK010000051.1:0-12478 GCA_045632325.1 Eubacteriales bacterium
AAAAAAGGAATTGTCGAGATTCCAAAGATAATTTCTTATCTCTAAAATAATTCGTACAATCTTTCGTCTGTTGTTCAATTTTCAAGGATCATCGGCTGTTTCGGATCGCTCGTTTGCTCTCTCGTTGACAGCCTATATATTATATCACACTCGATTGCGTTTGTCAAGTACTTTTTCGAACTTTTTTGAAGTTTTTTCGAAGCTTTTCGATTCGTGATTCTCAGAACCACTCGCTTTCTCATGCGACCTGGTTATTATACCACACCAATTCAACTTTGTCAATAGGTTTTTGGAATAATTTTTGGAAAAATTCGAAAAATTATCAAAAATCCGATTTTCTCGCACGTTTCAAGCCATGCACCGCCGTAAGCCGCCTCACAGCATCAACTTACGGCGGTGCCTATAACTTCATTAATATAGTTTCAATCTCAATCTCATTTCATCATGCGATACAATGCCGCCGCAAGCTCTGTCGCACCGCGCGCGTCTCCTTCCACGGACGGGTGCCACACTGCGCCGATTTCCCCTGCGGGGCGCGAAATCGGTCGGACAGGAAGATAGGCAAACGCAGCTTCCGTTTCAGACAGCTCCTCCTCCAGCGCACGCAGCACCACATCATAGCGAACTCCCATCAGACCGTAATACCATACAAGCTTGGCACGCGGGTAGTGTGCGCGCAGGTCAAAGAGGAACGCCTTCGCGCCGTCATGGAATTCCTCGTCCGTCACACCGCCGCCGTTATCATTGGTACCGGCATTGACGACAACAAAATCGATATCAGCCGAAAAATCGTGCTGCGTACGCAGATGACGGGATTGCCAGCCAAAGAACGTCGGAATCGGAGTATCGACAACGCCGTTGCAGTTGCGTACGATTCCCTGCCCGGAAATCGAGACAAGCTCCGCGTCGGCATCCAAAAGCTCCGCACACTTCCATGCATACGCTTCTGTCGGATCCTGCTCGGATGTCAGATACGGCGAGGTTTCTTCCGCAGCATTGCCGTAACCGCAGGTGATCGAGTCGCCAAAGAACACGATGCGACGGGACTTTTCAGCAGGCGGAGCCAAAAGTGTCGGTACATCGCCGCCAAAAGGAGATGACAGACGCAGAGACTTGCAGTACAAGGGTGCATTTCCCTCGGACAGACGCAGAACCGTCAGCGTGTGCGTACCGTCAGTCATCGGAACAACGACGCGCGTCACACAATCCGACAGCGCGTGAATCTGCTTTGCGCCGTCAATGTAGACTGCAATATAAACAGGCTGATCGGCGTGATACGGTGCAAAATCAAGCACAGCACCGTTCGCACGGACATTGACGGAAAATCCGGATGCACTCCAATCACAAAGAACACCGTCGTCAGTCAGAGAAATACGCCCCATCTGCTTGCAGGTAGAAAAAAGTTCACCGGGAGATATCGTCAGAAATTTCATGATAGGATTCCTTTCTTATTGTTCTACTTCAAACCGATTCCAGCCGGAGGATGCATAATCGCCTTCGGTATCATATACCCGACGCAGAAGTGATGCTGCTTCGGTCAGCGGACAATCGGCAGGGGATGCTTCTTTACGCCACAGACAGTTTGCCGCATACGGGAAGCGCGGCAGAAAACCGGGCAGATGATGCCATGTCGTCAGCATCACGCCCATCGCGCCGAGCCGTTTGGCATCAGCGGACAAAGAGCGGATATTTTCACGCTCGTCCCACGGACAAACCAGCGTATCAAAACCGTGCTCCATAAAATACGGCGTGGAAACGTTCTTTTCATTCTTATAATGATATTCCCAATCGGCAATGACAACGCGGCGATCAAGCAGATCAAGTGCCGGGGAGGTATTGTGGTTCTGACCGCTGACAACAGGCATCACCTCAGCCTGTGGGAAGTCGGAGGGCGATACCAACTCGTCGTGCCAGATAATCGGACGGCGGCCGTGCGCGCAGATATCCTCGGTCAATTCATTGATATATTCGGCGAGCAGCTCGTGCGGAACTCGGCGGCGGCACTTCGGACAGGTCGCAAACGAATACGCCTCGTCAAAACCAAGATGGAAATATCCGCCATCACCGCATAGATCGTAAAGCTCCGCCCGCATCTCAGACAGCAGCTTCTTCGTGTCGGAATTTGACAGACACCACGTCCATCCGTCCGGTTCGAACAGCAGCGAATACCGCAGATCGTTGTTCAGAAGCACATGACGTCCGATCGCCACGCGCGAGGAGGATGCATGACCAAAATGATTGATCATCGGAATGACCTCCATCCCCCAGCCGTGTGCCGCATCGACAAGAGAGGCGATCTGCGCTTTGGTAAACGATCTGTCACGCCATGCCAGCTTCGGCAGACATTCGTAAGGATACGTCCCCCAAAATTCAAGCACCACGTGCGTAAGTTTCAAAAATCCCGCCATGTGAATCGCCTTTTCGATGGTGGACAGCGCGGAATCCGGGAAGATACACAGATGCACCGAACGAAAACCGACAGCAGGCGCATCGTGAATCTCCGTGTCGGCAATAAAAAACGATTCCGTTCCCTCGCCGAGATTTTCGGGCACGATCATCTGCAAAAGCGTGGAAAATCCTTCCATCAGCGCTTTTTCGTTTTCGGCACACAAGGTCACACCGCCGTGATCCGCACGGATGGCATATCGATCCCCGCTTGCAAGAGAAACAGCAGGCGGTTCATCGCCAAGCGTCATCGTGATCGCACCGTCGGCATCGGGACGCAGTACGTATGGGACGGCAAGCTCTGCGACGCCTGCCGTACAGGTAAAACGATGCCACAGCGCACGCATACGGCGTCCGACGCTCTCCCCAATCGGTCGGGTGAGCAGTATCGTTTCCGCAGCGCCGAAGCGATAGCCGTGTTCTTCGTTTTCCCGCAGAAATTGCGGAGTCGGATAACAGTTCTGTAAATACACGAAAAAAGACCTCCATGCGATAAATCGATGAAAATAGCATACCACATTTTCCGTGAAAAATCAACCGCTTTTCCGATTTTTTCCGTCATCGAAAAAATTTACAAAAAGAGGTTGCAATACAACCGAAAACATGATATAATTAGATATTCTTATTTATTTCAAACCCCAAAGGAGTATTATCATGGAAGCAAAAATTCTCGCTACGGTCGGCACAAAGACCATCACGGAAGCTGACGTTGACGCGTTCATCGCAGCACTCGGTCAGCGCGGTCAGGCATATCAGAACCCGCAGGGCAGAGCAATGGTGCTCGAACAGCTGATCAACAAGGCACTGCTCGTTCTCGACGCAACCCGCAATCTCTACGAACGCGACGCCGAATTCAAGGCTGAACTCGCACGCGTCAAGGAAGACCTGCTGGCAAACTACGCCGTCGAAAAGGCAATCCGCGATGTTCGCGTCAACGATGCTGACGTCGAAGCATATTATAATGAAAACAAGGCACAGTTTGTTCAGGGCGCAACCGTCAACGCAAGCCACATTCTCGTTGAAACCGAAGAAAAGGCAAACGAGATCCTCGCAAAGATCAACGCAGGCGAGGTCACCTTCGAAGACGCAGCAAAGGAATTCTCCTCCTGCCCGTCCGGTAAGGAAGGCGGCTGCCTGGGCGACTTCGGACGCGGCCAGATGGTTCCCGAATTTGACGAAGCATGCTTCACGATGGAAGTCGGTCAGACCATGGGGCCTGTCAAGACGCAGTTTGGTTATCACCTCATCCGTCTCAACTCCAAGGGCGAGGAAACCGAAATGCCGTTTGACGCTGTCAAGGCACAGCTGAAGGAAAAGCTGATGCAGGACAAGCAGCAGGCAGCTTACCAGTCCAAGCTGAACCAGCTCAAGATCCTCTACCCCGTTGACCGCGCATCCCTGTAATTTTTCCAAACTTACATTATAAAATATGTAGGGGCGATTCATGAATCGCCCGCTGAACCAAGTTGTGTCGGCGGGTCCGATTTGGTTTCGCCCCTTTTCATATGCGAAAGGAATCGACTCCATGGAAGACTTAAAAAACATGCAATTTTCCGATGAGGAATACGCTGCCTACGTGCGCCTGACCTCAATGTCCGACAACGGTCCCGATGATATCCGCCGTGCGGAAATGCTGGGTCTGGGCGGCAAGAACATTCTCGTTGCTCCCGGCGCGATCATCCGCGTCCCCGATATGCGCGAGAAGTTCGGTGAGGACATTTTCGTCGGACTTTACGTCTACATCAACGGCGACGTTACGGTTGAGGATCACGTTCTGATCGGTCCGCACTGCTCCATTGCTGCAGGCAACCACAAATTCGACCCTGCAACGGGTTATTTCTCCGCGCGCACCAACGGTGACTACGACAACTCCATTACCATCGGCTGGGGTTCGTGGCTTGCAAGCAACGTCACGGTCACGGCCGGCGTGAAGATCGGTCGTGCCAATCTCGTTTGTGCAGGTGCCGTCGTGACCCGTTCCACGCCCGATTATGCGATCATGGCAGGCATTCCCGCAAAGCAGGTCGGTCGTATCGATCCCGAAACCGGCAAATACATCTGGTTCTCCGAGAAAAGCGAAAAGGAGTAATCCAGAATGTCAAACGATACACATAACGAAATGTTAAACGATACACATTCGTTTCCGCAGGAGCGCCAAAACCATTGGCAGGTCTTTCCGTACCCCACGAACGGTACGACGGTATACGAAAATCCTCCCGCTTTTGTGTGGCTGCCGCTTCCCGAGGATATCGACCATACCGTTCCTTATACCGTCACCGTAGAGCATGCCGACGGAACGCCGTTTTTGTCCGAAACCGTATACGGAAACACGTTTGTCCCCGACGTCCTCTTTGATGCGGGCGACTATCGCTGGAAAATTACGGCAGGTAATGCTGTACGCGATTGGGAGCGTTTCACCGTTGCAGAAAACGCCATTCCGTTTTTGCGCCCGACCTTCGATGACGTGGCAAACGGAATTCCCACCGACCGTCCGCGCCATCTTTTCGCCGTATCCGATCTTGCATCGTTGAAGGAAACCCGCGCCAATGCCCTCGATACGCTTCGCCGCAATATCGAGCAAGCATATAAGGACGGTCTTCCCGCACGCCCGATGTATCACACCGACGAAAGCGCACTCCCCTACCGCGAATACTTCGGACGCTTCCGCGACTTCTGTGACCGCAATCTCGTCGCATGTGCGCTCGGATATTACCTTTTGGACGATAAGGACGCCGGTGCATTTGCAAAGAAGCTGTTCCTACATATCTGCGATTGGAACCCGCTCGGTCCCTGCTCCCTCTGCGGTCCGTGGGGAGATGAGGTCGGACTTTCCTGCGCACGCTGCTTCCCTGCAGTCTTTGATATGCTCGCACCCATGATGAACGAAAAGGAACGCGCGTATGCCGCAGGAACGGTCATCGCGTACGCAAATCAATGCGAGGAACGGCTGACAAAGCTCGATTTCATGAAAAATCCCGGAAACTCCCACGCCGGCAGACTTCCCGCATACCTCGGTGAAGCCGCACTTTCGCTGTGGGGTGAGCCAAACGTCGATCACGAAATGCTCCGCCGCTGGCTGTCGTACGCACTGCAGGTCTTCGGCGGGATGTTCCCGTTCTTCGGCACACCCGACGGCGGCTGGGCAGAGGGTACGTTTTACTCGACAAGCTATACGAAATGGTATCTGCCGTTCTTCTCTGCCGTGGCGCGGTATTCGGGAAAATCGTTCTTTGACCGCCCGTTCTACCGTAATTTCGCGCGGTATTTACTGCATTTTGCCTTGCCCGATCACGAACTGCACCCGTTTGGCGACGGCTACTGGTGCTCCCCCGAATCACCCGAGTGGCCCGGCTTTTTTGCGCAGAACCCGTTCCGCGTCTACGCTGACGTTTCGGGACTGTCAGAAGCCGCAGCTTATGATAAACAGCTCTCTGCGCAAACGCTGTTCTCCCTGCATCTGCTCGACGTTTTCCTGCCGACCGAAGCACTCGTCCGCCGCGACGGCTTTACCAAGCAGCCAACCGACACCGATGCATTCCCCGATGCGGGATTCGTCTCCCTGCACAGCAGCCGAGGAAATACTGCTGAGGATCTGCATCTGATGGCACGCGCATCGAAGTTCGGTCCCGGCAGCCACCGACAGCCAGACAACGGATCCTTTGCACTGTTCTGCGGCGGAACGGCACTCATCTGCCCGTCCGGATATTTCGGCCGCGCCTACGGAACGAAGCATCATATGCAGTGGCTGAATACGACCAAGGCGCACAACGCCATTCTCGTCGACGGCGTCGGACAGGATTTCCACAACTTCCGTCATACTGCAGAGATCGTGTTCTGCGGCATGAAAAACGGTCAGCGCACGGCTGTCCTTGATATGACAGCGTCGTATCCGATGCTCCAAAAATGGCAGCGCACCTTCCGTATGACCGATTCCCATACCGTCGTCATCGAAGATGAGATCATCGCAGAAAATCCGGTCGAGATCACCTATCCTCTGCATACGCTCTCCAAGCCCTCGGATTGTCACGCCATCGAATCCGACGTTCCGCCGCTGTCGCTGTCCGTCAATCGCCGCGGCAGACAGCTGATCGTCACGCCGGACGAGGGATGCTTTGAGAATTTGACACTCAGCGATTGCTTCGACGTTGCTCTCAACGAGGGTGAACCGACCGAATTCCACGTACAGATGCCGGGGCAATATCACGCCTATTATACGACCGCGAAAAAGCGTGAGCATCACCTTCGTGTGGTTTTCCGCGTATACAAAGTGTAAATCGTTATACACTCATGTTTATCGATACACATTGACAGCCTGAAAACAGCCGACAGCAGGTTTAATCACCCGACCGTCGGCTGTTTTTAGGCGTTATTTTTCAATGATATACAACTCACCATCATGAACGTACGCAAATCTGCCGTGACAGTTCGTTTCACATGCCGCAGGCTCCTCCGTCAGACGCGTTACCGTCAGCGGTGCAATCATCTTGTCAACAACACCGATGACCGCAGTGTCGTTTTCATACGGCACAAGCAGATACAGACGAAATTCGTCCTGGTTCGCGAGTGTGAATCGATACACATCCTGTGCGCCGATGATCTTCCATTCCCCGGTAAAGTATTCGTATACTGCATACTGTTCCGCTGCCGCAAGCCCCCATACGTCCGCAGGCGAGAATCCTCCCTCTGCAGAGCGATCGTCCGCCGACAGATCAAACGCCGCAATCACGCCGCATCTGCCGTCGGCACAGGTATTCTGAACGAGGAACGCCGCACCGCTGTACTCGGGATCACGCGCAAGATCGGCTTTGGCAGGCATGGCAGGACGGTCACAGCGCAGAATTCTGCCGTCATCGAGGGCAAGCGGGCGAAGAATCTCGGCGTTGGAGCGACCGAGCTGGTCGGAGACGTAGATCGGACCGCCGGAAATCGCACGCAGAACGGAGTTTTTCACCGCCTGTCCGTCATCCGTCCACCACATATCCCAGTCGCAGGTATGGAACTGTCCCTGGACAAACGAATTGTACGCGCACTGCAGAATGTGCTTTTTGAACCACGCACGGTCTTCAGGCTTGAAGTCGTCGGAGCAGCGGGAAATGTTGGTGCTCTGTCGGTTCCACATATTTTCATTCGCCATACCCATGCAATTGATAAGTGCATTGTCAAAGTGGAGTCCGACCGAAGCCTCGATCGCGTTCGACAGCGTTTTTGCCGTCTGACCGATGGGCTCAATGCCGCGATAATGCGCACGCATACAGCTTTGGAAGTCGATCTTAACGAAATCCGCACCGCAGCGCTTGAGGAAATCGTGGAATTTCAGATAAAATTGATACATACATCCCGGTGCGGGCGAGGGAATCCATCTTCCGTCGGGACGCTGGATCAGCAGGTCTTTGATTTCGGTAAACAATGGGCTGTCGGGGTCAATGCCACGCCAGTAGCCCGTTGCGGGATGCCACATACCGACGGTCATGCCGTATTCGTGCATCTGATCGATGCAGTGCGCAAGTCCTTCGGGGAAACGGCGCGGATCGGCTTCAAAGGAATAGAGCGGTGAGGAGTGCATGAGCTGACACATATCGCCAAAGGATTCGTATTCCGCATCCCAGAACGGACGCACCTCCGCCCACATATCGTCAAGAATCGACCAGCGAACGGGAATACCCTTGTCTGCAAATTCCTTGCATTTGGACAAAAGACCTTCTTCGTTGACGCGAATCTGCATCGCATCCCACGAGCACCAGCCGAGATATTCAAAGATTTCGGGATAACGGCGCTGTGCACGCACCTTTCCGCCGCGACCGAGAACCGCAAGTCCGACTTTTGCACACTGCTCCATCAAGGCAAACGGATCGTCACCGCAGGCATAACAAAACGCAGGCGCGACACAGTTCTGCAGCTTGTCGTACCACGAAAACAGAACGGCGGTCAGCCCTTCCTCGCCGCCGCGCAGATCACACTTGTACTGCTCGGATACGATCGGCAGAAACACTGCGTAGGTACCGTCGTTCTTCTCGACGATCAATCCCTGCGTGCGGTCGGGAACCGCGCTGAAATCCGTGCCGAACTGCGGGCGGGACCAGTAATCGGAATACATAAAAATGGCGGTATAGCCGCGCGCATCTTCAAAATCACCCGACAGGCGAAGCGTGACGGCGCGGTCGGGATGCAGCGATTCCGCACCGCGGTTATGAACGTCTACCGATACGACGGTGACGTCTCCGTACACCGTCTGTGCGGTTTTGAGGTATTTCTCCGACACAGCGCCGGAGGTTGTGGTAAGATAAGGACGTACGTTCAGCATAAGGTCATTTCCTCCGTTTTTTCTTTATTGTATCACACGATGGATATCTTGTCAAGCGGAAAACGCCGCGTTCTTTACGCAAATTCGACGAATCCGATTGACACAAATCGAAATTTATGGTATACTATCTTAAATTATCAGTACGATCATATCATTAGTAAGAAGTAAGATCCATTAAACCGAATCGGAGGATTAACCCCATGCACAAGATCAAACCGAAGCAGATGCTCTCCGCGCTTCTTTCCGCGCTCCTGCTCGCATCCGCCGTCTCCTGTACCGCCGACGACGGACAGGCAAGAACCGGCGACAGCGCAGCTGCCGATACCGCATCCGCCACTGAAGCTGCCGCCCAAACAGATACTGCAGCTGAAACGGAAACCGAAGCCCCCGTCGTCACCGAAGGCGTTTCCGTCACCGAGGACGTCCACGCAGGCGACGGCACCGTCACACCGATTCCGATCCGCCGCACCGACGACTGGGTCGACTGGGATGCCGGCTACAACGATCCCAAGGTCAAGTTCTCCGATATCGTTGAGGGACTCATCTCCCACGACGTCTACGTCGGCAAGGACGGTTGGCTGTTCTATACCGACTCCATTTCCGATTATCTCGGTGACAATCTGTATTCCGAATCCAAGCTAAAGCGCATTGCAAAGCAGATGCAGGAGCGCGCAGATTGGTGCGAGGAAAACGGCATGACCTTCTATTTCATGATCGCGCCGAATAAGAATACCATCTACCCTGAAAAGATGATGTCCTCGATGAAAGAAGGCGAGCAGAAGCGCATCGATCAGGTCTACGATTATTTGGCGGAAAACACCACCGTCAAAACCATCGATGTGCGCGACGCGCTGACGGCGGAAAAGAACGCCAATCCGACGGTTGATCTTTATTACCCGCTCGATACCCACTGGAATAACCACGGCGGCTTCATCGCGTATCAGACGATCATGGACACCATCCAAAAGGATTTCCCGAACGCGATCAAGTACGAAAAAGACGAATACCAGATCGACTACTTTGACGCGCACTTCAAGGATTGTGCGTATTATCTCGGCTACTATGATACGCTGGAAAATTCCGGTCCCGTTTATACGAAGCTCGACGGCAAAATCGGTAAGGTTGCATGGCACGACTGGTCGGGTGAGTTCGGCCAGTTCGTTCACGCATACGTCGATCCCGAAAACGGCTACCAGGAATCCTGCTTCAATATGGGTTACACAAACGAGTATGCCGCTGACGCACCGAGCCTGTACATCGTCCGCGACTCGTTCTTCATGGCAATGTCCACGTTCCTGCGCGACTCCTTCTCCGAAGTCAC
Organism: Eubacteriales bacterium; assembly: GCA_045632325.1. Lineage (GTDB taxonomy): Bacteria > Bacillota > Clostridia > Oscillospirales > CAG-272 > RGIG3925. The sequence goes on from JAZQWK010000051.1 coordinate 10,068, forward strand.
CAGCACCTGGCGTACCGACTTCCCGACCAAGGATATTCTGAAAAATAAGCCCGATATCGTCATTTACGAATGTGTCGAGGCTCAAATGGACGCGACGTTCGGTCAGAAGGCGCTCAACTAAAAATCAATGGCTTGTACTGCATATCACGAGCGGCAGTACAAGCCATTTTTCATATTTTATCAGAATTCCACCGAAACTCCCGTCTCGGCAGACTTAAACGCCGCCTCAATGACCTTAAAGCATCTGAGAACGCTCTCCGGCGTCACCCGCAGCTCTTCCGTACCGTCCAGTGCCGCGCCGACGTTCTTGTAAAGGTCAGCCCAGTCCTGCGGAATCTCGGACAGCGGCAGCGGCGTCTCGACCCACTTCTCAATGGCATAGGTTTCGGCACCGCGTTCTGCAATCGTGCTGTCGGGATAGACCGTATCCGCACGTGCTTCTCCGTGTGCATTCTCAACGTAACGCATCATACCCTTGTTTCCGCAGCATTCATCGACCACAATGGCACCCTTGTCGCCGTATGCGATCCACTTGGGCAGCGGAATCGGGGAGAACGTGGAAACCTCCATCTGCGCAGTAATACCGGACTCAAAACGAATCAGCAGCTTTGCATAGTCGTCAACCTCCGAGCGGATCGGACGAACGTCGGCAAAGACCGACTTGACAGGCTCGCGAACCAGATCCAGCGTCTGGTCAAGCATATGAATACCCCAGTCAAGCAGCATACCGCCGCCATGATCGGCATAGTTGCGCCAACCAAACATCTGACCGTTGCCGTCCTTGCAGTGAATACGGTTTTCAAAGGAATGGACACGACCGATCTTGCCCGATTCCAGTGCTTCGCGGAGAATCAGATAGTCTCTGTCCCAACGGCGGTTGTGGTGAACGGTGAACATCTTGCCTGCCGCCTTGGAATGTGCGATCATCTGCTCCACCTCTGCAGAGGTCATCGCAACGGGCTTTTCGCTCATTGCATGATAGCCTGCATCGAGTGCCGCGCAGACCATCGGACAGTGATACTGGTTCGGCGTTGCGACCAGTACAAAGTCAAACAGACGGGAGTCGAGAAAGTCCTGTAAGTTGTCAAACGCCGCAAGACCGCGCTCCTTCGCCAAATTTCTCTGCGATTCGCGCAGGTCAAAGACCGCCGTGGGAATAAACGGAACGTCCTCACGCATCGCTGTGCCGTAGTGATAGCCCGACGCCATACCGCCAAAGCCAATATAACCGATTCTGTATTGCATAAACATCTTCCTTTCTTGTATGCAAATATTGTTGGCTTCATTGTATCATCCAAGCGGCGATTTGTCAACAGATTTTACAGAAATCGGAAATTTTCATTGGAACAATGCGAACTTTTCTCATATCCCCTTGCATGCCCGCTCAATTTGTGCTATACTATATTATAAATGACAGAAAAAAACAAGCCACGGAGGAAAACCCGACCATGACCCTACTTGACCGCTGCCGCGAACCGGCAATGCGCTATGCTGCCATTGAGGTGGAATTACAGCAGCCCGAGCTGATGTCCGACGGCGCGCGCTATCTTGCCAAAATGCGCGAATACCGCTCTCTCGCTCCGATTGCCGCGGCGTATCATCGGTATCTTGCCGCACAGACCGCGCTTGACGACGCAGAAGAATTGTGCTCGGAAGCGGAATCGCTGGGCGATCACGATATGGCGGAAATGGCAAAGGAAGAATCCGCATCTGCCCGCGCGGAGCTGGAACAGTTGGAAGGCGAAATCCGCGTTCTGCTCCTGCCGCGCGACGAGGACGATGACCGCTCCGTCATCATGGAAATCCGTGCAGGTGCCGGCGGTGAGGAAGCAGCGTTATTCGGCGCAAACCTCTACCGCATGTACCGTATGTATTCAGACCGCATGGGATGGAAGCTCTCCATCATGTCCATCAATGAAACGGAGCTTGGCGGTGTCAAGGAAATTACGTTCTTTGTCGAGGGTGAAGGCGTCTATGCAAAAATGAAATACGAATCGGGCGTCCACCGTGTCCAGCGTGTCCCCGAAACGGAATCCCAGGGACGCATTCAGACCTCCACGGCAACCGTCGCCGTTCTGCCCGAAATTGAGGACGTGGAAATCGACATCCCGCCGTCTGATATCAAAATGGAAACCTGCAAATCCTCCGGTGCCGGCGGTCAGCACATCAACAAGACCGAATCTGCCGTCCGCATCACGCACTTACCGACCGGTATCGTTGTCGAATGTCAGGAAGAGCGCAGTCAGTTCAAGAACCGCGACAAGGCGATGAAGATGCTCCGCTCCAAGCTCTATGAGATCGAACGGGAAAAACGCGATACCGCCCGCGCCGATGCAAGAAAATCACAGGTCGGGTCGGGTGACCGCTCGGAGAAGATCCGCACCTATAATTATCCCCAGCGCCGTCTGACC
>JAZQWK010000052.1:0-6378 GCA_045632325.1 Eubacteriales bacterium
GATGGACTTTGACGCGCTGGCGGCAGAGATCCTTCCCGTTCTCGACGGACGGCGCATCACCGCGATGGGCTACTACAACAACCCGATTCTCAAAGAGGACGCACGCGATAATCTCACCGCGATGGTAAAGAACGCGCACAAGCTCGGCTGCTCCGTCATCGGTGCGTTTGCGGGCGGCAACCCCGAAAAGAGCGTTCCCGAAACGATTCCCCAGTTCAAAGCGACGTGGGAACCGCTGGCGGCACTGGCAGAGGATTGCGGCGTGAAGATCGGATTTGAAGGATGCGGCGGCGGCTGGCATCGCGGCTCTACCAACATCGCGTTCTGCTCCGATGCCTGGGAATTGATGTTTGAGGCAGTTCCGTCGCGCGCACTCGGTCTTGAATGGGAGCCGTGCCACATCATGGAAGGACTGGGCGACCCGATCATGCAGCTGCGCCATTGGGCAGACCGCGTCGTTCACCTGCACGGCAAGGACGCCACGATCGCATGGGACGTCATCAAGCAGTACGGCACGCACAGCCCGCGTCCCGTCGTCTTCAACCGCACGCCGGGCTTCGGCGATACCAACTGGGCGGATATCTTTACGATTCTGATCCACGCAGGCTTCGTCGGCGCGTGTGACATTGAAGGCTATCACGACCTCGTCCACTACGACGATATGGAATGGACGGCACAGGTCACGTCTCTGGAATATCTCAAGAGATGCCGCGGCGGTGCGGAATATTTCCCGGGACCGATCGAATACCGCGGTTATCAGGGCAAGCGGAAAAAGTAAAACGAGGATGACGACATGATTGAAGTAAGAGAATTATATCTGGATTGCGGACGGATGTTTTCCGATGCGCGATTCTGCATTACGGACAGCAAAACACCGACGTTTTCGTGGTCGGTCGTATCCGATACCGATAACGACCGTCAGACCGCCTACCGTGCACAGGTCACGATGGGCAAGAGCAGCCTTTGGGATTCCGGCTGGGTCGAGGATGACGAGCAGTCGACCGTCTATGCGGGCAAAACGCTTCCCGCAGGCCGCTATCTCGATTTTACCGTCCGTGTACGCAACACGCGCGGCGAGGAATCGGACGTGTTCGGCGGACAGTTCGTCTGCGGTGCACTGACGGCGGATGCGTGGAAGGGCAAGTGGATCACGTCCGACGAGCCGTCGGGACAGCGTGCGCTGTATTTCCGCCGTGACTTCCGCATTGAAAAAGAGCTTTCCGCCGCGTGCCTGTTCGTTTCGGGCATCGGCTATCACCGCGTGACCGTCAACGGCATAGACGCTGACGATGCGGTCATGGATCCTGCCGTTTCCGATTACAACAAGACCTGTTATTACGCGGTGATGCCGAACGTCGGCGAGCTGCTTGAGGTCGGTGACAACTGCATCGGCATTACGGTCGCACCCGGATGGCGCAACAATCCCGACGAGCAGCTGACCGCGGTCAACGGCGGTAAGGAACCTGAGATCTACGGTGCACCCGCTCTCAACGCCCAGCTGCACCTGTTCTATTCCGACGGCACCAAGCAGTGCCTGTGTACCGACGAAAAGTGGAAGTGGAAATACGGCGCGATTACGTACGCCCACGTCTTCAACGGCGAAACGTACGACGCAAACGAATCCGATCCTCTGTGGGATCAGCCGCTGGATGAAGGAGAAAAAGACTACGCAGCAGAGCTTCTGCACGCAGTTTCCTTGGACGGCGCTCCGACGGGCACGCTTCGTCCGATGGCGCTGGAGCCGATCCGTATGCGCGAGACCTATACCCCCATTGCCATGACCGAACCCGAGCGCGGAACCTATATCGTGGACTTCGGGCAGAATATCGCAGGTGTCGCACGTGTTCTGCTGCCCGCACGCATGAAGCGCGGTGCGGTTGTCACCGTGCGCTTCTCGGAGGAGCTTGACGAGCGCGGATTTTTGTTTACCGATACGCTTCGCTCTGCAAAGCAGACCGATACCTACATTGCCGCAGGCGATGACCGCGATCTGACGGTCTGGCAGCCGAGGTTTACCTATCACGGCTTCCGTTACGCAGAGATCAAGGGGATTCCGCTCTTTGACCGCCACAACATCATGGCGGTTGCGCAGTATAACGATATCAAGAACGAATCGACGTTCCGATGCGGTTCTGCCATTGTCAACGCCATTCAGGATATGGTCGTCAAGACGGAGCGCGCAAATATGCACTCCATTCTGACCGACTGTCCGCAGAGAAACGAACGCATGGCGTGGATGAACGACGCGACGGTGCGCTTTGAGGAAACGCCGTACAACTTCGATATCGGCCGTATGTTCCCGAAGATCATCCGCGACATCCGCGACGAACAGAACGGGGAAGGCGCGTTCTGCTGCTGCTCGCCGCGTATTTCGTTCGGCGGAATTCCGGCAGACCCCGTTTGCTCCTCTTATCTCGTGGCAGGATTGCAGGCGTATCTGCATACGGGCAACAAGGCGATTCTGGAAGAATCCTTTGACGGCTTTGCTGCATGGGAGGATTGTCTGCTTGCCAACAGCACCGATTACATCGTCAATTATACCTACTACGGCGACTGGGCAGGTCCCGAATACGCGTGTGCTGCAAAGGAAGATCCTCATTCCGGCGTGACCGACGGTATTCTGATGTCGACGGGATATTCCTATTATAACTGCTGTCTGCTCACCCGTTTTGCGGAAATTCTCGGACGCGATGCGGACAGAGAGAAGTATGAAAAGCTTGGTGCGCGCGTCAAAGCGGCATTCCTTGCAAAGTGGTGGCACGCGGATACCGCAATGGTTGACTCTGGCTCCCAGGGTGCACAGGCATTTGCGCTGTGGCTCGGTATTTTGCCGACGGAATCCCGACAGGCGGCGGCAGACGTGCTCCATGCGGACCTTGCAGCGCGTGCGTATCAGATCACGACGGGCAATCTCTGCACGCGCTATCTGATGGATATGCTGTGCGAATACGGCTATACCGCGGACGCGTGGAAGCTGATCACCAAGGAAACGTATCCGTCCTTCGGCTTCATGCTGCAGAACGAGGCAACGACCGTCTGGGAACGCTTTGAGCAGAAAAAAGATTTCGGCATGAACTCGCACTGTCATCCGATGTACGGCGCGGTCGGCTACTGGTTCTACGCATACCTGTGCGGTGTCAAGCCGACGGACCGCGGTTATAAAACCGTCGAGATCAAGCCGTATTATCCCGAGGGACTTTCCTCGGCACAGTGTGCGCTTGATACGGTCAAGGGGCAGATCGGCGTTCGCTGGTCCCGCCGCTGGGGCAAGACGTTGTTGTCTGCTGCAATTCCGTTCGGCGTGACGGCAAGCATCACCGTCGGTGACGACGTCGTCGTCTGCGGTGCGGGTACGCATAATTTTGAATTCTGACGCAGTGAATGTGTCTGTGATATAAGGAGATATGACTATGAGAACCATTAAAATGAGCATTATCGGTCTCGGCGGACGCGGTACCTGGTGGCTTTCCGAGCTTCTGAAGATGGAAGACGTTGAGATCACGGCGGTTTGCGACAAGCACGAGGATCGCATGGAGCGCGGTCGTCAGATGTGCGCGGACAAGTACGGACACGAGGTGTTCGGCTCGGTCAACTGGCGTGACGTCACCCGACTTGACGACGGCGCGGAAGCGATCATGATCACGACGTACTGGAACGACCACGTCAAGATCGCCATCGACGCGATGAAGCAGGGCAAGTACGCTGCGTTTGAAGTCGGTCCCGCGCAGTCGATCCAGCAGTGCTGGGATCTCGTTCGCACGTATGAGGAAACCGGCGTTCCCGCGATGCTGATGGAAAACTGCTGCTATAACCGCGAGGAAATGACCGTTCTGAACATGATCAAGAAGGGTCTGTTCGGCGAAGTGCTCCACTGCCAGGGCGGCTACGAGCACGATCTGCGTGCCGTTGCCGATTCGTTCAAGACAGACCACGAGCGCGCATGGCACTATCTGCACCGCAATGCCGAGCTGTATCCGACGCACGAGCTCGGTCCGATCATGACGTATCTGGACATCAACCGCGGCAACCGTCTGATGAGCCTCAACGCGATGGCAACCAAGTCCCGCGGTCTGAACAAGTACCTCAAGGATAAGTACGGCGACGAGCATCCGATGTCGAACGCTGACTTCCGCCTCGGTGATATCATCACGACGACCATCCGCTGTGCAAACGGCGAGACCATCGTTCTGACCCACGACACCTCCTCTCCGCGTCCGTATTCCCGCGGCGGCAGAGTACAGGGTACGAACGGTCTTTGGATGGAAGATCTCCACGCACTGCACATTGAGGGCAGATCGCAGGGCGAGAGCTGGCAGCCGATGTCCGAGTATTGGGAAGAATTTGAGCATCCGCTGTGGAAAAAGACCAAGGCGACCGAATACACGGGCGGTCACGGCGGTATGGACTGGCTCGTTATGCGCGCGTTCCTCGACGCCGTCCGCAACAAGACCCAGACGCCCATCGACGTTTACGACTCCGCAACGCTGATGGCGGTCGGTATTCTCTCCGAGGAATCGATTGCAGAGGGCTCTGCCTCTAAGTCCATTCCCGACTTCACCGACGGTATGTGGCTCAAGCGCGATCCCGCACCGAAGACCATCTTCTCGCTTGCCGAGGTCGATGACAGCCTGTTTGAGGGCGACGTGGAGTTCTGATCTGCGTAAACGGAACGATATTTCCAAAAAAATGAAAATTTCCAAAAAAATTTCCGTTTATCTATTGCAATTTTTTTAAAAACATGATATAATAGGGTATCATGTGCGGAATGGTATGCATTTCATCGTTGCGCCGCCGCAATTCAATACGTAATGACGAACATTTTGGAGGAATATTCATGTTAACTGTTCTGGGTGTTATTTTACTTGTATTTGCGCTTTTCCTGATCGTATCCGTTCTGATGCAGCACGGTAAGGCAAAGAACATCTCCGGTGCGATTGCCGGCGGTGCGGAAACCTTCTTCGGCAAGACCAAGGGTTCCACCATCGATAAGATGCTTTCCAAGATCACGACGGTCATCGCGATCATCTTCGTTATCATCGTCGTCGTCGTTTATATCATGCAGGATACCGCAGTTGAAGATTACAAGAGCTTTGAGGATGCACTCAATACGCCCACGGTTTCCGATACTGTTGATACCACGGCGGACACCACCGCAGATACTGCAGCAGACGCTGTTACCGAAGCTGAAACTGAGGCTGCAGAATAATTGAAATCAAACCGCTTTGGGACGACCGAAGCGGTTTTCTTTATGCATTTTGGGGATACTGACGACAGGATGACGGAAGGAGCAGACACAGATGGGGAATGAAACGATCAGAGAGATATTGATGGATCTGACGACGGCAAAAAGCTATGACGCCTGTATGCCCGAGGAGCTGGCCGTGCTGGTCAGAGACAGGATGGCAGAGGCGATCACCGACGACGAGGCGTTTGACGCATCGTTTTACAAAACGGTGGAGGATATGATCAACAGCAAGGAGCTTGGACGGAGCGGACGCGGCAATATCGTCTGCGGTGCACAGCTCGGCTATGTGACGGGAACCTTCCGTGCCAACGCCAAGGGCTTTGGCTTCGTTGTGCCCGATGCGCGGTACGCACATCTGTATCCCGAGGATCTGTTCATCGGCGGCGACAAAACGGGCGGCGCCATGATGGGGGATACCGTCATGGTCAGAATCACGGAAGAACCGAAAAAGTCCGCGCACGCATCCTCGCGACAGAGCCGCGGCAAGCACGGCGGCAAACAGCATACGCCCGAGCGTGAGGGAAACCGCCGCCGCACGGAAGCATCGGTCATCCGCATCATCACGCGCGCGGTAACGCACGTCACGGGAACGCTGTATAAAGAGCTTCCGCGCTATAAAAAGGGTGCGCCGCGCTATTTTGTCGAGCCTGACAACGACCGCATTACGGCAGAGGTGCAGATCCGCCCGACGGATCTCGGCGACGCAAAACCGGGTGATAAGGTCGAGGCGGAGATCCTCAAATATCCCAAGCCCGATTACCCGGTGGCACAGGGTAAGATCACGCACGTGTTCGGTGACACGGAATCCCTTGATGCCAATTACGCGGCGGTTCTGCGCGAAAACGGCATCCGCTGTGAATTTCCCGCCGAGGTTCTCGCATTGGCAGACAAGCAGGCGGCGCGGGAGATCTCCTGTGAGGGACGGCTTGATCTGCGCGATCGGATGATCTTCACGATCGACTCGGCTGATGCCAAGGACCTGGACGATGCGATCTCTCTGGAAAAGACGGAGGGTGGATGGCTGCTCGGCGTGCACATTGCCGACGTCGGCGAATACGTCCGACAGAATAACGTCATTGACACGGAAGCGTATCAGCGCGGAACGAGCGTCTATTTCGTCGACAAGGTCGTTC